>JASJDV010000021.1 GCA_030064985.1 Simkaniaceae bacterium | reverse complement strand
GGTGCTCAAGGGATTAGCTGGAAATATTGCCGGTTAATCCAAAAAGTAGACGGCTATTTGTACAATTAACTATAGGAAATCGCGCTTTCCTCCTCCATCTGAAGAAAGAGGTCTCCAGCGCAAAAAATTGGATGATAGATATCAGTGGATGTCTATAGACAAAGCTTTGAGTTTTCTAGAATTTTCTGGGCAACAAATGGCTTTAATGCAAATAGAAAAAAAATTTATTAACCATCAACCGAATCACCGATTCCAACTTAATATTCAAAATGTTGCAAAATCTTAACTATTTACTGTGTTCTACCGCTTATGTTATTAATAAAAATCAAGAATTTTTGCTTATCAGCCATCCTAAGATGCTTTAAGTTTTACCACATACCACACAGTATGAACGGATCCCGAATGAGCACCCTACAGTTTGCTTGATTTGAGAAGGCTGATCTTCTCTCACAAAAAACTAATAATACTATATTCCAGCCCAATCTTGAGAACATAAAAAAGTCACAAATTCTATCATGTCGGCAAAATCATTTTACCAAATCAATGATTTAGTTGGAGTAGGTTCCTGTAACAGATTGAATTCTTCCCGTAGTTTATCTTTCGCGTTCTTTACACTTTACAATTTTCTGGAAAGAATGGTGGGACTTTGTTATGCTTTTACAAGCTGCACCGATAGCTCAATTGGATAGAGTACCTGACTTCGGATCAGGTGGTTAGAGGTTCGAGTCCTCTTCGGTGCGTACTCACTTAATATGAAGCCAAGCTTCATCCCGGCCGAGAAAAAAGTCATCCCCAAAAATTTCATCAACCGCTTTTTTCACTTCTGGGAGTCGATTGCGGCCATAGTTATGCCCAGAGATGATTCCCCCCCGGGGCGCACCTTCTCTTTCCATGTCAGAATTTCTTCTTTTATCTGATGATGCTCATGGTTAGCATCATTGACATCCTCTCCTCTATAAAGGAAAAAGATTCCTGATGACTCAGGCTAAACTTAGGTTGCCCATGTTTAGAGGTTCCTGCTTCTTAGAGGCTCTGCTAACGCCTTTCTCTGCGCAGGCTAAAACGGCATGTCCTGCCGCTAAAATATTCTTTGCAGCGTTTATATCTGCATTCTCTTCGTGCCCACAACGAATGCAACAAAACTTCTCTCGGCTTTTCCGGCTCTCTTTATCGATGTTTGAACAGCAACATTTTTGAGAGGTATGTGAGGGATGCACTTACAGCTTAGACTCATCCTGGCTATTCAAGCTTGTAGTTAAGCTCCCTTTTAAACTCAGACCATCCTCGATCTAAAATAGATCGGCTTAAGACCTGATTTCCCACGAACATTTTCCTGGATGCTCTGCGGTTCCGCTAGCGGATTTGCTGATATGACTCATTTTCAAACCTTCAGCGACAATCATCACGTAGTTTTTGTTGAGTTTCGTTGAAAGTTTGTTTTGAATGCTTTCTTAACGGTCCTATTTAAAATAGACTCTTGGCCTATGAATACTTCAACTTATTGTTTTCTATGGAGGAAATAGATTGAGAGCCAAAAAACTCCAACATGAGAAAAGCGCCTTAAAGGAAGAGGTTTTACGGCGTGTTTCGATAAAAAATGACAATTTTTTTTGGAGAAAAATTCTTGTTTAGGTTAGAGTGAAGCCTCAAGAAAAAAGGGCTGTTATGACTAAAAGTGCTCAAAAATTCAACAACCAAGACTATACGATGAGTGTTGTTGGAAAAAATATCGAAATCACAAAATCCATTCGAAATTATATCGAAGAGAAGATTGCTAAAATTGAAGCATTATCTACAGATATTATTGATATAAAGGTCTGCCTCGATGTTCAAAAGCTCAATCATGTGGTCGATATTTTTCTAAAATTTTCTCACTTCAGAGTCAATGTAAGAGCAACCACTGAAAATATGTATTCTACTATCGATAAATCTTTTGAAAAACTCTATGCAAAGCTTCGCAAATGGAAAAGTCGTATTCAGGACCATCATAATAAAGGGGTCGCTGTCACTGAAATGGAAGTCAACATTTTAGAGCATGCTCAACATGAAATGGAAGCTATTGACCGGGAAATCATCGATGCGAATAACGCTAATCTTCAAAAAGATTATGCGCTTCCAAAGGTGATTAAAAAGAAAAAGCGTCCTCTCAAGACGTTAACAATCGATGAAGCCGTCATGAAAATGGAACTTTCTAATGATCATTTCAAGGTCTATCGCTCAGAAGAAGATCAAGCCCTTAAAGTGATCTACAGAAGACGAGATGGCAGCTATGGTGTCATCAACCCAGAATAAAAAGATCTATGACCCGATTCGAAAAAAATGGGTGATGGCAATTCCTGAAGAGCTTGTGCGGCAAAAGATTTTGCATCTCCTAACGCATGAGCTCGGATATCCGCCGCAGGCCATTGCAATCGAAAAGAAACTTTCCGAACTCCCTCATCTTCAACAAATAGAAGTTCCGATCAGACGACTTGACATTCTTTGCTGTGAGACTAAAACCTTGTGTCCTCTCCTTTTGATCGAGTGCAAAAGGACTCCGCTTCAACAAAAGATGTTTGCTCAGTTGATGGGCTATAATGCTTTTATTAAAGCCCCACTTATTTGTCTTGCTAATGATAGAGAATTCTTATTAGGATGGGAAGGTCCAAAGCGGGCGATGTCTCTAGATCGATTGCCCAATTATAAAGAGTTATGTGATGAAACCTCTAGAATGGGTGAAACAAAAATCCCTTGAAAAGAAAAATCCTTTCCTTGCTTTTCAGTTTTTAATAGAAAAAAACGGTGTGGGAAAGTTGTCTAAGTTTCCTCTTCCGAAAGAGAAAACAGAGGTATTTTATGTTCTTGGATTAGGGCAGAAAAATTGGCAAGAAAAACTCATTGATTGGCTTGAAATAGATCAAAAAAGAAAGGTTTATCTGATTATTAACTCCTCTTACTACTTAAGATTTCTTACGTTAGGGTTGTTAAAGCACCCTCAGGTAAAGATCGGCAACTCCATCACTTCTTTTGTATGGGATCATCTTTATCAACCCTGGGAATTAATCGGAGGAACCCTGCAAGAAGAAAAAGAATTGTCTGACGCTATTTTAGGAGTTGAACTTACCTTTGCTCTTTACCGGGACTATGGGCTTTGCCAGCTTTCAAATGTCATCAAAAATTTAGGTCATGAAAAAAAAGTAAGAAATGGCAGTGCTTTAGCAGGAAAGTTTAAAAATATTCCAGCGATCATTTGCGGCGCAGGCCCCTCCCTTGAAAAAAGCTTAAAGACCTTAAAAGCAGTTGAAAATCAGGCGCTGATTCTGGGGAGTGGATCTGCTTTGGGGCCTCTTTCAAAAGAAAAAGTTTCGGTTCATTTTATCGCAGCTCTCGATCCAGATCCCCCTTATGAACGATTTTTTAGACAAACCTATTTTGAAACGCCTCTATTCTATCAAAATCAAGTAGCGCATTCTCTTCTAAATTGTCATCATGGACCTAAGCTTTGTATGGGAGAAAGTGGGAGCTTTCCGTTAGAAAATTGGTTAGTAGAAGATTTAGATCTTCCCCCTTCCGATGCTGGGTGGAATGTTTCGACATTTGCCACTTATATTGCCCATCTTTTAGGTTGTAATCCCATTTATTTTGTGGGAATGGATCTTTCTGTTTCAAAAGAGGCTTCCTATGCAAAGGGGGTAGAAGGCGAGGACTCAAGAAAAAATCCTCTTATTTTAATCGATCGCTTCGGAAACGCTGTGACAACCCGCCCTGACTTCTTAATGGCAAAAAAATGGCTTGAAGCGTTTGCTCAAAATCATCCTGAGACAACATTCATCAATGCTTCAGAAGCTGGGCTTCTTCTCGAAGGGATTCCGGATGGAAAGATTGAACCATCAGTGAACGCTTTTGATTTGTCTTCAAAAATACATGCAGAGATCATCAAAATTCCGCATGTAAAACTTGAGCGATTTCAAAAGAAAATCGCTGAGCTTCGGCAGAGTTTACAAAAGGTTCAAGACGTTCTTGCAGATTATATAACAAGACTTACTGAAGGAAAGAATATGGTTCTTCATGAATGCTATTTAGAAGAGGAAGTTTTTTATCAATCCTACCTTCTTCCCACCTGGGAAGTATGGAAATATCTTCTCCAAAATGACACGGTGATCCGATCTATGGAAAACCTTGAGCTTGAGAAAAAGCTCCAGGAAATTCTTTTTTATCAACAATTAACTGAGAAATTTGCCAATGATTTATCAAAATGAGATGGATTCATGAAAGAAATTTATGAATTTACAAAGGGACATCTTGTCATTCAAGACCCAGAACTTGGAATTGATATCAATGCCTCTTATGCTCCGCAGATGATTCCCAATGACTTTCTTCAGCTTCCAGAAATGGTAGTGGAAAAAGATGAGAAAGGAACGGTTCTCCGCGCTTTTTTTCATGTCGATGGATATTTTGAAGGGCAACACCTCTTTTATTATCTCGATGGGACCATTGAATCGGAATGCTATTATCAAAAAGGAAAGCTTCAGGGCCCCTCCCGATTTTTTAGTGAAGGGGGTGTTTGTCTTTCAGAAAGCTGGTATTTCGAAGGAAAAAAAGAGGGAAAAGTGACTCGACGCTTTCTGTCTGGAAAGATTGCATCGATTCAGCGATACAAGGAGGGACTTTTACATGGCAAGCAACAGTTTTACTATGAGAATGGAGCCCTTAAAACCATAATGGATTATAAAAGTGGCGCTTTGGATGGAGAAGTGATCCTTTATTGGCCTAGCGGTCTAAAAAAAAGAGAAACCTGCTTTCAAAAAGGGCTGCGCAGCGCCTTTGATCGAGTGTGGAGCGTTGGAGGAACTCTTATTGATGAAGGGGAGTATCAAAATGGAGATCCTGTCGGCCTTCATCGCCGTTTTTTTGAAAATGGAGCTCCTCTTGAAGAAAGACGTTATGATACCCCTGTAAAATATGACGTAAAGAAATGGGATATAAACGGAAAAATTCATCTGGAAAAAAACGAAGAAAACCATGAAGACTGATGTTTTACAAGAGCGGTATCCGAGTCTTTCTTTTCTTTTAAGAATAGGTGAAGTTACCCCCCTTCCTTTCCCTCTCCATAAAGATCCTCTAGACAAAGAAATCGGAGAGGCGATCAAATCCCTTAAACTAGAAACCCTTGAAGTGGTCTATATTTATGGGCTAGGGCTGGGGCATTACTATTTTCCTTTCAAAAAGTGGCTTGCAGAAAATAAAGAAAGAGATTTGATCTTTATGGAAGAAAACCTTTCTGTTTTAAAGACCTTTTTAGACATGGAGCATGCAGCAGAAATTCTTGCGCACCCTCAAGTCCATATTCGTTTTAATCTTGATAAAAAAAAGCTTTCCACTTTTCTAGAGGAGTGTGCTCAGTCTTTTCCTGTTGAAAAAGTGGGTGTGATTGCTCTAGCTTCTTATAAAAAATACTACCGTTCTCGGTTTTACCGTCTTCGGCTAAAGCTCCATCGACAAACAACTGTTGCATATGCGCTTTTCCATGAAAATCGCTACTATCATCATTTTATCGATAATTTTATTCCGAACTTTCAACGGCTGGAAAGTTCTTTTGATGGGAATGGTTTAAAAGATACTTTCAAAGGAATTCCTGCGATTGTTTGCGGGGCCGGCCCGTCCCTTGCAAATGATATTGAAACTTTGCGCTCTCTTCAGGAAAATGCTTTAATTTTTGCGGGTGGATCGGCGATCACTGCACTTAGCAATCAGGGGATCATCCCTCATTTTGGGATTGCCTACGATCCTAATGAAGAAGAGTTGAAACGTTTCATGGCAGCAAGTAGTTTTGAAACGCCCATTCTTTATGCTTCTCGTGTTCATCCAGGAATTTTTACTACTTGTAATGGTCCCAGTGGTTACCTTCATACACAAACGGGAGGGTGGGCAGAATACTGGATGGAAAATAAACTCGGTTTGGATCAACCATCTCTTCAAATGGGATTTACAACAGAAGCTCTATCTGTCACAACAGGGGCTCTCCAACTCGCTTGTACCTATGGTTGCAATCCCATCATTCTCGTTGGTGTCGATCTTGCATTTACCAATCATCAAGCTTACATGTCTGGTGTTGTGAGATCTAACGGTGCTGGACTCAAAAAAAGAAAGAAGGATGTGCGCAGCTCTGAAAGACTCCTTTCTCGAAAAGACATCTATGGCAAGCCGATTGCTACACTTGTTAAGTGGGTCATGGAGAGTGCAACGATCAGTACTTTCGCAAAGAATAATGCAAAATTTTCATTTATCAATGCGACTTCAGGAGGGCTTGGATGTAAAAATATACCTCATACTCCACTTCATGAAATTCCCTTTTCTCAGTCCTATGATCTCTACGGAATGGTTCATCAAGCGATTGAAACCCACCCTCTCTCGGTTCCACCTGGAAAAGTCGAAGAAC
The DNA here is from genome assembly GCA_030064985.1 of Simkaniaceae bacterium. GTDB lineage: Bacteria > Chlamydiota > Chlamydiia > Chlamydiales > Simkaniaceae > Neptunichlamydia. The sequence goes on along the minus strand of JASJDV010000021.1, from coordinate 21,919 downwards.
AATTCCTTCTTCTTAGAAAAAGCCTTGAAGAAGCAGAGTCCTATAGCGCGATCGCTCTTGAAGAGCTTGAAAAAGTTAAAGGAAAAGGAATCGAGCCAGAAACAGGAAGGCTTATGTTTGCTCAAATAGAACTCGAAACACTTGATATCTATACTGCATTTCTTCGTTCTCATGACGCCTCCTTTACGACTCTTTTACATCGAAAATACCGGCCGAATACGTGGGGGGAAAAAGCACATTCCCTTAAATGGAACTTTCTCTATTCCAAGTGGTCTGCTTATAAAAATCTTATTCAAGAATACCGAGAAAAGTTGTGAGAGATGAAACAAAGAGACTGTTAAAAAAAGTTTTACGGCGTGTTTCAATAAAAGTCTCAATGCCTGAGCTTATAGCAAACGTCTCTTGGTAAAGACGGAGCTTTTCTAGGGTTATAGTTCTCAAGCCATCTCTTTGTTTCTTCAAGTACCCATTTCCCAAAACCTTTTTTGAAATACTTTTTTAGTTCTAGTGGATCAGAAAAAGGAAAGTCTAACATTTTCAAGAAATGCAGGATTTGGGGTTTGTCGGGATAATGTTTCAGAAATATTTTTGCACTCAGTTTTAGGTCTCTTGTATAGCAACTCTCTATTGGAATTGTCATATGAAAACAAGAGCGAACAAGATTTTTTATGATACGCTTAGACCAATACGCTATATTCTCAGAAGATCTATCTTTATCGATTGCTTTTACCATCTCTTCTACATCGGTGCTAAACTGAAAAACTTCGGTATTCGCTAGAGCAATCCCTGGTTTTATTGGAGCTATGTATTTTGAAAGATCTTCACCAAAAATGCACAGACTATTGAGCTTGAGTATGGCTTGAAACTCGGTAACCGAGTCCATTCTGTCATTAAACAAATCAGCCCATTCCCATGTTTCAAGCTGAAAGTCAGTAACTTCCGAAATATTTAGCGTTCTGATACCCTAATATAGTTTCTTTTTTCCAGGATCAATTTCTCCCTTTTTGAGGATTGCGAATGCATCAAGATCCGATAGCCCTCTAACCGCAATGCCTCTTGGAATTGAACCTGTTACATAACAGCTATGCATTGATCTTCCCAAGTTTTGAATGAACACCCGACTTGTGATATCTACAAGGTTTACAAATTCAGGTTGGATTTTATGAAGCCCCGCATCATTAACTAAATATCCACTATCATCAACTTTCCAAAAAGCGCCCATTCTATCTCTGTACACCCAAATAGCAATCTCTCAATTTAATTTGCGCCTCTAGCGTAATCTTGATCAGCAGCAAGAGCATAATACTGGATAGCTATCTCGCGGTTTTGCGTGACACTTTTTCCATAATAGTAGCAATATCCCAGGTTAAACTGCTCAGCTGCATCGCCTTGACTAGCACTTAATAGATCAGCTTTTACCATGAAAAACGCACAAGCAGGTAGAATCACATAGTTGACAAGCGCCAGGTTAGTCGCCCTAAGGACGCTACTCCAATCCTTTCCTTCTTTCTTTTTCGCTCTACTGCATTTTTCGGGATGAACCAAAATAGCAAGGCAAAACACCTGATACGCCTAACCCAATCGCTCCCCCTACCATTCATCGGTAAACGGTTGATCTTGGATCATCCGTTGAAAAGTTCAATCCAATCAAAAGCATTACGGAAAAAAGAACTACCCAAATTGCGCAATGAAAACATAAGGGACCTTAGGTAGCTTCTTCTTTGACATCGGCTGCGCACCGGAAACCATAGGTTCGGTTGACAACACCTGGATTGTTACGGTGGCGATGAGAGCAGCGCAAGTCATCTTTTAAGCTTTTCCAACACCCCCCGCGTAAGACGCGATAGACTCCTTGCATAGGTCCTTTCGGATTGTCCGGGCGTTGCATAGCGACTTCGTAATAGTTGTAATCATACCAATCCTGGCACCATTCATAAACATTCCCAGCCATATCATAGAGTCCAATTTTACTTGGTGGATAGCTTTTAACAGCTGTTGTATCAGAACTAAAGAAGTTCGCCTGGGTTCTTTCAATGCTGTTTCCAGTTGTATAAGGCAATTCCTCACAGCACGCTGAAGCGACTTCCCACTCCGCTTCCGTAGGAAGACGTTTACCGACCCATTTGGCATAAGCAATCGCTCCATACCAGGTCACTCCAATGACTGGGTGTTTTGAATAGCCAGATTCAATGCTAAGTTTTCCTCCATGCCGTCGAATGCGAGAGTCTTTCAAAAGGATAATATCGTTGTTGTTTGAATCTTTTTCTCCCCCCATAACTTCTAAAAATCGGACAAATTGTTCATTCGTAACAGGATGGACATCAAGAGCAAAGCTGTCAAGCTTAGCCTTATGACGCGGCCTTTCATCGCGTCCCCCCTCGTCACTTCCACGGAAATAGTCTCCACCTTTAATCAACTCCATTTCAGTTTGAATGGGATCGATATCTTTGATTTCTTCTGCTTTCGGGATATATCTAGCGACAGTGCTATCCACATGAAAAGCAGCAGCTGGGTCAGGATCATACTCAGGCCGTTGAATTTCTTGGGGCTTCAGGCTAGGTTTCGCATCGCTTTTTACCATGCGAGAAACTTCTTGCAACATTTGTGTGTGAGCAGGGGCAATCTCTTTTTCTAATTCGGTCGTTGTCGCAACTTTTCCGACAGCCTCAAATTGTTCCCCCTCTCTTTTTTCCGCCCCTTCCTCCCAATCGAGAATAGCGTCTACTTCTTCTTGTCTTCTTTGAGAGCTCTTCTCTTTTGGGCTTGCTAAGGAGTGTAAAAGGCGCAGTAGAGAGGCTGGACGTTTTGTAGGATCAGGTTTCAGGCACTCGTTAACTAAGTGATCCCAATTTAACCTAAAGTCGGGGTTAAAAACACAAGGGCGGGGAAAATTTCCCTCGGGGAACGAATGCATCAGTAGAAAGTACGTCAACACTCCAAAGGCATACGTATCCGCTTTAGGACCTACAGGCTTTTCACGATAAATGCGTTGTTCAGGAGCTAAAAAATGATAGGTTTGGAGAAATAAAGCATGCAGTTTTGAGAGTTTGTTCGACTCAAAAGGCCCGGAAAGGTACTTTTCTTCTCCAGGTTTTGTGAATGTAGATCGAGAAAGGTCTAAAGAAAGAACGTTTGCTAGAACCTTGTACATCCGTGTTAAAATGGCCCCTTCCCCAACGATATGAGAAAGACCAAAATCAGAAAGATAGACATGAAGCCCTTTTTCTCCTTTACCAATTAAGATGTTATTGAGCTTTAACCCACGATGTGCCAAGTTTTCGCCTCCAAAATGGCTCTGATGGGCATACGTTAGTGCGGAAGCGACTTGCGTTAATAGTTCGAGAATCTCATTCTCATTAAAGCTTTGTTTATTGACCCCAAGATATTGCGTTAAATTTGTCGTTTCCCCAAAACAATCAACGATACAATCAGTGACTAAGAAGTAGTATCCTTCTGCAAAGGAAACATTGTGGATTTTAACAAGATGTGGATGGTCAAGTTTTGCTAAGGTTCTGGTCTCTTTTTCAAAACGCTGAATAAAATTTCGGTCTGTTGCAAGTTCTTCGGGAAGAACCTTGAGAATATACTGTTGTTTTACAAAGCGGTGCTCAGCAAGGTAAACATTTCCCAATGTCCCTTGTCCAATGTGTTTAATGATCGAGTAATCACCGAGAGTTTTTCTATCCATACACACACTCTGTTTTTCTATTCGATGTTCTCAATTTTTGTGATTATTGTCTAGATTGCGTTATTGAATTATTTTTGAAGTGCTAAACTTTTAATGAGAAAAAGAAAGATGGAATCTGGTTTCTTAAAATCGAGAACACTGTCTAATGATTTTTTGCCAATGAATTTTTCCCTCAAAAAATATATCACCTCACCGTAAAAACTTTTTTCATGATGTTACTAAATGAATCTTTTCATTATGATGAAAAAGTGATATCTGAAGGATTCAATTAAGATGTATAAACCAGAAAAGATTCGTAATATTGCAATTATAGCTCACATTGACCATGGAAAAACGACTCTCCTGGACTGTTTGCTCAGTCAGGCGGAGATCTTTCGTGAAAATGAAGAAGTTCCTGAACGAGCAATGGATTCTTATGAGCTCGAAAAAGAGCGGGGAATCACGATTTTTGCAAAGCATACCTCTCTTTTCATCGATGATTACAAAATTAATGTGATCGATACCCCAGGGCACGCGGACTTTTCCGGAGAAGTTGAAAGAGTTTTAGGAATGGTCAACTCAGTTCTTCTTATTGTAGATGCTGGAGAAGGACCGATGCCTCAGACCCGTTTTGTTCTCTCTCAAGCATTAAAACTGGGACTTAGTCCCATTGTTGTCTTTAACAAAATAGATAAACCTCACGCTGATCCAGAAAATGCTTTGAACAAAACGTTCGATCTTTTTGTCGAACTAGGAGCAACTGATGAACAGTTAGATTTTATCTATTGTTATGCCTCTGCTATTGGGGGATATGCCTTTATGAATACAGAGGATGCTCGAGAAAACATGCGTCCACTTTTTGATTTGATCATCGATAAAGTTCCTCATCCTCCAGGGAATTTAGCCGTTCCTTTTTTGATGCAAGCAAGTACGATTTCTCATAGCGATTTCTTAGGAAGACAAGCTACAGGAAGAATTCTAGAAGGGCAGGTCAAAAAAGGAAATAGTTTCACCCTCATTGAAAAGGGTGGTCATCCAACGCATCATAAAGTGACACGCATTGACGGTTATCATGGACTGAAAAAAGTGGAGTTAGAAGAGGCTGGCGCAGGAGATGTTGTGAGCATTTCTGGGGCTCCCGATGTGATGATTGGAGATACCCTTTGTGATCCTAACCATATCCATCAACTTCCCTTAATTGAACTCGGTGAGCCAACTCTTTCTGTAGAGATTTCGGTGAATTCAGGTCCTTTCGTCGGACGAGATGGAAAGCACGTTACCATGAATAAAATCCGTGAGCGCCTTTTACATGAGAAAAAGTCAAACATTTCTTTAAACGTCGAAGAAATTAAAGGGCGCGAGGATGCTATTCGTGTTGCAGGTCGAGGAGAACTCCACCTTTCAATTCTCATTGAAGCAATGCGACGCGAAGGGTATGAATTTCTTGTTTCAAAACCTCAAGTGATCTTTAAAGAAAATAAAGATGAGCCTATGGAGCATACCCATATCGAAGTTCCCGATGAGTTTTCAGGAACTGTGATTGAGGAGTTGAACCGTCGAAAAGGGGAAATGCGTAATTTTCATACCAATGAGCACAAGATCACCAAGATTGAATTTTCCCTTCCCACAAGGGGGTTAATTGGCTACCGGAACGAGTTTTTAACTGTCACCCGGGGTCTTGGGATCCTCACATCAGTTTTTGACTCTTATGGCCCCTATCGAGGAGAAATTGTAGGGCGGAAAAATGGAGCACTCATCTCGATGAACCGGGGGAAAGTCACAGCCTATGCTTGCTTTAATCTGCAAAGCCGCGGAACGATGTTTGTCAAACCTGGTGATGATGTGTATGAAGGAATGGTTATTGGAGAAAATAGTCGCGATAATGACCTCGTTGTCAATATTACTCGAGAAAAGCAACTCACCAACGTGCGGGCTTCTGGTACAGACGAAAGTTTAATTCTGACTCCACCAACCGTTCTTACATTGGAGCAGGCGATTGACTTTATCCAAGATGATGAGTTTGTGGAAGTCACTCCAACTACGATTCGGCTGAGGAAAAAAGTCCTCTCTGAAAGTCAAAGAAAAACCTCTCGTAAATAAAAAATGCTTCTGGCAGAAGTGCGGGAACCCCCTAAAAACCAACGATATTTTCTAACGTCGAGTAAAGTTGTTTGCAGCGTCATCTTGATTTTTTGAAGTATTGCTGGAAAAACGCCTCGAGTAGATCCACTCAATTGAAGAAAGCAGCGGGTTTAAGCCGATACATACTCCTTCTATTTGAGCTGCTCAAGCCCTGGTGGGGGTAACAAAAGCATGTACAATTCAAGTTGAATTGTTGAGAAGACGGCTACGCCCTAAAGAAAAGGGAAAAATTTTTATTTTCTTCCTTTCTTTGGTAGTTTTTTTTGCATAGATCAGGGATTTTTATTGGAAAATTATTGATAGATCCAGTATATTCTAAGTCCTGCTTCTATTTGCACGGGGGCTTAGCTCAGTTGGTAGAGCGTCTGATTTGCATTCAGAAGGTCAGGAGTTCGACTCTCCTAGCCTCCACAATCCTGCGGTTATAGCTCAGTTGGTTAGAGCGCAACACTGATAATGTTGAGGTCCCAAGTTCAAGTCTTGGTAACCGCACACTTATTCAACAATAAAAAAGCTATCTCCAGAATCAGTCTAGAATGTCCCAGGAGCGCCAAGAAGTGTTCGATGCATGCATGCGTAAACATGCAAGTATTAGGGCTTTTCCGCCACTGAACCTCATGAGCGCCTCTTTGAATACTGGAAATGACCAGGTTGATGGAAAGGCATTTCTTAAGTTAGCTTAGCATGCAAAAGAGCAAGCGTAAAACTCTTCAAAAATGTATCTAAGTCTCCAGAGACTCTAATTGATCGTTGGCAGCGATTTTTTTCTCACGCTTCACAACATAGCCCTGCTTAAGTTCTGCTTGATAAACAATAAAAAGACCTAATGAAACAATAGATGTTGAAAGGAGGATTTGCCATGAAGGGGACTCTTTTAAAATCATCCAACTATTTAAAGAGGCAAGGATCGGACTTAAGAGTCCCATAAATGATAAAAAAGTTGCTGTGTATTTCTTCAGCATGTAGCCGTAAATGTTATAGCAAAAAATGTTTGAAACGAGAGTCATCAGAACAATCTGTTGGATAAAGAGAGTCATCTGCCCTTCAGCAACAGGAATCGGGTTCCAATGGTCGATCACAAGAGAGTGAATAAAAGCCATTATTCCTCCGAAAAGCATGCTATAGCCATTAGCATACATTGGAGATAAAGTTTGCTTTTTGACAATGACTCTGAGAAGAACCCAACCATAGACCGAAAACAGGGCAGCACCCATAATCGCAAGTTCGGGCCATGAGAAGAAGCTAAACGCTCGGAATCGGTTTTCGTCTCCAGTCTTCATCATAAGAACGGGAACGAATCCTGCAAAACCGATAAGCATTCCAAGAAATTTTTTCCCATTCATCTTTTCTGCAAAGTGAATATAGGAGAAAATTGCAGCAAAGAATGGGGAGAGACTATAGATAAAGCAGGTTTTTGCTGCTGTTAGATGTTGGAGTCCCCAAAATTCTAAAATATTTGTTAAGTAGATGCTGAAAACTGAAAGTGCTAAAAGAGGAAGAAACTGACTTTTTCCTATTTTGAGACTTTTTCTGTCTTTAAAAAAAAGCCATCCTAAAAGAATCACAGCAGCAAAAAGCATTCGAACGCTGGTAAAAAAAATAGGGGGGCTATTTTTAAGTGCCATTTTGCCCAGAGAAAAAATACTGGACCAGGCTCCATACATAAAAATTACTAGAAAAATAGACATAGAAAAAATTTTCCAAAATTAGCAGTTTTAAAGAATAGTATCAGTTGGAGACAATTGCGTCAAAGGCTCGGAGTGCTACAAGGCCCCCTCAAGGCTACGCGCCTTTAACAAATGGCATCATAGAAGATTTTTAGCGGCATCACTAGGATAAGGCACTTTCATGATTAGTATTGCGTTCTTGAGGGAGAATCATTTTTTCGGCAACAGTATCGTAGAAAAGGGTCCCCTTTTCAGTGAGTTTTGCATGAAGCGGATCGCAGTAGGTGAGCCACCCTTCTCGATCGAGCTTATGGAGGAGTTTTTGGGTGGATAAAGGAATTTTCGGAAGGGTGATTCCCTCTGTTAAACGGAGTCCGATGGCAATTTGTTCATGGAGGCTCGAAAGGGGAGAGAGTTTTTCTTCGAAATCGATAGGAAAAATTCCCTTAACGAGATTTTTGTTATATTGCTGTATATTGCACGCGTTTTGAAACCGTTTTCCCTCCCAATAGCTAAACGCCGACGGGCCATACCCTAAAAAAGAACGCCCCGTCCAATAACCTGAGTTGTGCACTGAGATTTGATTATTACGAGCAAAAGCGGAAATCTCGTAACGTTTGAGACCTGATTTTTCAAAGCAAGAAATCGCGCTTTTTAACATAGCAGTAGCCGTGTTCTCATCAGGAAGATAAGAACGCAGCTCTTCTTCTCTTTTTTTAAAGACAGTATGGGGTTCAAACGTCAGATTATAAAGAGAGAGGTGGCTAACAGGAAGGTTGCAGGCCTTGTCTACAGTCTCTTTCCACGTTTCAAGTGTTTGGTACGGGAGCTCATACATTAGATCGATCGTAATATTTTCGATTCCACCCTTTTGTGTGATTTTAACCGCATCGATCGCTTTTTGAGCCGTATGCGCGCGTCCTAAATGTTTTAAAAGAGCGTTATTGAGCGATTGAATCCCAATGCTGACACGATTGACACCTAAATTATAGAGTTTTTCTATGAGTTGAGGAGTCACATCTTCGGGATTTGTTTCTACTGTAATTTCAGGAGCACTAGTCCGCTTTAGAATCGCTTCCATTCCTTCTATAAAAAGAGTGGGCGTTCCTCCACCAAAGTATAGTGAAACAATCTTTTTGCCTTCGATTTGGGGAAGGCGCATCTCCCACTCTTTGAGGAGAGCTTGTAGAAAAAGAGCGTGATTTTTGTTAGGGATTACATAAAAGTGGCAATAAGGACACTTTCGGGTGCAGAAGGGGAAATGGAAATAAAGGGAGATTTCTACCACGAGTTAGAATCGGGATCTTCAAGAATCCCACGGCGCCAACGGTTTCTATCGCTAAACGGATCCTCTTCGTCATTGTCAGCAATGGTTGTGGCACCTTCATCGTTTGCCATTGTACCACTTTCGGTTTCGTATGTTGTTGGCATTTCGTTATCTAAATCCATAGCAGTCATTCCTGAACTTTCATCAGCACTCGCTCCAGGGAGGGTATGAGGTTCTTGATAGGCTGCACGTTGCTGAGCATTTCGCTTGGGAATAGAATATTCATTGTTATCACCGTTTTCTTTAATAGACTGAAGACGGGCTTTTTCTTCTTCGATACGCTCTTTTAAAATTTTGATTTCTTTCTTATGGCTTTCAATGTCTCTTTTTGGGACAAGGTTAAGCTCAAGCCAATATTCCAAGTCTCGAAGTTCTTTTTCTAGCTTTTTTATGCGATCGTTCTTCATCATGCCACCACGGTATAATTGATTTGTTCTTTCTATGGAAGTAAAAAATATTCTTCCAGTGAAATGGATCCACTTTGCCCAAAAGAAACGGCCCAATTTGCAAGAAACAATAATCGAAGCCATTATAAGGATTTTCTCTTTGCTTATCACTTTTTCTTTTCATTTTCTTAACCAATCTGGAAAAAATAACTTTTTCAAGAAAATATTTCAACTTTTTTGCGCGAGGTGAGTCACATTAATTCTTTGTTTCTTGTCGATGTTGAAGATCAAAAAAGCGGGTTTCTTTTGCCACAACAGTGCCAAGGGCAAAAAGAGCAATTAGATTGGGAAGGGTCGTTAAACCATTCATAATATTTGCAAAATCCCATACGACGCACAAGCTCATCACTGATCCTGGAATAACAATTAAGGTGTAGAGCAAACGAAAAGTTTTATTAAATCTACATCCCACTAAGTATTCAACGTACTTTTCTCCGCAATAGGCCCAGCCTAAAATCGTTGAATATCCAAAAGAAATCAAAGCAATGGTCACAATAGCGGAACCGAAGGGAAAAGTGGCGTTAAAAGCGCGAAGCATGATTGCTGAGCCATTAAACATCTCCTTGGACGTATCTATTTCTCCTAAAATACCAGAAACAATGACGACTAATCCTGTAATCGTGCAAACAATCCCTACAGTCAAAAACACGGTACACATCGACACTAAAGCTTGTTGTCCTGGAGAGTTAGTTTTAGCAGCAGCAGCAATAACGGGAGAGCTTCCAAGACCTGCTTCACTAGAAAAAATACTTCTCGACACTCCAAGTTGAATAGCGATCATAATAGAAGTTCCCACAGCACCCCCAACAGCAGCCTTTCCGTAGAAAGCAGATTGAAAGATAACAACAAAAGCCATGGGAATTTTTTCAATATGAATTCCAAGAATAATTAGGCCGCCTAAGATGTAAAAAATAGCCATCGCAGGGACTAAAACCCCATTGACCTTTCCAATACTCTTAATCCCTTTAACTAGTGTGATCCCCACGAATACCATCAAGACCAATCCTGCCCATAAAGGATTGATGCCCCAACCTTCTTCAATCGCTAAGACAACAGAATTTGACTGCACCATATTTCCAAAAGCAACAGCGGTAATCACCCCAAAAATAGCAAACAGTTTCCCCATCCATTTCCATTGCATTCCCTTCTCAATGTAATACATCGGGCCGCCACACATCTCTCCATTCTCATCACTGGTGCGGTACTTGATCGCAAGAATCGCTTCACTAAATTTTGTAGCCATTCCCAAAAGAGCTGCCGTCCACATCCAAAAAAGAGCTCCCGGTCCTCCAACGGCAATCGCTGTAGCAACTCCTGTAATACTTCCGATGCCAATTGTTCCAGAAAGGGCTGTCATCAGTGCTTGAAAATGGCTGATATCTCCTTCTGCTTGCTCATCACAACGGGTGAACGCCAGTTTGTGTCCATGCCACAAGTAGCGAAACTGCACGCCTCGAGTGACAATCGTCAGATAAAGCCCAACAACTAAAATTAAAATAAGAAGCGGGGGGCTCCAAACCCAATGAAAAACAGTATTTGTAAAACTTTTCCAATGATTCATAAAATCTTTATAAATGCGAATGTATCGAGGCGATTCTACACAAAAAAGCTTTTAGATGATAGTTCTAGGGCTAAGTTCTTTTAGAGATCCCATCTTGCCTTACTTTCCAAAACAATTCATCTTTTTCTTTTGGGGAAAATAAAGAGGTGGTATTAGAAAAAAGAGGGAGAGGCTTTATGAGTGACCGGGGGGATTTTGCAAATCTTTCAAATATTACCTATATTGAACAGCTTTACACCCAGTACTTAGAAAATCCTGAAAGTGTTGATACGAGTTGGCAACATTTTTTTGAAGGAATGGCGTTAGGTGCTATTTTGAAAGGACCGACAACCGCAGGCTATCAAAGTCCTGAGCTGCGTGTCTTTCGTCTCATTGAAGCCTACCGCCTTTTTGGTCACAAGACAGCCGCGTTTAATCCGATGCTTGAAACTCCCGTGCGAGTCGGCGATGTCGAAGAGCTGAATCTAAAAAAATTAGGGTTTAAAAAAGAAGAGTTAAGCCAGAATTTCCCAACCTGCGGCTTTTTAGAAAAAGCGAGTGCGCCCTTAAGTGTTTTAGTGCAATCCCTTCAAAAAACTTATTGCAATAGCGTGGGGCTAGAGTACGTAGGGATCCATACAGAAGCACTGGAATCTTTCATCCAAAAAAAGATCGAACCTAATTTTCATTTTCATTTAACCCGTGAAGAAAAACTGGAAACTCTCCACTCACTCAATAAATCTGAGATCATGGAGTCATTCATTCAAATGAAGTACCCAGGGCAGAAGCGTTTTTCACTGGAAGGGGGAGAAACCTTAATTCCGATGATGATGGAGATCATTCACGAAGGATCCATTCAAGGGGTTCAAGAAATTGTCTTGGGAATGGCTCACCGCGGAAGGCTCAACGTTCTTGCCAATATCTTAGGAAAGAGCTACGTCGATATTTTCCATGAATTTGAAAGCTCCTATATTCCCAATACCTTCGAAGGATCAGGGGATGTGAAATACCATAAAGGATACTCAGCAGATATCCCGACAAAGCATGGGAAAAGTGTCCACGTTGCCTTGTGCGCCAATCCGTCCCACTTAGAAGCTGTTGACCCCGTTGTTGAAGGAAAAACGCGCGCGAAACAGGAGCTTAAAGCTGCAGGAAAGACCGATGCGATCATTCCTATGCTTATCCATGGAGATGCAGCGATAGCTGGACAAGGCATTGTTTATGAAACCCTTCAACTCTCAAAACTCTCTGGTTACAAAACGGGAGGAACCATTCATATCATTATCAATAACCAGGTAGGATTCACAGCTTCTCCTAAAGAAACCAAGTCTACAAGGTATTGCACAGATATTGGCAAAGCCTTTGGAGCGCCGATTTTTCATGTGAACGGAGAAGACCCAGAAAAGGCTGTGGCTGCTGCAAAACTCTCTCTTGAAATCCGACAAAAATTTGGTTGTGATGTTTTTCTAGAACTTAATTGCCACCGAAAATATGGACATAATGAATCCGATGAACCCGCCTTTACTAACCCCCAACTTTATAAACAAATCAAACAAAAACAAAGCGTTCGCGACCTCTATTGCCAAGCCTTAATTAACGAGAGAACCCTTTCGAAGGAAGCAGCAGACCAATTGAAAAAAGAGTGTAAAGACTCCCTTGCAAAAGCTCTTTTTGAAACCCGAAAAAGAGTCCAAGGAAAACAGGCCCAACAAAAAAAAGAAAAAAAATACTTCACTCTTTTAGAGCCTATTGAAACAGCCGTTGCTACGGAAACCCTCGTAGAACTAACTCATAAATTTACCCATTTGCCAGAAGGATTTCATAGTCATCCCAAACTCAAGCGGCTACTCCATGATCGCCTAAAAATGATGACAGGTGATCCTAAAGCACCTGTTGTCGATTGGGGAATGGCAGAGCACTTAGCCTACGCCTCTCTTTTAACCCAAAAGGTCCATATCCGACTCTCTGGACAAGATAGTGGACGAGGAACCTTTTCTCATCGGCATGCCATCTTAACCGACCAAAAAACAGGGCAGCGGTATTATCCTCTTTCTCACTTAAGTCAAGATCAAGCAAGCTTTGCTATTTATAACTCTCCTCTTATTGAGTATGCGGTCATGGGCTTTGAATATGGCTATAGTTTAGCCTATCGAGATGCCCTCGTGCTGTGGGAAGGGCAATTTGGAGATTTTGGTAATGGTGCACAGATTGTGATCGATCAATTTATCGTTTCGGCTGAGCAAAAATGGAACAGCCTATCACCCTTGACTCTCCTCCTTCCTCATGGCTACGAAGGACAAGGGCCCGAGCACTCTTCTGCAAGGATTGAACGGTTTCTCCAGCTAGCGGGCAGTCATAGTATTCTTATTGTCGTCCCCTCCACTCCGGCGCAACTTTTTCACATCCTTAGACGACAAGGAATCGCTAAAGTCAAAAAACCCCTGATCATTTTCACTCCTAAAGCGCTTCTCAGGTATCCACCCTCTTTAAGTGCCCCTGAAGAATTTTCCACAGGAACCTTCCAAACAGTCATCGATGATCCCTCAAACCCACAAAATGTGAAAAGGCTCATCTTATGCACAGGGAAAGTCTATTATGATTTAATCGATCATCGCAAAGACCTTTCCGTTGCAATTATCCGGATCGAGCAACTGTATCCTCTTGACGAAGACGCGATTCAAAAAATACTCAAAAAATATGGTGCGATAAAAGAGTGCTTCTGGGTGCAAGAAGAACATGAAAATATGGGCGCTTACTTTCACATCCGTCCCACTTTAGAAAAGCTCCTTCCCGAAAAACTCTCATTAAGGTATGTCGGAAGAGACAGAAGCGCAGCGCCAGCAGTAGGCTCTGGTGCATTGCATCAACTAGAGCTTGCAAAATTCCTCAAAGAGGCATGTGAATGAAAGTAGAAATCATCGTCCCACCAGCAGGGGAATCGATCACAGAAGCAACGGTTGCAGCGATCATGGTTGACAATGGAACCTTTGTGAATAAAGATCACGAAGTCCTTGAGCTAGAAACCGACAAAGTCAACCAAGTGCTCTATGCCCCAGATTCTGGAACCCTTAATCTTACGATTGCTGTTGACGATATCGTCAAACCCAATCAAGTCATCGGCTTTATCGATACCGAAGGAAAAAAAGAAACAAAGGCTGCGGCTGCTCCAACGCCTCAAAAAGAAAAAGTTTCTTAAGCTCCAACTCCCTCAACAGGGGAAGGAGTGCGCCGCTCCATTGATGACTATGTTACCTCCATCGAAAAAGAAAAGACACCCCTCCCAGCTCCTCCTATTCCAGCAGTTAAAGCGCAAGCTCCCAAACAAGTTGCGCAAGCAGGGCAAACGCGCAAGCGGATGTCGGGTCTTCGTCGCACCGTTGCTAAACGCCTTGTTGAAGCAAAAAACACCACAGCTATGCTCACCACCTTTAACGAAGTCGATATGTGCGCCGTCATGGATATTCGAGCGCGTGAAAAAGATGCCTTCATAAAAAAGCATGACGTGAAGCTGGGATTTATGTCCTTTTTTGTGAAAGCTTGCTGCGCAGCGCTCAAGGAATTTCCCGTTGTCAATGCCTTTGTCGACGGGGATGAAATGGTCTATAACGCTGGCCTGCATATCAGTATCTCTGTTTCAACACCCAAAGGACTCATGGTCCCTGTTTTAAGACATGCTGAACACCTCTCTTTTGCCGGTATTGAAAGGGGGATTCAAGCCGTTGCGCAAAAAGCCCGCGAAGGAAAGATTGCAATTGAAGATCTCCAAGGTGGAACCTTTACGATCACGAATGGGGGAGTTTTTGGATCGATGCTTTCAACCCCAATTTTAAACCCGCCGCAAAGTGCCATTCTTGGAATGCATAATATTGTAAAACGTCCCGTTGTCATCGACGATAAAATTGAGATCCGCCCTATGATGTATCTTGCGTTGAGCTACGACCACCAGATCATCGATGGAAAAGAAGCTGTGACTTTCCTTGTTCGGGTGAAAGAACTTCTCGAAAAGCCCGAACGTCTCCTCTTAGGAGAGACTGATGACTGAGTCCTTTGATTTGATTGTCATAGGGGCTGGCCCCGGAGGCTACGTCGCAGCAATACGGGCGGCACAACTTGGGTTAAAAACAGCCTGCATCGACAAAGAGAAAGCCTTAGGAGGAACCTGCCTCAACAGTGGTTGCATTCCTTCCAAATGTCTCCTGCATTCCTCAGAAATGTATGCTGACATCCTTCACAATGCAAAAGCCCATGGCATTGAAGCGAGCCCCCAAGTCAATTTCTCTCAGATGATGAAGCGAAAAGGGGAGGTGATGAGTGGCTTGAACAGGGGAATTGCAGCCCTTTTTAAAAAGAACAAAGTCACCTCAATGACCGGCGCAGCAACTTTCAAAGATCCTCACACCTTAACCGTTGGTGGGATGGAGTACTCGGCAAAAAATTTCATCCTAGCCACAGGTTCCGAGCCAATACCTCTCCCATTTCTTCCCTTCGATGAAAAGACCATCCTCTCATCCACAGGGGCCCTAACTCTTCAAGAAGTCCCTAAGAAAATCATTATTGTCGGTGCAGGGATTATTGGGGTTGAACTCGGTTCTGTTTATTCCCGCCTAGGAACAGAAGTGCACTTTGTGGAGTTTCTCGATAAGATTTGCCCGACCCTTGATGCAGCTATTTCAAAGACTCTCCAGCAAACCCTTACCAAACAAGGACTCACCTTTCACCTCTCCTCTAAAGTCGCGAGCGGTGAAATCACAAAATCTGGAGTGACCCTCTTGATTGAAGGAGGCGCTTTTCTACGCGCCGATAAAGTTCTTCTCGCCATTGGACGTCGTCCCTATACCCAAAATCTCGGCCTTGAAACGGTCCAAATTCGCCCTGATAAACGGGGTTTTATCCCCATCGATGCAAACTTTCGCACCACCCAGCCCCATATCTATGCTATTGGAGACCTTGTCGATGGCCCGATGCTTGCCCACAAAGCCTCAGAGGAAGGCTACGCTGTCGCAGAACTTCTCGCTGGCAAAATGCCCCATATTGACTACATTGCGATGCCAAGCGTTGTCTATACTCACCCCGAAGTAGGGGCTGTTGGTCTTACCGAACAAGAAGCCAAAGCCAAAAATATCCCCATCAAAATTGGGCAGTTTCCCTTCAAAGCCAATTCCCGAGCCCGCTGCGTAGGAGATGATCTGGGCTTCGTGAAACTCATCGCTCACGCTCAGACCCAGACTCTTATAGGAGCTCACATTATCTCAGCCCATGCTGGAGAGTTGATCGCTGAAGCAACCCTAGCCCTTCAAACAGGGGCTACAGCCTTTGATTTAGCTCATAGCTGCTATGCACATCCAACCCTTTCCGAAGCCCTTAAAGAAGCAGCCCTGGCTCTTATCGCACAGCCGATCCATTCTTAATCTTTAGACTGCAGAAAATGCAGAGAGAAAAAAAAGGCCCCTACGGTTTCCCCTTAGAGGCCTATTAGAAGTTATTGGGATTTTTTTGTCCCTTTCACGTATCTTAAGAAGTATGCTCCTTGGCAATCCTTCTCTTCAACGACTAGATAGGGAAGTTGTCGCTTCCCCAAAATGCATCGAGGAGAGACCCGTTATCGTCCACAGAGGAGCTGTTTTCCGAATCCATCGTTGCGGGAATTACTAGTCTAACGTAAGCGACCCTGTTCCATCTCCTGTTCTTGTCGCTCACGAATATCTCTGATTGCATTGCGAAGTTGAGCAATATGTCGATTATCCTCTTCTACATTCAAATTTGGTCTTTGTCCGGCAAATTGACGCATCGTTACATTTTTGTAAGTGACTATGTTTTCGTCTTTTACTACATTTTCGAATAGATTGTCTGTCTCGAATGTTTGTCCTAAAACAGCCTCCTGACCTTCCCTACCAAGTGCTTGAAGAAGTGCTTCAAGCAGCGTTGGTGCTGCTTCTTCATCAGAGGCTCCAGCAAGTTTCTCGATCATGGTTAAGAAATCTTCTCTTGAAGCTTCAGCAACAGCTCCAGCAGAGATCTGTTCGATTGGTTTGTCAGTTGCTTCGATAGCAACGCAAGCTTGATTGTTTTCATTAACAAAAGCATTCAGGCTCTCTAACTTACGTAGAGCATCTTCAGCTTTTCGTTGCCCTTTTTCAACAGCACTTTTGTTCCCTTGATTAAGAAGCTCTTGCAGTTGCTCTTGATGAGCACTAAATCTAGCGCTAGCAGAGTCAGCAATCTCCACGAATTTACCTTGTGGTCCTTCTGCGCCCATCGATAAAAGATCTGGACGGCCCGCCAGCCCCATTGCATAAGCCGTCATTTGCGGAAAGAGAAGAGGAGTGAAAGTTCCAACAATCGCAGCTTCACCTTCAAGTTCTGAACCTTCAATGGCAGTTTTCACAGAATCAATCATTTGATCTTGCGTTTCACCAAGAAGAGAAATCTGCTCTCTAGCTAAGAACTGCTGGCTTTGATTGTTTGCAACAACAGTTTTTAAGCTCTCTTGCGCTTCCATCAATGCTTTTTTGAAGCCAGAAACAGCATTCATGCTATCAAGAAGAGCTTGTTTGATTTGATTTGTATCGCCTCCATTAATTTCAGCGATTTTTTTCGCGCGATTGTCAACTTTTTCGATAAGAGCCGTAACAGGTGTATTCTCCCAGTTTTCACCGTCGATCTCTTGAACAGCTTCAGTAAACTCTTGAGCCATTTCGTTAACAAATTTTCTTTGACCTAGACTATCCACTTGAGCCCATGCAGTCACCGTATTGCTTTCAATAAATTCCCGATCAGCCCCATTGTTAATAGCAGCGGCATTCGCTTGTGTGACAAGACCGCGAAACTCAGCATCGGAAAGATTTTTGCCAGCTGTTTGGATGGCTTGATTCCAGCTCGCAACAGCTTTTGCAGCATTGAGCAGGGTCATGGGGGTTTTACCCTTCATCACCCCTTCTAAACGTTCCTCTAAATCGGCTATTCTAATCCCATCTGATAGCCTAGCGAATTTAAGTATTTGAATGTTAGGTTTTTCCTTGGAAAAAACTGGTTCTTTAGCTTCGAATCTTACTTGATTTAAAGCGGTTTGATCTTCAACTTTAACAAGAATTTTTTCCTCTTTTAAAGCAGCGGCGTATTGTTGAACGTTTTCTAAAGTAATCGGAGCACCACCAAATTGCTGAACTTGAGTGCTGAGACTAGCAAAACGATTCACCGCTTTTGTTAGGTCTTCCGTTGGTTTTGCTAGAAGATCTCTAGCAGCGTTTAATTGGCGTTGCTCAGATGAAAAAAGGGCAACAATTCCCCGGTTCCAAATCGTGTTGACGATTCTAGCAACCATTCCTTGTGGACGCAGCTGTTTTTGCACGTTTGCCACAGCTACAGCATCGTTTTCTCTATCGATGATATTAAAGCGTGCAGAATTCATAGTTAAGTTTTGAGATTCTTGTCTTGCTACTTCTGTTGAAGGGAATGGTCCTCTTAGATTTATTACTGGCTCCATTATTTTAACTCCTTTATTATAAAATAATTAATTTTTATTAATTTGTTTGTTTTTATTTTTTTGCATCAATACAAATATTATAACATATTTAATTTATAATTTCATTATATAATAAAATATTAAATATATATTTATTAATAATTTAAAGGTGTAAATTTTTTATATACTATTGATTATAAGTGAGATATGAATAAAAAATTAAGAAATGTTTTAAAAATAACAATATTAAATTTTTTTATTTTTTACTAAAGAACGTGTTTGAAATTTATAATTAAAACATTTATAATATAAAATATATAATAAACTTTATAATATTACCAGGAGACTTTAAAATGGATAAAAATTTGAATGAGAAAGATCTGAAAACATGGGCTGCGAAACTAGAGAGTCAGATAGAGCATCTGGAAGGCGAGTTGACCTATTTAAATAATCTTCTCACCGAGGTGGGATTCTCTGAAGGAATCGAGACGTTAAAAGTCACAACTAAGGAACTTCTGGCTGAAAAAAGCCCAAGCTTTCAATAGATCTGAGCTCAAGGACCTTATGACGAGGCTGGAGCCTCCTTTGTCTGTATAAAAGGGGGCTATGGAGCATGTGTGATCGAAGTGAATAAAGGGAAAGAAAACTTTTCTGAGATGACCTAAAAGGAGCTAGATTTCCCTAGGCCTTTCCCTTTTTTTTGACTAGATCTTGTGGCAGTAAAGTTTTCAAGCTGAATGCCCCACTGGTTGTCGCATAATATTTGATTTATAAGTTTCTCCTCGTTAATGAGGATCGAATATGTCAAACCAGAGATATTTATCAGAAGACGTTCTTTCCTAACTTTAAAATGAAGGCTGAAGTTGCCACTTGCTTTCTAGAGCGTGATAGCAACATTTTAGTTTTGAGAAGATCTAAAAAAGAAGACCAGTCTTTTACTTGGGGTATTCCAGCAGGAAAGGTAGATCCTGAAATAGATATACTAGAGCTGCGCTGGTAAGAGAGCTTGTTGAAGAAACTCGGCTCCGATTGATCCATCAAGATTTAGTTTAAAAGCAAAGCGATAGGCTAGAATCCCAGGCTGGGATTATACGTTGCATATCTTTCATTTAAAAGTTTCTTCTAAACCTCATATCACAAGCTTAAGCGATGAACATGTTGAAGCAAAATAGGCTTCTCTTACAAGATTTACAAGATAAGCTAGGGTAATCCTCTTGATTTTTTCCATTCTTTAGAGTTTAATCATTGGTTATACTGACGATCCAAGATTTGGAAATTTCTCAGAGTCAGCGCTCAAAATTTGCATGCATTGAATTCATCTCCTATCCAAAAGATAAGGGGGGTGCAAAGAAGCTAAGAGATCGGGCTGCTGATAAAGAGAAATACCAAGTTTTAGAAGAGAAACGGTATAAAACCAAAGGATATCTCATGGCAAAATTGGTATTAAATGACGAGGAAATTGAGGTTGAAGATGGATCTGAGCTCAAAGATCCTTGTGAAGAGGCTGGAGTTCCCTTTGCCTGCACAGAAGGGATCTGTGGAACATGTGTGATCGAAGTGAAGGAAGGGAAAGAAAACCTTTCTGAAATGACCCAGGAAGAGTTAGATTTCCTTGGAGAAACTGAGAACGAAAGGCTGGCCTGCCAGTGTAAAATTAAACGGGGAAGGGTAAAAATTGACTATTAAGGATCCCATTTCACGAGAAATGACGATTGATGAAATCTTGGGAAAATTTCCTGAGAAAAGCCAGAGAATTGCGCAAGAGTTGACCCAGGCCGGCCTACATTGTGTGGGCTGCCAAGCAGCGACCTGGGAAACCCTTGAAGTGGGGATGATGGGGCATGGATTTGATGATGAGGCTATTGAAGCCCTGTTGAAACGCCTAAATAAAGTGATAGAAGAAAAGATCGATACTTCGACAATTACTCTAACTGAAACGGCGGCAACAAAGTTTAAGGAGATTCTCAAAGCGGATAAGAAAGAAGGGTGGGGGCTCCGTTTTGGAGATAAACCTGGTGGCTGTGGCGGCTTTGAATATATTCTAGACTTTGCTAAAAAAGCACAAGATGATGATGAAGTTTTTTATTCTCAGGAAGTTAAGATTTTCGTGAATCGAAAAATGCTCCACCGACTCATGGGATGCCACATCGACTACCGAGAAGAACTCATGGGATCAGGGTTCAAAGTGACCAACCCTAATGTAAAAGGGTCTTGTTCTTGCGGAAACTCTCAGAGTTATTAAATCAACCCAATGTGTGCGTAGAATGCTAAGCTTTCTAAGACACATTGATATCTAGTTCCGTTCATTAATAGCCCAAATCCGCCAGCAGTTTCTCTTTTTTGAATCACTTGATAAATCGCAGAGCGCTCCAACGTCGTATATTCTCCAGGATCGGCATTCCGCTCCATTTTCTGATGGGCAGAACGGCAGGCAGCTTTAGCAGCTGCGCGGCTTTCCCACTTATGAGCATCAGCATGGCTTGCGATCCATCTTAATTGAAGATAAAGATCACCTCTTGCTCTGAAATCCTCTCGCTCATAAAATTCAAGCTTGCGCGGCGGCATTCTCATAGCGCTTTGTTGAACGTCTCTTGAAATGGGGCTTGAGCTTTTTTGCTCGAAATGTTGTGCAGCGGCTAGAGCCCCAAAAGGAAGAACAACACTTTGTCTTGGAGAGGATCGGGACGCATGACTTTCCGCAGGAGATGAAGGAGGGGATTCTTGTCGAATATGTCGCGTTTCTAATTCTTGCGGGATTGAAGAAATCGGCTCCGTAGCTAGCAAAGGTGAATCTTCATGAGCTAAGCATTCCTGCTCTAAAAGAAGGCGGTACTCTGCAGGTTGCATGGTGCGCACCATCATCTGCCAGATATGATCTGTTGTCAAGTGTTCGGCTTGCAAATGCTGTCTACTTGCTTCAATAGCTCCTGTTGCATTCATCGGAAACCTTTCAATTTGTTGCCTTTGACTGTCGCTTTGATTCTCCTGCTCCTCTGGGTTAGAATAGATGATTGAATAGATTTGATGAGCATCTACCAGTTTATTTTGCGTATACTCGAGGAGAAACTCTTTAACTTGTTGGACGGTGTAAGGTCCATGATTTCCCGTGCGTGTTGCCATGCGCTGAAGATAAGAGGGGACTTGACCTTGGAACCGATCGGTTGGAGACAGGCTGTCGAGACGTTGTTCCAAATCCAGCACTTTTTCTTGCCACTCAAAGTTATACGTCGCTTTTAAATAATCGATTGCGTCTTCATGGTTCAACTGGACTTGATCGTTTCGAACAAAACTTCCATCGTCGTAGCGTATTCCTTCTTGATTGGCATAGTGGATTTTTTTACTGGCAAGTTCAGGTGATCTTTCAGCGAATTTTTTGTGGGCTGAGAAATAGACTTTTCCAATCCGTGTGGCTTTCTCAAGTTCTCTTGGATTAGAAAGGGGAGCTTCATATTTTCCTCCAACCACCCTGACAACATGGTAATATTGATCCCCAATTTTGATTCTTGGGGCGCGTTCAAAACTAGCGGCTCTTTTGCTTAAAACCTGTCCAACTGAGTGGTTTAAGTTTGAATCAGAGGAGGATGATCTAGAGAAGAGACTATGAGTGCCCATGATTTCACCTTTTTATTAAATTAATTATAACATAATTTATAATTAATTATAATAAA
>JASJDV010000022.1 GCA_030064985.1 Simkaniaceae bacterium | reverse complement strand
CTGTGTTCTTCTCATAATTTTCTCCAAGTTGATCCATGAAGAACAATTATACTCTCTCAAACTTTATTTTGAAATTTTGTCAGGTGTTAAGATATTATCTTTTTCTTCATTGCGTGAAAGAGAAAAGTTTGTTAAGATGACTCGTCTTTTAGCGACTGGAAAAGTGACATGTTAGATTTTTTTCGCAGGTATCAACGGTATTTTTTTGTAGTGATTGCAGTTGTCATTGTGGTCTCTTTTTCTTTTTTTGGAACGCATCAAACGATCAATCAGCCCCCACAAGTAAAGGATCGATGTATTGGGCATGCAGTGGATGGTTCAAAAATAATGAAAAGTGAGGTAGATCAAATGATCTGCTTTATTGGGAGTGATCGCAATGATTTCACTTTGGCCGAAAAAGGAATCATGCCGAATTTCTTCAATGATGGAGTGGTGCGAAAAGATCTCATAGAAGCAGGACGAGGAGTTCTTTTGGCGAATGCCTACTTCGAAGAGTTGAAAGAAGAGCTTCAAGAAAAAATGGAACACCACAAAAATTATCGTCCTTATGTTCACCCAACAGCTCCTTTTATTAATGTGAAAAATTTATGGGCACAGGTGCTTCCGGCACAAAAGGCAAATGTAGAGCGATTTTTAGAAGAAGCCAAAGAGATGACTCCTGAGACATTTTCTCTTCTTATCGATCTTTACTTGGGAGAAACGGCTTTTCCCCCCCATATCTTACGTGACTATTTACTGTTCCAAGAAAAGCGCTGTCATTGGATTCAACCTGACCCTGCACTTCCTAGAGCTAACCTCAATATTTTTCAGTGCTGTTCAATTGAAGATTGGTTTGGCCCTCGTTTTCTAGATCTTAGTGCACAATTTATTCTCAATGCAGCTGCCTACGCTAAACAACAGGGATATGTGGTCACACATGAGGAAGCGTATGTTGACCTAATCCGAAAAGGCCATGAGTCGCTTCAAATTCAAACGCAAAAAGCTGATGTGACGCAGGAAGCAGTGGAACATCTTTGGCAGCAACAACTGCGCCATTTAGGAATGGGACAAAAAGAGGCTGTGAACCTGTGGCAAAAAGTCATGTTATTTAGACGTTTATTTAAAGATGTGGGAGGAGCTGTCTTTGTTGATCCCCATGTTTACCAAACGTTTTACGGCTTTGCTTCAAAAACAGCAGAAATTGATTTATATCACCTGCCGCAAGCGTTAGAGCTTAACGATTTTTCAGCTTTGATGAAGCTTGAGTATTACTTGGATCAAGTCGTGGAAAATCGAAAAAATCGACTCCTTTTCCCTCAAAACTTCGCCTCCGTCAGTGAAATTGAAAAAAACTGCCCAGAACTCATTGAAGAGCGGTTTTTAATAGAAGTTGCCGAGGTTCAGAAAAGTGAAATAGCTTTCAATGTCAGCATCAAAGAAATGTGGGATTGGCAACTTGAAAAAGAGCACTATAAGCTTTTAGAGAAACAGTTCCCTCAACTCGCTTTAAAAAAAGCAACGGATGTGGAGGAATATTTTGCGGCCTTAGAAAGAGTAGATCCAGAGCTAAGACAAAAAATTGATAAATTTTCGCGCGGAAAAATCCTTGAAGCACATCCGCAATGGATAGAAGAAGCGTTAAGTCAAAAACAGCTAGTAAAAAAACAGATCAGTATTTCTCCTGGAGATCAAAATTTTCCTTACGAAGGAGAAGATCTTCCAGCGCTCTTCAGGGCTGCTGCTCTTCAAGAAGAGCTAGAGCAAGATAAAGCTGCACTTGAAGCTAGACAAGCTTTAGAGGTTTATACAGCTGATGATGAAACCTACTATCGGTTTCATATTCTGGATCGGGATTTAGCTAACGCTGTTCTTACTTTTGAAGAAGCCAATGAAAGGGGCATTCTCGATGCTCTTTTAGAAAAACATTTAAACAACATCTATCCTCAAATGCGCTCTAAGAATCCAGAAATCTTTAAAACAGCAAAGGATGAATGGAAGCCTGTTAAAGAAGTCAAGAGTGAAATGGGTAGAATCCTTTATGCGGATACCTTAAAAGCAATAGATGACGAAATGTCAAAGTTAGGCGTAACGCTCTTGGAAGAGCGTCACAAAAACTTAGATAGCTTTTATCCAAAGTACCTCCTGTTTCCCTACATGGTGATTGCTGAGCAAGAAGTCAGGAAAGTTGGGGAGACAAGTCATTTTCTAGAAAAAGAGCATGAAGAAGCGTTGGAGGGAAAACTTCCTCGAAAACGAGATCTTCGCGCTCAATGGAGTCTTGTAAAGGAAGAAAAAGTTTTTAAAAATCATGAGAAGAGCAACTGGTTTACATCAGATATTTTTGCAATGGTGGAAAGTAGTTGGTCTGAAGTCCTATTAAACCAAGAAGGGCACTTAGCATTCTTTCACCTCAAAAAAAAAGGCGCACCCAACGGCAACTTTTTAAGAGAAATGAAACAGGGTCAGTCCATTCTCTCCAAGGAAGCAGAGCAGTATTTGATAAGCGATTTTCTTGAAAAGTTAAAAGAAAAACAAGCCATTCACATGTGCTATGACAGTCCTGAAAGAACTTAAACCTTTACCCCCTGCTGCTTTTTTTGATGTTCGTGTCGCTATTCCGAAAGCTGATAAAAAACGTTCTTTTAAAAAAGGGACATTGCCCGATGGATCGGGGCTAACTGGCGAAGGGTCTCTAGTAAAGGTTTCACTTCTATGGAGCCCAACAGGTCTTTTTTTTGAGGTGGGTACTAAACTTGCCATTGAGGAGGGAGATTTTTTAGAACTTTTCATAGACACTCGGGATCTTAAAAACTCGAATGTGGTCACGCGATTTTGCCACCATTTTATTTTCTATCCTGAGGAAGAACAAGGGGCAGAATTGACTCGGTTTCGAGGGGATGATAGTCATCCTCTGGCTGATCCATCGCTTTTTTCTATACAAACAACGGTCAAACGCAGCTCCTATCTAATAGAAATTGGAATCCCCAAAGAAGCCTTGTATGGCTATGATCCTTTAGAATGTAAACGGCTCGGTTTCACCTATCGATTTCAGAAGAAAAGTGGAGAAAAGCAGCACTTTAATCTTTCTTCCGACTTCTTCCCTATTGAAAAACACCCTGCCTTATGGGCTTCATTCATTTTATCGGAGAAAAAATGAAAAAATTTGCAGAAACACATGAATGGATTGATATAAATGAAGCAAAAGGACAGGTGGGTATCTCAATCCATGCCCAAAAGGAGCTAGGAGAGATTGTTTATGTTGAGCTCCCTAAAGTCGGGCAAGAAGTCAACGTGGGAGAAGAAGTTGCTATCTTAGAATCGACAAAAGCGGCCGCAGATATTTATAGCCCAGTTTCTGGAAAAATCATTGCTGTGAACGCAAAGGTGAAAGAGGATCCCTCTTTGATGAATAAATTCCCAGAAGGGGAAGGGTATCTTTTTGAGATAGCCCTTACCCGTCCAGAAGAATGTGAGGTACTTAAATCAAAAGATGAATACTATCAGTGGATTGTGCAGAAAACCCATTAAAGACATAAGCCCCTTGAACAGCCCATGAATTTTTCTCTAAAGTCCTTGCTTACCATCAAATGCACAGAACTTAGCAATACATCCCTTATCTGTATCTGCAGCGGTAAAAATAGTTCATCTAAAATAAGGTTGGATGAACTTTCTATGGGTTTGGTGAGTAAATCGACCCTGTACTCAGTTGTTATGTAATGCTTCTTATTGCCCTATTTTCAACTAGCCGCGGGCTTAGGGGCGTTACATACCATGGGCAATCCCATTTTCGTCATCTAGCTACGTTGCTTTACAACCGGATCATTGGATCAAAGCTGGTAGACAAAAAGAGCCCTAGCTGATAGGGCGGCTTATTCAACCTTTTGAACTAGGTGGGTTCGTCTCCTAGAGGATAGGAATTCCAATGCTGTATTCCCAAGACCTCTAGCGTTCTGATCCCCTAAAAAAGCTTGTAGTTGATGAGCATAATGCCCGTATCAATAGGACTCCCTTTTAGTATAGCATAATCGATTATTTAATCGCGATCAGAGATATTGAAGATATCTTTAAGGGCTTGCTTGCTAACTTCTCTGCCGACAACTGCAATTGACTCTGTTAAAGGGATTTCCTTAGGGCAAACTTGAACACAATTTTGCGCATTTCCACACTCACTGATTCCACCTTCTGCCATGAGGGTATGGAGACGCTTGCTTTTTTCCATGGATCCTGTTGGATTGAGATTAAAAAGACGGACTTGGGATATGGGAGCAGGACCTACAAACTTGGAGCGTTCATTCACTTGAGGGCAAGCTTCTGAGCAACAGCCACAAGTCATACAGGTCGATAAGGTGTACATTGCTTCCTGCTTTGTTTGACTGATCTTTGGTCCAAATCCCCGAATATAAGAGCCATCGGCTGAAATCCACGAGTGTGTATTTTTGAGATTCTCAAACATTTGATTTCGATTCACAACAAGATCTCTGACGAGAGGAAATGTTGTAAAAGGTGCCACTGTAATAGTGGAGCTTCCGGTCATTTTGATGATCGGCTCAATGATGGCTGCACAAGCTTGTCTTGGACGTCCATTGATCAACATGGAGCAGGAACCGCAAACTTCTTCGAGACACCCCTGCTCCCAGGCAACCGGAGCCACCTTTTTTCCCTTGCGGTTTACAGGGTTTTTTTGGATTTCCATCAGGGCAGAAATGACGTTGATAAAGGGTTTGAGCTCAAGTTCAAACTCTTCCCAGTATTGCTTCCCTTTTTCGCCGCGATAAATCTTTAAAACAACTGTGTTTACCAATAAATCTCTCCAAATTAAATGGGCAACTGGATAGTAGTCGGGATATTTTCCAGCTCAGGTTTCATCCGCTTTGCCTTGGTGTAGTCTCTTTGTATCGGTTTGAGGTAGGGTGTGTCAACAGGTTCGTAATTGATTTGAGGCTCATCATGATTGGGATCGTAAGTTGCAATAGTTGTTTTCAACCAATTTTTGTCATCTCTTCTGGCAAACTCAGGCTTATAATGAGATCCTCGAAACTCATTGCGAAGAAGAGCACCTTTTGTAATCACTAGAGCCAGTTCTAACATTGAATGGAATTGATTGGCAAAGATATAGGTCTGATTCAAGCTGCTTCCTTTATCATCGAGGGAGATCTCTTTATATCTCTCACGGATCTCTTTAATCTTATTTAGAGTCGCTTTTAGATCTTTATTATTACGCTTTACAGTGACATGGCGGACCATATGTTGAGCCAAATCTTCGTGAAGGTTGTGGACATTTTCCTTTCCCCTTCGGTTAATCAAATCTTGTTTAAACCTTTCTTCGTTCTCGAGGGCTTTTTTAAAAGGCGCTTCACTCATTTTATCATAAGACTCCGACAGAGTGTCGATATAGTGTGGAACCTCTATTCCACAAGTGAGCCCCCCAAAAATTGTTGATAAAAGAGAGTTACCCCCCAGGCGATTTGCTCCATGGAATTGATATTCAGATTCTCCAGCAACAAAGCATCCTTCGATGTTGGACATTTGTCTGAAGCGATCCCAACGATCTGACGCATTTGCAGCAGGCCAATCGATCCAAGCCCCCCCCATGGAATAATGGACGGCTGGAGCAATTCTCATAGGAACCTTGCGAGGATTTTCTCCTGTGAATTTTTGATAGATTTGTAGAACCGATTCAAGCTTGCGAACGGTCTTTTCAGGTAAATGGGTCACATCAAGAAAAACCTCATCTCGACCGTGCACTCCTAGTCCAATCTCTATGACGCGAAGAATTTCTCGTGCACCAATGTCCCTTGGAACCAGGTTTCCAAAAGCTGGATAAAGTTCCTCTAAGAAATACCAAGGCTTTCCTGTTTCGCCGCAGGGGATCATTTTTCCTTCAGGTGTTTCCATTGATTTAGAGGAGTTTCCGTAAACCCAAACGCGTCCTCCACTGCCACGAATGGTTTCAGTCATGAGTCGCAGTTTATCGCTCCCAGGAATTGCCGTGGGATGAATTTGAATAAACTCACCATTGGCATATTTCATTCCTTGCATGTAAAGCCTGCCATTTGCAGCGCCAGTGCAAAATGTGGAATTGGTCGATCTTTTGAAAATCATCCCCGGTCCTCCCGTTGCAATAATCACAGCGTCTGCTTTTAAAATATCAAGTGTAAGATTAAAGAGATCCATCATCACAATTCCGCGCGTAGCTCCTTTTTCATCTTGAATCAATCGTAAAAACTCATGGTGTTCAAACTTTTCGACCTGTCCTTTAACCTCATAACGTCGAACCTGTTCATCCAATGAATAGAGAAACTGTTGCCCTGTCGAACCTCCACAAAAAGCTGTCCGATTGTAAAGAGTTCCTCCAAAACGACGAAAATCAATATTTCCTTCTGCGGTTCTGTTAAAGCTACAACCGAAACGATCCATCATTTCGATAATACGGGGGGCTGTTAAACACATCTCTAAGACAGGGGCTTGCTGCGCT
This sequence comes from Simkaniaceae bacterium, assembly GCA_030064985.1. Taxonomy (GTDB): domain Bacteria; phylum Chlamydiota; class Chlamydiia; order Chlamydiales; family Simkaniaceae; genus Neptunichlamydia. Next base: position 20,351 of record JASJDV010000022.1, on the reverse strand, counting down.
AAAAAATCGCCCCCTTTTAATGTATCGTAGGTATGAATATAGGGAGAATCGTCTTCTCCTTTGATATTCACTGCAGCATTGACTCCCCCTTGAGCACAAACCGAATGAGAACGCTTGACTTGTGTCACAGAAACGATTTTGACAAAACAGCCATTTTCCGCAAGACGCATCGCTGCTGAAAGTCCAGCTAGACCTCCTCCAACAACGATGACTTCTTTCTTTTTCATTTTAACCCTTAATTTCTTAAGTTTAAGTAATAGGTTCCCCAAATCGAAGCAAGACCTAAAAACCCAACAATCATCATTAACGTTATGCAGCAATTGACAGCGCGCGATTGCGACCGCATTTTTAGAATAATTCCCCACGTAATCATAAAGGTCCAAAGACCATTAAAGGCATGAAAAACAGCAGCCAAAACAAAAATTGTATAGAGGATCGACTTAAAAATACTTTTAAAAGAGTCACGAACAATCAAAAGTGTTGCTGTTCCAAAATTATTCGCTTCTGCAATGACTTCGTTCCCTGAGATTTTTCGTTTTTCGAGTCCTTTTAAATAGGCCTTTTGATCCTCAAGGTTTTGGTAGCGATCCATCAGTTGACCGGTGTTTTTTTGATAGAGGTGAGGAGGAGGACTTTCTTGCAGTTTTTCAAAGTCACGTGAAAGCGTTTGCAATTCTTGTTCATGACTCTCGATTTGTTGCTTCACTTCTTCAATCGCCTGTTTGTGGTAGAGTGTAACATTAAGACGATCACTTACAGTGTAAAGACCAGGATCCATTGAAATTCGAACAAAATAGGCTGAATTTTTTCCTGTATTGACAGAAACGGGATACATATAAAAGCGCATGTAGCCAACATGAGCGATGATCCCAATGAGTAAAACCCAGGAGGTTATCCTTTGCCATGAATACGCATGATTTCTTCCAAACTTTGCGAGAACAGGTTTATTTTGGGAAGCGGGAAAAGAGTTCATTTTTGCTTGAATAACATAAGCAATGCCCCAAATCATATGATATAAAATCGGAACACCAATTAAAAGAATCTCAATCGCATGAAGATAGGGCAGGTTTTTGATAAAGTTAACAGCGCGAATAAAACCTTCTCCATTTTCCCCAATGAGAAGGGCGGCTTGAGAATTCGTTAGCAGATGTTCTAGTAAAAAGATCACAATCCATAAACCAAAAAGAGAATGGATTCTTCTGATCGCAAACGAGCGAGAAAAGGGGGCAACATTTGTACTCATAAAATGCATTAAACGGATCTTTTTAAAATTTAAAAAGAAAAAAATGCACTCTCATGGTTTTTGTCGGACTAGCAATCTGTTATTCTTTAGCAGAACGAGGTTTTGAATGGGTGAAATACAAAGTTTAAGCATCATTTTGTAGATGAACCTATCCCGAATGAAAGATAGCGCTTTTTGCCCCCTTGTCTCATGGACAATGTGAGCAAAAAGAAGCTGAAAAATCTGTTCAAAAATTGAAGAAATTAAATAAAAATTTTAATTTGAGATAGGTTCATCTAGCTTGAAAAAGCGCTTGGCATTTTTGGATGTCATTTGCGCGACTTCATCCAAACACATTCCTTTAATGTGGGCAATTGTCTGCACCGTTTCATGAATAAAGCTGGGCTCATTTCTTTTTCCCCGTACCGATTGAGGAGCGAGATAGGGTGTATCTGTTTCAGTAAGAATATGATGAATAGGAACTGCTTTTACGATTGTTCTGAGTTCTTCAGAACGTTTGAACGTAACAATTCCACTAAAAGAGATCATCCAGTTTCTTTCTAACGCTTTTTCAGCTTCCTTCATTGTTCCAGTAAAGCAATGTAAAACGGCTCGACCTGTGGGAAAGTTTTCGTGAGCAATGGAGTAGAGATCCTCAAAAGCATCGCGACAATGAATGACAACAGGAAGAAGACACTCCTTTGCAAGATTAAAATAACGGACCAAAAAGGCTTGTTGCACATCTTTAGGGGAATGCTCGTAATGATAATCCAGCCCTGTTTCCCCAATGGCAACGAATTTTCCTTGTTTAGCAGCTTCTTCGAATAGGGGAAAATAGAGACTGCCTTCTTTTTCTACGTCGTGAGGCGTTGTTGCTCCAACGTTGTGAATCCATTTTTCTTTTTCTGCAAGTGCAAGTCCGCGCTGCAGTGAAACCTTATCAACGCAGATATTGACAATCTGATCGACTTTTTGCTCTTTTGCTCGTTTCAAAATGTCATCCAGCTCACTGAAAACTGGATCACAAGTTAAGTGTGCGTGTGAATCCGTAAACATCGTTTCTATATCCAATTGACATCCTCTTCCTCCCTAAAGGAAAAAGATTCCTGATGACTCAGGCTAAACTTAAAGTCGCCCATACTTAGAGGTTCCTGTTTCTACGATGCTGCTAGCGCCTTTGTCTTCCGCAGCTAAAGCGGCATGCCTTGCCGCTTTTCAAAGCATACTCTTAGCCCGTGAATACTTCAAATCATATGTTCTATGGAGGAAATGGATTGAGAGCCAAAAACTTCAACATAAGGACAGCGCCTTATATCCTCCACCCCAAGGAAGAGCTTTTACGGCGTGTTTTGAAATAAACGCTGTGAATTATTTTTGTTAACCAGGTGAAATTTTTTTCTCGATGTAGGCAATAGAGAACATAGGGAGACTGCGTCGCTAAAATGACAAAAGTGGCGCAGGCTTACATCCTAGACTAGATATACAACAACTCGTAAAAAGCACTTTACAGCTAATACGATTTTCCAAAAATGACTCTTTGAGGGCTAGGTTTCCCAGTGAACGGGCAGGTTCCTTCTTCCTTTTTTCCATCGATAGGAATACAACGGATTGTTACGCTGAGATCTTTTTGAACCATCTCTTCGATAGTAGGATCGCCCGACCAGTGGGTACTTGCAAAGCCGCATTCTTTTTTGAAGAAGTTGTAGAACGCTTCTTTTGTATTGATTTCTTTGATGTGAGAGTCTCGGAAGGTCTTTGCTTTGGCGTAGAGGGCCTCTTGAATGTTATCAAGTTGATGGACAACTGTCTTCAATAGCTCTTCTTCTGATTGCTTTTCAAAGTCCTTGTGTCCTTTATTCCGTTTTGCGATAGAAAGGATGCCTTGTTCAAGCTCACGCGTTCCAACTTCAATACGGATGGGTACCCCTTTCTTAATCCAACCCCACACTTTTTCCCCTGAACGGATAGCGCGCTCATCTAGATGAACCACTATTGGCTTCTGGTGATAGATGATCTTTTGGAGTTTTTGTTGGAGATCTTTGCAATAAAAAAGGACTTTTTCCTTAGCTTCTACCTTATGGAAAAGAGGGAGAATCACGATCTGAGCAGAAGCAATGCGGGGCGGAAGAATAAGACCATCATCATCGCCATGCACCATGATCATTCCTCCAATGAGACGGGTTGTTACGCCCCAAGAGGTGGTCCAAGCGTAGGCTTGATTCCCTTCTTGATCTTGATAGGTAATGTCTTGCGCTTTGGAAAAGTTTTGCCCCAGGAAGTGAGAAGTTCCTGCTTGTAGCGCTTTTCCATCTTGCATCATCCCTTCAAAACAATAAGTAGTCACAGCCCCAGGAAAGCGCTCACTTTCAGTCTTTTTTCCTTTAATGACTGGCATTGCAAGAATTTTTTCGGCAAACTCAACATAAACATCGAGCATCTGGCGCGTCTTTGTTTGCGCTTCCTTTTCTGTTGCATGCGCGGTATGTCCTTCTTGCCATAGGATTTCTGCAGTTCGCAAAAAGAGACGGGTCCGCATTTCCCAACGAACAACATTGGCCCACTGATTAATTAAGAGAGGTAGATCGCGATGCGACTCGATCCATTTTGCAAACATAGCGCCAACAATCATTTCAGATGTAGGGCGAACAACGAGAGGCTCTTCAAGTTCTCCATCAGGAACAAGTTTTCCTTCCTTTTCAACTAAACGGTGATGGGTCACAACCGCGCATTCTTTAGCAAATCCTTCCACATGCTTTGCTTCTTTCTCAAGATAACTTAAGGGAATAAAGAGGGGAAAGTAAGCATTCTGATGGCCAGTTTCTTTAAATTTTCGATCGAGATACTGCTGGATATTTTCCCAAAGGGCATAGCCCCAAGGTTTAATAACCATACAACCCCGTACTGGAGAATGTTCAGCAAGTTCAGCGACCTTAATGACTTGTTGGTACCATCCTGGATAATCTTCGTCTCGTGAGGGGGTCACTGCTGTTTTTGGCTTCATTGCGTCAGTTCCTCTTGAAGTTGACGTTTTAAGGTTTCTCGAACCGTTTCTAGATCTTTTTGAGTCCAATCTTTTCCCAAAAGAGAAAAGGTGTGCTTTAGCATCGCTTCATAGACCTGCGCCTCGTCGAGAAGGACTTGATGTAAAAAATTTTCTTTGGGAGGGGCAATGGCAATACTTCCTTGATGGAGATAGCCCTGCTTCCGCCGCCTTTGGGCGGCTCCCGCAATTTTGCGCCCCTCTAGCATGACATCGTATTTAGTGGGCTTGGCCATGCAGAAATGGCGACAACTCTCGTCGATAGAGGTCGGTTCGTCGGGCAGAAGGGTTAGAGACGCAGCATGTTTAAAAAAAATCTTTATTCCCTTTTTAACGGCACTATTGATAAAATTGTAATTGTCGAGAGTGTTTGTTGAATGGTGTGGAAAATTTGCAGGCACCAAGACAGAAAAGGCAAAATCGCTAACATGAAAAATGATCCCTCCCCCCGTTGGACGGCGGGCCAAGCATAGACCTAGGTTCCCTACTTGCTTGAGATCAAGAAGTTTCTTGGGATCAAGAAAATAGCCGTAGGTTGCCGCTTTTCCCTCCCATTCATAAAAATGGAGAATGGGAAAATCGTCTGGCTTCATCTCTTCGAGAAGCTTTGCATCGATCGCCATATTTTCTTTAGCAGACCGCCTGCCCGTGTCTAAAATTTTCCATTCCACTAATCACACCTATTAAAGAGGTTAGAACGTAGCACAAATAGAGATAAAAAAATAGGCGATCGTTAAAATTTACAAAAAATGCTTATCTCGACAAAATGGAAGATAGAGCCAGAGAAGATTAGCTTTCTTTATAGAACTCATCTTTAGTAAGATGGGTTCCATACACTCAGTTAATATAAGAATACAGGGCCATTATGTTTGATAAGTTTACCAACCGTGCCAAGCAAGTCATAAAACTTGCTAAAAAAGAAGCGCAACGTCTTAATCACAACTATTTGGGAACAGAGCATATCCTTTTAGGACTGCTTAAATTAGGGCAAGGCATTGCCGTCAACGTCCTGCGGAACCTAAATATCGATTATGATACCGTTTTGGCAGAAGTAGAGCGCTTGGTAGGATTTGGCCCTGAGATTCAAGTCTATGGCGACCCAGCGCTAACGGCGAAAGTGAAAAAGGTTTTTGACTATGCTAATGAAGAAGCGGCAACCCTAAACCATAATTATGTGGGAACAGAGCACCTTCTTCTTGCTCTTTTAAGACAAAGCGACGGGGTTGCAACTCAAATTCTTGAAAATCTCAGCATCAACTTAAAAGAGGTTCGCAGAAAAGTTCTCAAGGAACTCGAAACCTTTAATCTACAGCTTCCCCCTATCGGAATGGCAGGATCTTCAGGAACACTTAGACAAGAAAAAGCAACTGCAGGAACAGCTGGATCGGACAAACTCCCGGCATTGCGGGCTTATGGACATGATTTGACAGAGCTTTGCCGGGAAGGCAAACTCGATCCAGTTATCGGACGAGCACATGAAGTCGAACGACTCATTTTGATTCTTTGCCGTCGACGAAAGAACAATCCGGTTTTAATTGGGGAAGCAGGAGTTGGCAAAACGGCGATTGTTGAAGGCTTAGCACAAGCGATTGTTAAAGGTGAAGTTCCCGATCATCTAGCAAAAAAGAAACTGATTTCTCTCGATTTAACGCTGATGATTGCCGGAACAAAATACCGCGGTCAGTTTGAAGAGCGGATTAAAGCGGTAATGGACGAGGTTAAAAAGCATGGAAACATTCTGCTCTTTATCGACGAACTTCATACAATTGTGGGCGCTGGGGCAGCAGAAGGGGCAATTGATGCTTCAAACATCTTAAAACCCGCTCTTTCTAGAGGAGAAATCCAATGTATTGGAGCAACAACTCTGGATGAATACCGGAAACACATTGAAAAAGACGGAGCTCTTGAAAGACGCTTCCAAAAGATTAATATCGCTCCTCCGAGTGTGGAAGAGGCAACAGAAATTTTAGAGGGTCTTAAGTCTAAATATGAAGCGCATCACAAGTGTCTTTATACAGATCAAGCGATCCGTAGCGCTGTCTACCTCTCAGACCGTTACATTACGGGACGTTTTCTTCCAGATAAAGCGATTGATCTGATCGATGAAGCAGGAGCTAAAGCCCGCATCACAATGCTACATCAACCACAAGACATTCGTCAACTTGAAAGCGAGATTGAAAAGCTTCGCAAAGCCAAAGAGGAGTCGATTGGAAAGCAAGAGTATGAAACAGCTGCAAATCTTCGCGATAAAGAAAAAAACTCACGTGAAAAACTGGCTCAAATTCTTGCTAAATGGGAAAAGAATAAGGAAGAACATAAAGAAATTGTTGATGAAGATGATGTGGCTACTGTCGTTGCAAAACATACGGGAATTCCGATGTCACGCCTCACTGAAGGCGAGGCTTCAAAAGTCCTAAAGATGCGAGACATTCTCAAAGAGTTTATCATTGGACAAGAAAAAGCCGTCGACACAGTGTGCCGCTCTCTTCGTCGTAGCAAAGCAGATATCAAAGATCCTAATCGTCCGATCGGTGCCTTCCTATTCTTAGGACCTACGGGGGTTGGTAAAACTCTTCTCGCTAAACAGCTGGCGATCCATATGTTTGGGGGGGAAGATGCCCTGATTCAGGTAGATATGTCTGAATACATGGAGAAATTTGCTGTGAGCCGTATGACGGGATCTCCTCCGGGATATGTGGGACACGAAGAGGGGGGTCAACTTACAGAACAGGTAAGACGCCGCCCCTACTCAGTTGTTCTTTTTGATGAAGTTGAAAAAGCACACCCCGATGTGATGAATCTCCTTCTTCAAATTCTAGAAGATGGAAAAATTACCGATTCGATGGGTCGAAAGGTGGACTTTCGTAATACCATTATCTTGATGACCTCCAACTTAGGTTCTGATCTTATCCGTCGCTCCACAGAAGTTGGGTTTGGTGTCAAAGAAGGAATGCTAGACTATGATGCAATGAAAGAAAAAATCGAAAAAGCATCGAAGAAACACTTCAAACCTGAGTTTATCAACCGTCTTGATGACACCGTTATCTTTAAAGTTCTTGATAAAGGCAATCTTATTCATATTATCGAGATTGAAGTGGCGAAACTTAAAAACCGCCTCAAACGAAAGAATATCCTCATCACCCTTCAAGACAAGGCTAAAAAGCACATTGTGCAGCAAGGTTACCAACCTGAAATGGGTGCACGTACTCTCCGCCGCACTATTGAGCAACTTCTTGAGGACCCCCTTGCTGAAAAACTTCTTCTTGAAGGAGATGAACCGCGCCAAATCCTCATCGATTTTGACGGGGAAAAGCTGACATTCACAGATGTTGATTTTCCAAAAGAAGAAAAGAAGAAAGAGAAAAAAAAGTTAGCAGGTTCGACAACGGCAAAACAAGAAGCTAAAAAGGAAAACGAATTTTAATCGCAGCTCTGTTTTTTCTTAAATGCAAACATTCACCTCCTAGCAAAAACGCTTTGTCCACTTCAGCTTTTCTAGAAGATAAGTCGCGCTAAGAAATTTGGTCATTGGCAATTCTGAGCTTAAAAATAGATTTTTTTCGAATCTATCTCAAGCGAGCAAAAGATACTCACATCAGATGCTGTAGAAAAATAAAAGCTGAAGCGAACCCATTCGATCCATGCTTTAAAGAGCAGGAAAAAAATAGAAAGCAATCAGCAACTGCTACAACTGTTGTACAGAAATTTGGTATGGACATCACAGACATTTAAATGAGAAGAGTCGAGGGAGTTTTGCAGGCCTTTTCACAAACCGACTGCAGAGTCCGATCTATCGTAGGGAAGAAAAAAACCTTATGTATGTTCAATCATTTTCATTTTCTAACACACTACCCAGGAACAGGCAAAGACGAGCAAGAACTATGGGTGGACAATCAATGGGATCTTTGCTGAAAAAAGAGGTTTTTGTAGAAGTCGTAGAAATCTATCCCTATCTGACCTTTGGCTGAAAAATGAAAGCAATCTAAACGCCTGCAAATAGTTCTTTGATTCTCGAGCGGTCTTCATTTTCCTTGTCGCTTTTTGAATAGATTTCAATGAAATCCACTTTATCATTTTCAGGAAAGTAAGCATAAATGACCCGAATACCGCTGTTTGCTCCCCTTCCTTTCAATGCCTTACAAGCAAACTTCTTCGCCTTATAGACTTGAGGCGATTGAAAACCCAAATTGTTGATATAGAAATACTCCATGGTTGTCAACGTGCTCTTTGTGATAGGCAACAAGCTGCCCTTTGATAAAATTTTTCAAATCTTCTTCAAGGGAACGATATCTCTTTAACAATTTTTTTAAATCTTTAGAAAATCCAGTTCCTTTTGTTATCTTTGCAAATTTACTCACCGTTATTTCTCACACTATATTCAGGAGTTCGGTAAAAAACAGTTTCATAATCGATAACCTCCCTATCCCCCGTAACTTTCCATGGGATATCTCCGTGAGAATAGTCACTGATTTGAGAAGCATTTTTGTCGGATAAGCGATTGAGGACTTCATCAATCAAGGCGATTTCTTTTCCGGACAGACAATCGAGATTAGGTTTTCTAAGAGGTAAATATTTTTTTTGTTCTTTTTGATGGTAGTAAACACTTTTGATTCTTTCAATTTCCTTGTCTGAGATCATCGAATTTACAAGGGCCGCGAATTCGATAGGCGTGGGGCCAAAAGTGTTTTTTTTGTAAGTTGCACCGATAAGCTGCTCTTCATATTTTTCATAAAAATCAAAATCAATGAAATATAATAATTTATAAATAACAGTTTCGCCGACGTTCGCCTTGGCTCCAACTTTATTAAGAATGTAAAGTAAAACTTCTCGAAATTTTTGGACGTTGTTCGCTGGTACGCTAATGCGCATTGCTTCTTTAGCTTTTTCAGTCGGATAAGTGTTTTTTGCTAAATTAACTTCATCAAGGGGAATGCGACCTAAAAGCTGGTCAGAGCTCACTTCAAGAATATCCGCAAAACGGTTTAACTCTTCAGCTTTTATCTGACGATGATTGTTTTCGATACTTGACAAGGCTTCACGATTCAGATTTACTTTTTGAGCAAGCTCGTCTTGTCGCCAGCCCTTGGCCTCTCGTAGCAACCTAATCCTGTCTGCTAAGGTTTTGCTCATTGTTTGACTCCTGTATTGACACCTTCAGCATATCAAATGTGAAGTTTTTTCACACTATTATGTATGATTTTATCTAAAACAGCCGTAAAACCCCGTCCCTTAGGTAGAAAAGGATGTCAATTTTAAGTAAAAGTCGTCCATTTCTGACTTTGTACCAGTTTTTATAAAAATGCCTCAAACAACCTATATTTTAGAACGCAAGCTGGATAGTACTCCTGCAACTGCCTTCAACCAAATCCTGCAGAAAAAATACCAAGAACAATGCCTGCAAAAAGGAAAAGACATTGCCCTTGTTGGAGTTAACTTCTGTTCTAAATGCCGTAACATCGAGAACTGGAAGGCTTCCCTATATGCTGCTTCAGGAGATTGTATAAGAGAGTTAAATAACTAATAGGAAACGAAATGGATTGGAAAAATTTAGAAAATCGCGATAGTTTCTCTTTTTTAAAGGGCGGATAGAATGCAATATCTTGATGGAGGTGATGTGAGAGGCTATGAAGAAAAGAAAAATCCTCTTAAAAATGCTTAAAATAATTTTTAAGGGAATGTGGTGTTCCATAACTTTTTCAAAACCGATCTTCTTATAAATTAGTCCAAAAGCGGCATGACAGGAGTACTAAAATAAAAGAAAGATTGGTATGATTGGTTTCACAGAGCGAGAAAACTCTCCACGAACGACATGCTCTCAGAGCAAAAACAACAAAGGAAAAACAATGAATCTATCCCGAATAAAAGATATTTTTTACTTCCTATGTCATTAAACATCAAAACGTTTGTAAATTTTTTTTGAAGGAGGGGGTGACAATTTTAAGAGAAAAAATTTATTATAAGATTTATAGTATTGCAGGAGGCAAGAACCTATGAAAGTAATGAATGTTATCGCACTGATACTTATCCTTGTAGGAGCTCTAAACTGGGGCCTTTGGGGATTTTTCCAATTCGATTTAGTCGCATGGTTTTTTGGAGGGGACTCTACATGGCTTGCTAGGCTGATTTATGCTCTTGTTGGACTTGCAGGGCTTTGGGGCATAAGCTTCCTTGGGAAGTGCCAAGCTTTATGCTGTGCATCTTATAAAAAGTAACAGAAAAGAATTTAAGTCGCAAGTATTAAGTCGCTTGCGATTTTTTCTTGTGAACAAGCATTCTTTTCTAGTAGCGTTTCTCTCAAGTTTCAAAAGCGTAGACGACGCATCTGATAGACGCATGAGCAGAGGTTTGCCAGTCTATCACCACGATGGGTAAGAATGATAGAGAGACTCAACTGGAGAAGTTGATCTCGCTAAAATGCTGAGCGTTGTTACCAAAGTTTTTGGAACCGTTTTCCTTGCACGCCTTGAAAGAAGCACTTTTCTAAAATTGAACATTTTAGAGAGCCTGTTGAAGCCCCATACAATAGTAAACAGCATGCTCTTTGAATCATGGATAGGTTTTAGATGGTTTCTGAGAGTAGATTTCAATTTAGGTCACTGATGAATCGCCCCTTAGAGGAAGTCTTCAATTGGCATTTTAAAGACCGGATAGTCGAGAGAGGTATGCCTTCCCATGAAAATATCAAGATTCTTCATTCTGAAAGACGCCCCAACTTAATGGGTTCGAGACTTTCTTTTCGAGTCAAATTTTTGGAGTTTTTCTCAATAACAGTAAACCTTGCGTATACCAACATCTTTCCCGGTAAAAGCTTTAATATGATTGCTAAAAATAACCTTTTCAGTGCCTTGAACTATGAAATGGCCGTGATTCCTCAAAATGCACACACTTCTGAAATCATCGACTCCTTTACTTTTTCTCACGCTTTTCCCGGGATATTTAATCCGATCATTGATCGGCTCCTTCGAAAAAGACTTTCGAGGATTCTGACTTATAAACACGAGGTGATAGATCATGATAGTGGAATGCTTAAGAAATATCCCTTTGAAAAACCTTTACAAGTTTTAATCAGCGGAGCTCGCGGACTGATCGGGAAAAATTTGGCTTATTTTTTAGAGTGCGCAGGTCATGACGTCTGGTCTCTCTCTCGCTTAGAATCCAAAGAAAAGAAAACGGTGACTTGGAATCCTAAGACGGGCGCGTGTGATGTGCGTCAGTTTGAAGGGTTTGATGTTGTGGTCCACTTAGCCGGTGAGCCTATTGGAAAAGGAAGATGGACGAAGAAGAAAAAAGAGCGTATCTTAAAGAGTCGCTCAAAGGGAACTGAAAATCTCGCTCAGATAATTAAAGGTTTAGACAGACCTCCCAAAGTATTCATTTCAGCATCAGCGATTGGGTATTATGGGAACCAAGGAGATAAAGTGGTTAATGAAACTTCAAGCCCCGGGAAAGATTTGTTTATTTCAGAAGTTTGCAAGCAGTGGGAACGGGCTTCAAGAGAATTGGAAGAAAAAAAAGTCCGTGTTGTTCACACACGTTTCGGTGTAGTCCTCAGTTCTGCAGGAGGAGCTCTTCAGAAGATGTTGGCTCTTTTCAAATGGGGTATGGGAGGAAAATTAGGAAAAGGTCAGCAATATGTGAGTTGGGTTGCGATCGATGATGTTGTGGGGTCTATTTACCATATCATAATGACACCTTCTCTAAAGGGTGCTGTGAATGTTGTTGCTCCTAACCCAGTACCAAACGATGTTTTAACAAAAAAGTTAGCAAAGCGGTTGAACCGCTGGAGGGGACTTTCGTTACCCGCATTTGCGATTCGCATGATTTTAGGGCAAAAGGGGGAAGAACTTCTTTTAACAAGTACGCGTGTGCAACCTCGACGTCTCAATGCATCGGGATACCACTTTCACTATCCAAAACTTACTCAAGCCTTGGAACATGTTGTGTAACACCTTCTTGCTTCAAAAACACTTTCGGTGTAAAATGTAGGGCGCTATGGAAGATTCAAAAAAATTATTCCTATCTCTGCTCGAGTCAACAGTACATGCCACTGTGCGCCAATAGGCGCAGACAATCTCCTCACCCCATAGATGAATTTTTATTAACAACACAACCCACGAGGAAAAAAGTGAATAAACTAAAAAGTACATCAGTGTCGACGGGATTCGCCATGTTCTCCATGTTTTTTGGAGCAGGGAATATAACGTTTCCTCTGATCATTGGTCAAACCGTTGAAGGGGGATTGCCATGGGCTCTATTAGGGCTTATTTTAACGGCCGTTTTTGTACCGTTTAGTGGACTCTTTGCGATGACTCTTTTCGAGGGGAATTATGAAAGTTTCTTTAACCGTATTGGAAAGTGGCCAGGTCTTGCTGTCATTTTTCTTCTTTTGAGCATGATTGGCCCTTTTGGAGGCATTCCTCGTTGTATTACCTTGACGTACTCGACGCTTAAGGTCTATTTCACTGGGCTTCATCTTCTAACCTTTAGCTTGATGAGCTCAGTGATCATTTTCTTTTGTTCTTGGAAAAGAAATAGAATTTTAGATTTGATCGGTTATGTTTTATCCCCTTTGCTCGTTCTTTTTCTTGTTGTGATCATTGTTAGAGGGATCTTCTTTTCAGGATCAGCACCGGTAGGCTCTTCATACGTTACACACCCATTCTTTTACGGCCTGAAAGAAGGTTATAATACGATGGATCTACTAGCAGCATTTTTCTTTTCTTCTCTTGTTTATACAAGACTTAAAAAGCAACAAGAAGGAAAAGAGAAAAAGATCCTTATCCTACCTATTTTTAAAGCGAGCTTAATTGGAGCTTTTCTATTGAGCATCATTTATATCGGATTTAGTTATGTTGCCGCCCACCATAGCTTTGCTCTTAAAGAAGCAGCTGTTGATCAACTTTTAGGGAAGATCGGGCAAGTTGTTTTAGGACACTATGCAGGGCTTATTGTTTGTTTGTCTATTGCTCTTACGTGTTTAACAACAGCGATTGCATTAACAGTTGTTTGTGCAGAGTTTTTACAACAAAGGCTCCTAAAAAATAAAATTTCCTATGAGTGGTCTTTAGCTGCTATCTTAGTGACAACGGTTTTTATTTCGACTCTGGAGTTTACGGGGATTGTGCATCTTCTTGCTCCAGCGCTTCAAATCATTTATCCAGCGCTGCTTGTTTTATGTCTTTTCAATATCTTTTATAAAATATTTGATTATAAACGGGTGAAGTTTCCTGTATTTGTAACTTTAATGCTTCTGCTTTGTTTCCGATATTTCGTCTAAAAAAGACAGCAAAACGCCGTCTTTTATGAACTTTTGGATAGATTCATTTTCAAAGAGATAGGTTACCACCTCTATTCATTATAAAAGGGTTATATTTCACATCCATTAAAAAATATCCTTGTACAATTAATTTTACGAGTCTAAGGTAAGCATAGGGGGCGTTATGAAAGGGAAACTCGGACTGAATCCATGGCTTAGTATCTGGATCCATCCCAGAAAGACAATTCGAGCACTTGTCGAATACAATACAAATTACCGTCTAATTGTCCTTTGCGCGATCTACGGTTTTCAGCATATCCTTCAAATTCTTCAGTATTTATCTCTTGGACAGGGAACGTCTCTGCTTTTTATGCTCTTATTGGCATTCATATTTTCCATTCCTGTGGGTTATATCGTCTTCAATGTTTTGAGTGCGTCTTACTTGTGGGTAGGAAAACTGATTAAAGGGAAAGGGAGTTTTAAACAGATACGGGCAGCTACTTATTGGTCCAGTGTTCCCATGGCCGTCTCGTGCTTGGTCTGGATTGTTTTACTGGTTCTTCATGGCAGTAGTCTTTTTGTGGCTGGCTATGAAACGAAACTTGTGGGGCCAACAGCTGCTGTCAATAGGGGACTTGGGGGACTTCAACTTGTGATTGGAATTTGGAGACTAATCATTACGTTACATGCATTGGGGGAAGTGCAAGGGTTTTCGACTTGGATGGCACTTCTTAATCTTGTATTAGTGGGGCTAGCGATCTTCATCCTTCCATTCCTCGTTGTTTGGTGTGTGTCATCGATGATACATGTCACATAAAAGATAAATAAGGGGGAAATTATGTTAAAAATATTTAAAAAACAGGCGCTAGCGACTTTTGGCGCTATTTTTCTAACGGCTACTAGTATTGGAGCAGCTCCACTAAAACTTACTTACAAGTCAGGAGCAAAGGTTGATAACGTTTCAACCTGGAAAAAGTTTCATTCGGTTCATGGAAAGTGTATGGTGTGTTTGCCTCAATCTCCAGAGCATGTCAAACAAATGATGCCTTTTCCTGAGCAAGGGTACAATCTTCGCTATGATGTCTATGTTTCGCCTCATGAGAAAAAAGCTGTGTATATGATGTTAATTGCGCAATATCCTCCATTTATCAATGAATCGCATGCTGAGATGAGTTTAGAGAGCTTTTTAAATGGACTTGTGACGCAAAATCACAATAATGAACTGATTTTTGCTGACCTTGTTGGTGTGCAAGGGCACAAGGCGCTAGATTTTTTTATCAAATCAAAAGGGGTTTATTTTAAAGGAAGAGCAATTATGGCAGAAAATAATCTCTACCTTTTAGCTATGGAATGCGAACAAAATAACTACCTTGAATTGAACTATAACCATTTTATTGAGTCATTTGAGCTTGTAAAATAATATCAGCTGCTCTGGATCTTATTTATCTAACGATTGCACAATTTGTAGTCACCTAGATTCTGATTGGAATCCTATGGTTTACGCAAGTTGTGCACTCGCCATATGATCTATCATCTATTTTAAGGGATTTTAGGCAAAAATTTCTTCGCAATGTAGATGAACCCGTCCCGAATTAAAGGAATCTATTAGTCTTACATTTTTAATAACATTTTGTTATGGGATAGCATAAGAGAGGGACTCTTCTTATGCATAACCCATCATTACCTGATGTTAAGTTTGTTAATGTGAATCATCGAGGTTCGTGGCAAGAAGCCCTTAAACAGCATTTTCAAAAGTCTTTTAAGAGTCATTCCCTTAAGAATAGTATTGTATCTATCCTAACATTAGGAGTTTACCCTTACAAAAAGTATAAAAAAGCTAAGCGGGCCATTGCCCAAGCTTTAGCGGCCCGAAAACTCTTCTTTTTTAGGGCTCTTCAAGAACATATTGAAGCAGCGCGCACCGATCATGTGCACAGCGACCCAAGGCAGTCTCTTAATGCTATTTTTATGAAGGTTCAATCGGAAAAAGTGGATACAACAGAAGATGCTCTAGAATTTAAAGCAATTTTTTATCCGAGTGAGCTCCTTTTATTTATCACCAATCCCGTTCGGGATCGCAAAAGTATTCGTTTACATCGGATTAAATCACGCAGGTCTTTGGATTACTTAAAGATGTGGCATGAGCTTAAGAAAAAAGCGCGGATTAACCAATACCGGCAGATTCAAACGATCAATTTTTGCAATAAAACGTTAAAAGAAGAGCATTGTTTAACCTCACAAGGGATTCACGATCGACTGACTCGTACTTCAGTTTGCCGAAAAAATCTCTCCCAAATTACACGATTTCAAGAGCTTGGCAAGGCTTTTCAGGAGATTGTCCTCGCTTACCAAGACTTTGAAGAGATGAGCAACACGAATCCCCAACTCTTTCACCTTATTGAAACGCTTTCTAAAACATCCCGTAAGGATATTGAAATTCTTCAAACTTATCTTACTAGCCGCCATCTTTCTAAAGATCTTCCTCTTGAAAATCGTAGACAATTCATTCAGTTAGCGAATCAGCAAGAGGTTCTTTATCACATGAGTGAGGATGAACAATTTAACCTTTGTGCCCTGATCCTGAATAAATATCAGTGGGATTTTCTCCTTTCCATTCAAGAGGTTTCAAACGTAACTCTTGGGCTTCTTGATTGGGCTTTTGAGGAATGTTCTTCGGAAATTAGAAAAGAACGTTCGTTTATAGAAAAAATCTCTGATGGAGCGGACAGAAAAGCGAAGGGAGATTTGAACAATTTCCCAGCGATTAATGAAAAGATTGAGGAGGCAAATGACTACAGTTATATGACAGTAGATTTTGCAATGGAATTAAATCGTGAGTGGCCTTCGTTCCAACTGTATGAAAATGATAAGCAAGTGTATCGTGCTGAAAAAACAGATGGATTGACTCTTGAAAAGCTTCTTGAAGTCTATAAAGAAATAGAAAAGTTGTGTCCTGCTCATGATACGCTTTTTTGCCTTCTTCAACAGGCCTTCTCACAAGTAGGAAAGCAAGCATTTCAGTCGGCTATTGAAGAAGGAGTAAGAAAGCTTCTTGGAACAAAATCGGAATATTTCCTTCCGATTCTGTCAAATTCTACGATTACGACGGTGAAAAAAGATGAAAACCAGTTCGAAATTCATTATTCCTTTGAACAACTGATTATGCGAAAGGGGGAGGTTCAACACCCCTTTGAAAGAGAAAAATATATGGTAGTGACGCAACCTCTTCATAAAATCGATGGGCAATGGGTCTCCCCAGAAGCAAAGATAAGAATTGCAACTAAAAAGAGGGCTGCATGAAAAGGGTGTTTCGCGGTGCGATCGCTCCTCTTTTGAGCCTTGTGATTGTTATGCTTGGCAATGGTTTCTTCACCACGTTCACAAGTTTAAGATTTTCTATTGAAGGTTATCCTAATTTTGTCGTAGGGATTCTCGGTGGAGCTTATTATTTAGGGATGATGCTTGGGCCACTTTATGTCGAGAGGCTCATTAGTCGTATTGGCCATATTCGTAGCTTCGCCTTGATGGCTTCGATCAACTCAGTGATTATTGTTATCCAATCGTTCCATATTGATCCCTATTCTTGGACCCTTTATCGGATTCTCACAGGTTTTTGTACTTCGGGATTTTTTATTGCCATTGAAAGCTGGCTCCTCCTTTCATCGGGACTCAGAAGTCGGGGAAAACTGCTTTCTCTTTACATGTTGACGCTTTACTTAGCCCAAGGTTTTGGGCAATTTGTTTTGAATGCTTCTCCTCTTCAAAGTCTGATTCCCTTTGCGATTACGGTCATTTTAAGTTCTCTTTCAGTGATTCCTGTATCGATGATGCGAAGTGGGGGTCCCATCCTTTTGGAGTCTTCTCTTACGAATGTTTTTCAAATCATCAAAAGATCGCCATTAGGCCCTATTGGCTGCTTTGTTGCTGGACTGATCATGAGCTCTTTTTATGGTCTGGCTCCGATTTTTGGTAGAGAGATTCATTTAAGTCTTTTTCAAATTTCGCAGGTCATGGGATTTACCATCATGGGTGGGCTTCTTCTTCAGTGGCCTATTGGGCATCTATCAGATATTTTTAATCGGAGGAAAGTGATTATTGGAGTTGCTTTTGCTTTAATGATTGTGACATTTGCTCTCTACCACAGTACGCATTTTCATTATTACCTTCTTTTGGCTTTAATGGTCCTTTTTGGAGGGATTTGTTTTACCCTCTATCCCCTTGCGATTACCTATACCTGTGATCATTTTTCAGATAAAAAAGTGATTGGAATTACCTGTGCTCTTCTTCTTGTCTATGGAGTGGGATGCATTGTGGGACCCCTTATTTCACCCTTTTTTATGAGTTATTTTGGACCGTCTGGTCTTTTTCTCTATATGAGCATTACCTGCGTGCTCTATATCATCATCTGTATGTGGCGCGTTCTCCATTCTAAACCGCTTTCAGAGGAGGAGCAGAGCGATTACCTCCCTTTGCCAAGAGCGACTTCTATAGCGCTCTATTTAGATCCCAAAAGTGATTTTGGAGATGAAGAAGATCTCGATGAAGACGAAGAAGATTTTTATCCTTTTAGCGAAGAGTATGAAGACGAAGATTAAACCCCCTCTTTATAAAAAAGCAGATCGAGAGCGGAGGGTCTTTTTTCTGGAGGTTCAAAAAAATAAAAACCTGAGGATTAAATGTTGTTGAGTGGTTGTTAAATCTCAAAAAAATTTTCACAACAAATCAAGATTTGTGAGCATTGTTGCAAATTTAATCTTCCTTGACTGTATTGAATGACTCTAATATCCTACACTCGGGAGTGTAGGAAGAGAAGAAAAAAATGTTATTGTAATGACCTCTTCTTCCTGGTAGAGAAAGTTTTTGCAGTATGTTTCGATATTTAGGCCTAAATTAGATGAGGAATGAGTGAAGAAATTACCTATTGGTGTACAAGGCATTGTCGAGATCCTTGACGAAGGGCAGCTTTATGTTGATAAAACATTGTTTGCTAAACAATTGGTTGACGAGGGAAAGCACTATTTTCTCTCACGTCCCAGGAGATTTGGGAAGTCTCTATTCGTTAACACGCTGGAACACATTTTTAAAGGGAATAAGGAACTTTTCAAAGAATGCCAGATATATGAAAGTGATTATGATTGGCAAGAGCACCCGATTGTGCATTTTGATTTTTCTCGGATACCGAATAATTCCACTGAGAAATTTAATCAGGGACTGCATGATGCTCTAGTGAATATTGCGAAAGATTATAATAAAGAAATTACAGGCTCTTCACCTCAATCTCAAATGGAAAGGCTTGTTGCCTCTCTTGCGAAACAAAATCGAGTTGTCGTTTTAGTTGACGAGTATGACAAACCAATCATCGACAATTTACACAAGCTCGATGTTGCGGAACAAAACCGTGACCTCTTGCGCGATTTTTTCGGTATGCTTAAAAGTCTTGACCAATACCTTAAATTTACTTTTTTAACTGGTGTGAGCAAGTTTTCTCAGGTCTCTCTTTTCTCGGGACTTAACAACCTTACTGATATCACAATGAATCCCAGATATGCGGCGATGATGGGATATACGGAAGATGAGATCAAAAGAGACTGTAAAGAACATATTGAAGAGGTTGCGAAAAAAAGAGGGGTGAAACCACAAGCAATTTTGGACGAGCTGAAACAATGGTATAACGGATACCGCTTCACAGAAAAAGAGCTTTCTGTTTACAACCCCTATTCCACTCTCAGATTTTTGAGTGAATATAAGCCGCAAAGCTACTGGTACAGCACAGGAACCCCTTCTTTTCTGATTGAGCAGGTGCAAAAGAAACCTCAATCTGTTATTGCTCTTAAAGGAGCAGAGGCTTTAAAAAGTGAATTGTCCGACATCAAGGAGTTAGATGACATCGATCTTGTCCCCTTAATGTTTCAAACGGGTTATTTAACGATCACCAACTACAGAGAAGACGAAAACTCCTATACCCTTGATTTTCCAAACAAAGAAGTGCGAGAGGCTTTTCTTAATACCCTTCTCAAAGATTTCGCTAAAATTAATCCTCTAGTTGTGATGAGAGAAGCTCAAAAGATTCAGTGCGCTATTGAAGCATACGATTTGAATTCTTTTTTCCAAACAATCAATGCGCACTTTGCAAAAATCGCTTATCCTGCCTATTCAAAAGCTGGTGGATACGAGGGTTTTTACCAAGCTGTATTTTTCACCTTTTTAGAAAGGTCAGGACTGACAACAGTTACCGAAATGGCAACCAACATCGGAAGAATCGACATTGCTTGCGAAACCAACAAAACTATCTGCATCTTTGAGCTCAAAGTAGATCAGGATGCAGACACCGCGTTAACTCAAGCCGAAGATAAAAAATATCGAGAAAGGTTCCGGTTCTCAAGTCAAGATAAGTCAATTTTAGTCATAGGGGTTAACTTCAGTTCTAGATCCAAGAATATCTCTGACTGGAAGGGGATCGTTTTTTCTTCAGACGGAAAGTCTGTGCAAGAACTGCACGGCGAATTTCCCGATTGCCAGAAAAGGCCAAGCCCATAGGTAGGATAAGGCATATCTGTTCGGTTGGGTGTGTTTCTTAAGCTAATCCTTGTTCCTGTTTTCTACATTCTGGAGTTTTGATTATTTCATCAAATTTTTGCGCTGGGAACCTCTTCCTTTAGATAGAAGATGATGTCAATAAGTGTTTAATATAATCGAATGTCTTAACGTGGGCAAAGTAGGTTTCAGGTTTTACCCAACTACACTCACTTTCGAGCCATACATTAACGACCCGTTCTCCCCACCAAAACTCATCGGAATCTGTGACATTTTTCGGAAGAATATTAGTCCACATC
>JASJDV010000015.1 GCA_030064985.1 Simkaniaceae bacterium | reverse complement strand
AACACAGAAAAAGGATCGCTCAAGGAGACAAGCCAATTCAGAAAGCCGTTGAAATTCTTTACCTCCCTTTTTCTTTCTATGCGTAACAACACCTTTTTTCCATGGAGGAAATAGATTGAGAGCCAAAAACTCCAACATAACC
This sequence comes from Simkaniaceae bacterium, assembly GCA_030064985.1. Lineage (GTDB taxonomy): Bacteria > Chlamydiota > Chlamydiia > Chlamydiales > Simkaniaceae > Neptunichlamydia. Next base: position 26,259 of record JASJDV010000015.1, on the reverse strand, counting down.
ACGTCGCACATTTACAATCTTATAAAAATGTTATGATTTTCTTTTTGATTTTTTCCCACAATGCTGGTTTTGTGCGTTTTACATCTGACATAACTTTCACCCCCCTTTACTCATATATAAACTACCATTTATAATGAAGAAAAGGGGGAAACAGATATGACTACAAAAGGTGTTAAGTTATTGTCTTTAAAGAAAAGGGGAAATAAGTACTATTATAGGGGGAGATTTTGGACTTTGAATCAGCCAGTCAAATCCGTAGCAAAAGGAAAAAAAATGATGGTTTTAGCTTGCAAAACCATTGATGGTGCACGGCGGGTTAAAATTGTCCATTTTGGATCGCTGGGCTACAGCCATAACTACAGCCCAAAAGCGAAAAAAAATTACTTAATCCGAAGTGCGGAGATCCGGAATAAAAAAGGGGAACGGACAATGTATGACAAATGGAGTCCTAATTATTGGTCTCGTAAGATTCTTTGGCCTACAAGAAAACCAGCCACAGGTCCTCGAACAACAAAGAAAGCAGCTTGAAGCGCTTCCACCCTTTATCAAAAATAGGCTGCAGAATTTACGCAAGGATTTTTGATAAAGGGTACTAGCTTTAGTTTCGCTTTATTTTAGAGTGGACGCGGGCCAATGCTCATGCCGTTTAGGGGATTGAGAAAAGCGCGCCCTATTTCCCCTGACATTCTGTAATGTGGCAAAGAATAATTTCCGAAGAAACTTCTCCTCCGGCAGCCCCAACGTAAGTAAGCTGATGTCCAGAGCCCTCTTCCATACTTTCTTTTCAGTTTTTATCGAAATGCGCCGTAAAACCGTTGTATTAAGTGGAGGATGTTAATTTTCGTATGAGCACGCTAGAAGGAGTATAGAGGAAAACTTTCTAGTTTTCGATGCTTGCGAGACTTGGAACTACAATTCACCCCAATCACGAAAGTGTCTTGATCTTTTTTAGTAAACCTTTTTCTATAGCGCTGGATTGCTACTTGGGATAAGGCGATCTCAAGCAGGGTTTTGACTCCTGCAGTTTCCAAGAATGTAAAAAAGACCGCTTGATGAAACCCTTCTTTTTCCTGCGAGAAGATATGTTAAGACATTTTAGCAAGGATATTCATTAATAAATGCTGTAGACATTTCTAAGGGTTTATTGTAAACGTAAAAAATGTTTATTTCTTTTAGAGGGCAAATAGCGGGATGAAAAAGACTTTCGTAACAATCTTAATCATTCTCCTTGTTCTTGGTGCAGGGGCGCTATTGGCACTTTATATTTCTACGCACAATATTCCGATTTTAGAACCTAAAGGGCTCATTTCTGATCAAGAGCGTGATTTAATTGTAACATGTTCATTACTGATGCTGATTGTTGTGGTTCCTGTTTTGATTTTGACCTTTGTCTTTGCGTGGAAATACCGCGAGAAAAATGAACAATCAAAACATACCCCCGACTGGGAACATAATTATATAGCAGAAATATGTTGGTGGGGCGTTCCGTTTGTCATTGTTGTGATCTTAGCTGTGATTACTTGGAAGACAAGTCACGAACTGAATCCTTTCAAACCCATTGTTAACGATAAGCAACCCGTAGAAATTCAAGCTGTAGCACTGAATTGGAAATGGCTTTTTATTTATCCTGAGCAGGGGATAGCGACTATTAACCTTGTGCAATTTCCAGAAAAAACTCCTATTAAATTTGAAATTACGGCTGATGCACCGATGAACTCCTTTTGGATTCCCCAGCTTGGAGGCCAAATTTATGCTATGCCTGCTATGCGCTCAAAACTCTATCTTGTAGCAAATGAGCAAGGAAATTATAGCGGGAGATCTTCAAATATTAATGGAAAAGGTTTTGCTGGGATGGTTTTTACGGCAAAGGCTACTTCTGAACAAGAGTTTGGCACATGGGTAGAATCGGTAAGAGGGTCTGGCAAGAGCCTAACGATGGAGCGCTATAGTAAACTGAGCGAACCGAGTGAGTATGATCCGGTCTCCTACTATACCCTCCCAGATAAAGATCTTTTTCATAAGATTATTAGGAAATATATGACTCCAAAGAAAGGCTAGGAAGTAAAATATGTTCTTAGGAAGACTGACTTTAGAAGCTTTAAAACATGACGGGATTGAGTATGCTGCGGGCATTTCAATATTTTTAGGAGCTTTTGCTCTTATCGGTTTGCTTACCTACAAGAAAAAATGGACTTGGCTTTGGAAAGAATGGTTCACCTCAGTAGATCACAAGAACATCGGGATCATGTATATTTTTTTCTCAGCTATTCAACTCGCTAAAGGGCTGATTGACGCACTAATGATGCGTGCACAACAGGCTCTTGCTGCAGGAGACTCAATGGGCTATTTAGGAGCTGAACACTTTCAGCAAATTTTTACGGCTCATGGTGTAACGATGATCTTCTTTGTAGGGATGGGACTTGTTTTTGGAATCATCAACCTTGTCATGCCCATGCAAATTGGAGCACGAGATGTTGCTTACCCCTTTTTAAATACCTTAAGCTTTTGGCTTTTTGTTGCTGGAGGCATGTATATCTTTGTTTCCCTCGTTCTCGGGGTTTTTGCTGGAACTGGATGGACAGCTTATCCCCCTCTTTCTGGATTAAAGTATAACCCCGGAGTTGGTGTGGATTATTGGCTTTGGAGTCTTCAAATAGCGGGAGTTGGAAGTCTTCTCACAGGGATCAATTTCTTGGTGACGATTTTAAAGATGCGTTGTCCAGGGATGACGCTTAAAAAAATGCCTATTTTTGTGTGGACAGTCCTAGCAACTATGGTTCTTGTGATCATGGCTTTCCCTATTTTGACAGCAACACTAGGAATGCTTACAACAGACCGCCTTTTAGCTACCAAGATTTTCACTTCAGATTTTGGTGGAAATCCCATGATGTATATTAATCTCATTTGGGCTTGGGGACATCCTGAAGTTTACATTCTGATCTTGCCATGCTTCGGAATTTTTTCCGAAGTTGTCCCTGTTTTCTCTCAAAAAAAGCTTTTTGGATACACTTCCATGGTGTGGGCAATTGTCGCGATTACCTTCCTCTCTTTTATCGTTTGGCTCCATCACTTCTTTACTATGGGGGCAGGGGCCAATGTGAATGCCTTCTTTGGGATTATGACCATGATTATTGCTGTCCCAACAGGAGTGAAAGTTTTCAACTGGCTCTTCACAATGTATCGGGGAAGAGTCAAATTTACAACACCGATGTTATGGTTCTTGGGGTTTGTCGTATTTTTTGTCACCGGGGGAATGACGGGTGTGATGATGTCGATCCCAGGGATCGATTTCCAAGTCCACAATAGCCTTTTCCTCGTTGCACACTTTCACTCGGTGATTATTGGGGGCGTTGTTTTTGGGTTTTTTGCTGGTTACACCTACTGGTTTCCAAAATTTGCTGGATTTAGATTAAGCGAGCGTTATGGAAGATGTGCTTTTTGGTGCTGGCTCATTGGATTCTTCATTGCTTTTTTTCCACTCTATCTTGTGGGATTTATGGGAGGAGCAAGAAGAATGAACCATTATCCCGCTGAAACGGGATGGCAACCAATGTTTATTGTTGCCGCAAGTGGCGCTGTGATCATTTTTATGGGTGTTTGTTTCCAGTTCCTTCAACTTTATGTCAGCATAAAAAATCGTGAAAAAAATCGTGATACAACAGGCGACCCATGGAATGGAGCAACATTAGAATGGACAACAACTTCTCCCCCCCCTTTTTATAACTACGCAATTACGCCTCAAGTGCATGAGAGAGATCCTTTTTGGGCGATGAAGCGACGAGGTGAACAACCTGGTCAAGGGGATTATCAAGAGATTCACATGCCTAGCAACACCGCTGCAGGCTTTACTATTGGAGTATTAAGCTTTCTTTTTGGGTTGGCTCTTGTTTGGCACATTTTCTGGCTTGCAGCGCTTACAAGCATTGGAATTCTGGTAGCGATTGTTTGCCGCCTCTACGAGAAAAATACTAACTACTATGTCACGGTTAAGCAAATTAAAGAAATAGAAAGGAAGAGAGGATCTGTATGAGTCATCTTCATAAAGCTTATCCCGATGCGCACCACGATGATTATTCCAAGACGACTTTTGGTTTCTGGATTTATCTTCTAACCGACTTTATGTTTTTAGCAACGCTTTTCGCATCGTATATTGTCTTGTGTAAAAACACTTGTGGTGGTTTGACGCCGCGCTCTATTTTTTCTCTTCCTTATGTAACGACTCAAACTCTTATCATGCTTTGTGCAGCTTTTACTTCAGGGATTGCTGGAGCTTATCTTCATAGGAAGAGCAGAGGAAGAACACTTTTCTTCTTTTTTCTCACATTTTTGATCGGTCTTCTTTTTCTCTGGATGATGGGCCGTGAATTTTCTGGTGTTTTTGCTGCAGGATATAGCTGGAAATCAACGGCCTTTTTATCAATGTATTTTACCTTGATCGGAATGATCGGTCTTCACGTGATCATTGCCCTTCTTTGGACAATCATTTTGATTATACCCATTTTTAAACAGGGAGTAACTGCGGTTAGTGTAAAAAGACTCACCTGTCTGAGAATGTTCTGGCAGTTTATTAACTTTGTCTGGGTCTTAATTTTTACCTTTGTGTACGTACTAGGAGCGCTATGATAGACACGCATCACGGCTGGAATGCCAGCATTAAGCCTTCAATTTTAGGCTTTATTTTTTCGATAATCTGCACCTTGACTGTTTATCCTGTTGTGACTCACATGCATCTTAGACATGATTGTCTTGTGGCCACAGTCGTTGGAATAGGATGCGTTCAAGTGGTGTTACAGCTCATCTTTTTCTTTCAGATTGGTGTGGAGTCCAAGCCAAAATGGAGCCTTCTCCTATTACTGTTTACAGCGGCGCTGGTCCTTGTGGTTGTATTAGGAACCCTTTGGATCATGTACAATCTGGACTACGACCTCATGCCGCAGATGGGCACTCGTGGTTATTGATTGCAGTAGCATTCGGGACAATTGTGCGGACAAGGGCACTCAGTATGCGTGCACTTGCAATTTGGCCCCCCTTTGCCTACTTTTGAGGAAGGTGTTTCTTCCTTGAAGCAGCCAACAAAAAGAAAAACTAAAGATAAAAAGAAGAGCTTTTTCATGAGCAAACCTTGGGTTAAAGATCTTTTTTCTCACAGTAGGAAAAAATGGAAAAACTAGCAAACCTTACTCTTACCAATCACCTTAAAAACTTTCTTGTAATTACAAAACCTGGGATTATTATGGGAAATACTTTAACAGCTGTTGGAGGATTTGCCTTAGCTGCAAAGGGAGCCTTTGATTCTTGGCTGTTTATTGCAATGCTTGAAGGTTTAGCTTTTATCATTGCTTCGGCTTGTGTTTTTAATAATGTTATCGATCGAGAGTTAGATAAAAAGATGACGCGGACACAAAATCGCCCCCTTCCTAAGGGTGTAATTTCCCCAAAAATTGCCCTTGTTTTTGCTTTTCTATTGGGGATAGTGGGTGTTATGATCTTGAGTCTTTATACCAAACTTTTAACATTGATCGTTGCTCTTACAGGTCTTGTAGTTTATGTCTTGATCTATAGCTTTTCAAAATACAAAACAAGTTACGGGACACTTATTGGAAGTATTGCAGGCGCAGTTCCTCCTATCGTTGGCTATACTGCTGCGTCTCAGCGCATTGATCTGGCAGCTATGATCCTATTTGCGATGATCGCTCTTTGGCAGATGCCTCATTTTCATGCAATCGCGATCTTTAGATTGGAGGATTATCAAAAAGGATTGATTCCAGTTCTTCCTCTGAAGCGGGGAATGCTCACAACAAAAGTTCAAATGGTCTTTTATTGCTTGGCATTTATGATAGCGTCCCTTTTTTTAGCTTTCTTTGACTATACAGGTCCCCTTTACTTTGTGATCATGAGCTTTCTTGGTCTTGCCTGGCTTATTCTTTCCATTCAAGGGCTCACTTGTAAGGATGACAAAAAGTGGGCGCGGAAAATGTTTTTCTTTTCTCTTGTGATTGTCATAGCCTTCTGCACCCTTACTTCCTTTCACCTGTAGGAGTGCTACCCTCGGCTTTTATGGGGTCTTCTAAATCGTTTGCTCGGCTTTTTTTCCTCAGGTTTATTTGCATTTGCTTTTTTAGGATGCATTTTGAAACAGCGTTTAAAGCCCCCTTTTTTTTGAGGGCGTTTTGGCGAGGCCCTAAAGGAGCGTTGCTTTTTCTTAGGTTCTAGTCCAGGAATTTCTTCAACAGCAATGCCCTGACCGGTAAATTCTTTAATCCTCTTTACCAAAATAGCATCTCGACTCGCGACGAAGGAAAGGGCTGTACCTGTAGCTCCGGCGCGGCCAGTTCTTCCAATCCGGTGGACATAATCTTCGACATTGTTAGGAAGATCAAAATTAATCACATGAGTGATTGATTGAACATCGATTCCACGAGCAGCAACGTCCGTAGCAACCAAAACGTTAATTTTACCGCTGCGAAGTTGTTTGATCGTACGGCTTCTTTGTCTTTGGTTCATATCTCCGTGAAGGGCAGCAGCAAGGTACTCTTTATCTTTTAAATCTTTAACTAGTTGGTCTGCATACCGCTTAGTCGAGGTAAAAATGATCGTATCGCCGACTTCATCTTGCATGAGAATATGATCAAGAAGGCGATTTTTGTGACGGCAATCGTCAACAAAATGAAGCGCTTGCTTAATATTTTTATGATCAGCGTATTCAGAATCTACTTTGACCTCTAAAGGATCTTTTAAAAGGCGGTTGGATAACTTAATCACTGCTCCCTGGAGCGTTGCTGAGAATAGGAGTATTTGTCTTGAAGGGGGGATTTTTGCCACGATTTGTTCAACAGGTTTCACAAACCCCATGTCTAGCATTCTATCGGCTTCATCAAGGATGACCATCTCAAGTCTTGAAAAGTCCATCTTCCCACGGTCAATAAAGTCAATAAGGCGCCCGGGTGTTGCAATCAAAACATCGTACGGCTTAGAGAGTTTCTTTATCTGTTTAGGATAAGGAACGCCGCCAACAACACACACAGTTTTTACTTCCTTTAAAAACGTGCTGTATTTTTCTGATTGAGCTGTAATTTGCATCGCAAGTTCTCGCGTAGGAACAAGAATAAGGATGCGGGGACCTTTTCCTTCTTTTTTTGCAGGGGAAGTCAACAGATGCAAAGCTGGAAGCAAGAAGGTTGCTGTTTTTCCCGTTCCCGTTTGTGCTGAAGCCCTCAGATCTGAGCCGCCCATAATCATTGGTATAGCCATAGACTGAATCTTCGTTGGTTTAGTGTATCCCGCTTTAGTTACAGCCTTAAGAATTTTAGGATGCAAACTTAATGTATCAAAAGTCATCTATATACCAATTTTTTCAGATTAAAAGTTTCATTTAAACCAGTTTAACATAGAGAAGATCTTTAAAGGTATCTTATTCGTGGAAAGAAAACACTCTTTTAGGCAAAATGGCCTGCACATGAAAGAGTTAAAGCAATTATTTGATAACAATCGAGCTTGGGCTGAGGATAAAGTCCAAAAGGATCCCGATACCTTCAAGCGTCTTTCCAAAAAACAGACTCCAAAATACCTTTGGATTGGCTGTTCCGATAGTCGCATTCCAGCCAACGAGGTATTGGGCCTTGAACCAGGTGAAGTTTTTGTTCATCGGAATATTGCTAATCTCGTTCCTCACTCCGACATCAACTGCCTTTCAGTTATCCAGTATGGAATTGATTATCTAGATGTAGAGCATATCATTGTCTGTGGTCATTATGGCTGTGGTGGGGCTCTAGCTGCCATGGAAAATGGCCAATTTGGACTTGTCGATAACTGGCTACGCCATCTTCGCGATGTCTATTTTCGTGAAAAAGAGATGCTCGATACGATTGCTGATTTTGAGGAAAAATCCAAACGTTTTATTGAACTCAATGTTCTCTATCAAGTCATGAACGTCTGCTATTCGACCATCGTTCAGAGTGCTTGGGCACAAGAAAAAAAACTGTCCATTCATGGCTGGGTTTATGATATTTCAACCGGATACCTCAAAGACCTGAATTGCTGCATCTCATCTTTGGATCAGATCGATAAAGCCTACCTGACGTTAAAACTTCATTAAACGATTTTTTCTAATGATATTGTGAAGTAAGGTTTCTCTTTCTCCTTCCCCCTCGTTAAAAACTACGCTCATTTGCCCCTCATTGACCATCCGATCCACCATATCTGTTATCCGTGCCTCATTCTGATTCTGACTGATCTGATATAGGGGCAGGATGAGGGGCATAAAAAAGGGAGGGTCGTTATGATCTTTCCTTTTTAGAGGTTAACGCGTTCCAGAGGGTGTCAGAAAAGCACTTTTGAGTAAATTTTTGACTTTCAGGACTTTTTAAGAAAACTCTGATGTGAGATAGGTAGGATTCATACTTTTCTTTTGTCATTTTTTGAATGAAGGTAAGCATTTCTTCAAAATCATTAAATTGCCGATAGTCAATGAAGCACTCCTTAGGGATATAGTCTTCAATATTTGGAGCTCCAAGATAAATAGGAATGGTTCCTGTAGCAAAGCTATCGAAGATTTTTTCTGTGATATATCCAGGAACAGCAGCATTTTCAAAGCAGAAATTAAATTTATATTTTTTGAGTGTTTCTTGTTTATCAGGAACACGTCCCTTAGCATTTTTACACCCTTCCCACCCCTTGCCATAAAGATCAAAGGTGCCTATCGGCTTGTCTTCAAAGAATTTTACAGCGTCGCGTCGCATTGAATAGAGCTCTTTTTCGAAGTCATTGAATTTCAGGTTAGAGTTGATCATGCAGAGAAGGTTGCGGTTTTCAAAAGAAGGCAGATTATCCTCTAAAGGTCTAATAGAGGGATAATGAAATTTAATGAACTTTTTCCCATCAATCAGCTCATCATGCCAAGTGAGTACTGTTCCAAAGAGGTCGAGAATTTCTTGCGTGTATTGGTATTCAAAGACAGAAGGAGGCTCCCAGGCGATGAGGATGAGTTTTTCGCTGGGAATTCGCTTGAGTTTTGCTTTAGAAAACGGTGGGTTGAGGTTATTAAGAATGATCTTTTCTGTGTTTAAATTTTTAAGAAAGTAAATAAGGCGTCTTAGATAGCGCCGTTTTTTGGGTTGCTTTTGCATCAGAGTCCATTCAACACGGTAACCCGAGTCTTTTAGATCTTCTGCAAATCGCGCTCCTGCATAGGGAATAAAGGGAATGCCTTCAGGAATCTCATTGACAAAAGGAGTCACTTTAATGACTTTTTCTTTCCTGCTGTAGAGAAAAAATGGACCAAAACTCAGACAAAGGGTCAACAAAATGTAAATGAAACTTTTTTTCATTGTTTTTCCATTAAAGACTTCTTGAGAAAGACTACTCTTCTTTCTCTAAAGACTTCAAGTGTTTTTTGTGGTGGACAATATCTTCAGCAAGTTCAATCTGAATTTTTTGAAGTTCCATGAGGGACTCCCATTGATGCTTCATGAAAATATCGAGTTTTGAGTGTAGTTGTTGAATTTCAAGTTCTGCTTTAAGATTGGTGGAATAGTCCTCATTTGCTTGAAGGTGATCTTTTTCAGCTTGTCGGTTTTGAGACATCATAATTACAGGGGCTTGAAGCGCTGCAAGGCAAGAGAGAACAAGATTTAGGAAGATAAAAGGGTAGGGGTCAAAGGGATTGTTGTAGAAATATAGCCCGTTAAAGCTTATCCAAGTGGACAACACAACAAGAAAAGAAAGAATAAACTTCCAGCTTCCTCCAAACTTTGCGACTTTATCAGCCATACGTTCACCAAAAGTAAGCTCCCGCTCAAACTTTTTATTAACGTTTTTTACAAGGACATCCTGGTTTTCTAAACTTTCAATGACCTCTTTTTCAAGCTTTGAAAGAGCTCCCTTATCGGCAGTTAGAAGTGCTTCGATGTGTTCAGCACGAATTTCTCTTAAGTCTGGATAGCAGATGAATCCATTTCTATTGATATTTGGATGTTTTTTACAGATTGCATCAAGAACTGAATTTCGGATGAATCGAACAGGAAAAAGCTTTGCATTCGAAAATTCTTCATGACAAATTTCACAATTTTTGCAGTTGTTATTTGACAAGACATCATTCCTAATTTACCATACAATTTCTGTATAGTTATCGAAATATTCAAAAGCAATAACAATGATAAATCCCTATTGGACAGTCACCTTATTTAAGATTCAAGAAACGCCCATTACTTTAACGAAACTCATTGTTTTTGTTGCCATCTTGTGCTTATCATTTATCATTGGACTTCTGGTGAGGGTGGCAATCACAAAAACGCTTTCCTTTGGAAATCAAATTTCTTCCTCCTACGCGATCAGTCGTTTGGTGTATTTTTTCATCCTTATCGTAGGGTTTTATGTAGCTTTTACAACGATTGGAATTAATTTAACCGGAATTGCTGTTGTTGCCGGAGCTTTAAGTGTTGGGATTGGTTTTGGCCTTCAAGCGCTTTTAAATAACTTTGTTTCAGGCATTTTGATTCTCTTTGAAAAAAATGTTATTCCAGGAGATATTATTCAACTAGAGTCAGGAGTTATAGGAGTTGTAGAGAAAATTAATGTCCGATGTACTGTAATACATACATCTGATCGAAAAAAAACGATCGTTCCTAATTCAGAAATTATTTCGAAAAAGCTCACAAATTGGTCTTTGGGAAAAAAAGGCATTTACCAAATTTCAATTCCTCTTTCTGTCAAGCGGGAGGTGGATAAAGCTAGAGTTAAAGAGATATTGCTCGCTGTATCGAAGCGGAGTTTCTTGTCTTCTATCGGATTTTTACCTTCAGCAAATTTGGTAAAATTAACCGAAGGATTTCAAGAATGGGAATTAATTGTCTGGCTAAATCAAAAAGCTCATAAAGAAGGAAAAGATTTTTCGTTTAGCCATCTGACAGAAGAGATAGAAATAGCGATGAATGCACAAAATATGACACTTGAAAAGATCTCCTGTCCATTCTTGGTGTTTTCTTCTTTTCATTAAAAAATAATTTTATTGTGAATTCTTTAATAAAAACGAACCTTTCAAATTAAAAAAGAATACTGAAAATGAAACGTTTCTAGTCTGTAGCTCGTTTCTAGGGGTGATGCGATTTGTTCTCACGCATGCGCACAATGATCCATCTAAGCCTAAAAAGCACAATGTGGATGACTTTTATTTCAAGAGCACTCCAACTGCTGGCCTATGCGCTGAAGGTGTTTGGAATGTATGTCTCACGGCTGATTTTATTTACAGCAAGACGCTTTTTTGCTTAGGGTGAGCAAACAAGAAAATGTTGAAGCCGATTGAGTATCAAATGACTTCGGAAAATGATCTTTCTATTTTTTAGTTCCCTAAAGTGGGCGGATTAAGGGTTGATATGTTTGCTAAGAATGCCAGCAAGTTTCATCATATCGATAGGATCGGAGTGGCCAAACACTTTGGAGAGCCTATCATCGGGGACAATGAGTCTTTTGTTGTTAGGATCTTGGAGACCTTTGGCTTTAATGTAATCCCAAACTTTTTTGGTGACCTCAGTTCTCGTTAACTCTTTTTCCCCGACAACTATTTGTAGCTCTTTTGATAATGGGAGAGGAGTTCCTGCTTGCTTTGTTGCTTTCTTGTTCGCTGTCTTTTTCTTTGTTGCTTTTTTCTTTGTCCCCCCTTTCGTTTTTTTCACGTAAGGGGTCTTCGGATAACCGCGATATTTACCCTCTAAGTCACCGAGATTATTGACGATTACATCGCAGTCTGGATAATTCGAGCAACTAAAAAACGGTTTACCCCATCGACTCCGTCTCTGTTTGATAGTACCATCACATCCGATAGCAGGACATTTTGGGAGATCTTCAGGGACAGGTTCATCTTTTTTAGGAATGTTGATGATTCCACTGCAGTCGGGATAGCGTTCGCAGCCCAGGAATGTTCCAAAACGCCCAAAGCGAATTTTCATTGGTGATGAGCATTTAGGACAGTTTTGATCCCAATCAAAGTTTTCTGCATAATCTTCTTTCTTAAACTCTAGCGCTTCGATCGAAACGGTGAATTTACAATCGGGATAATTTGAACAGCCATAAAAATACCTATCTCTAGACCAGATTTTTTGAAGTTTGCTGCCACACTTTGGACAGTTGATATCTGTCGTGAGTTTTGGAACAAAGGCTTCTTTTTCAGCTTTTTCTAGAACAGGAACAAACTTTGTCCAGAAATGATGTAAAAATTCTTTCCAATCTTTTTTGGCCTCGGCAATTTCATCGAGGTCATCTTCCATGCGCGCAGTAAATTTAATGTCCATGATCATTGTAAAATGGTTTTCAAGCATTTGCGCAATGATTTTCCCAAGTTCCGTCGGTTTAAGAGCAAGACGTTCTTTAACGGTATAGGTACGCCCCTGAATTTTATTCATGATAGAAGCATAAGTAGAAGGTCGACCAATTCCAGATTTTTCGAGTTCTTTGACTAAAGAAGCTTCTGTAAAGCGGGGTGGGGGCTTTGTAAAAGACTGATTTGAAGCAATATCTAAAAGTTTAAGAATTTGCCCCTCTTCAAGCGGAGGTAAGGTTTTCTCTTCGTCTTTTTTCTTCTTTTCTTCTCCTACATCTTCTCTTTCTTCGTAGACAGCCAAGAAGCCTCTAAACTTAATGATAGACCCTGCAGCTCGAAGGGTTAAGTTTTGATCTGTTTGAATCTCACACGAGACAGTATCATAAATTGCGGGTTTCATCTGAGAGGCCAAAAAACGGCGCCAGATTAAGAGATAGATTTTATATTGGTCGATCGTTAAATAGGGCTTAATCACATCGGGTGGGTGCGAAAGATTCGTTGGGCGAATGGCTTCATGAGCATCCTGGGCATTTTTCTTTGAGCGATACATAGTAGGTTTTTGGGGAAGAAATTGTTTCCCATAGGCACCATCGATTAATGTTCGTGCTGCCTTAATCGCTTCCATTTCTATGCGTGTTGAATCTGTACGCATGTAGGTGATTAACCCTTCAGTTCCTTCTTTACCTAAATCAATTCCTTCGTATAGGCCCTGAGCAATTCCCATTGTTCTCGATGCGGAGTAGCCATAATGACGACTGGCTTCTTGTTGCAGGGTCGAAGTGATGAAAGGGGGGACTGGATGTCGTTTCTTTTCCTTTTTTTCAATTTTAGCAATCTTGAAAGTTGCATGCTTGAGTTGAGTCACAAGTTTTTTTGCTTCCATTTCATTGGGAATTAACGCGACGTCTTTTCCAGGAATTCGTTCTTTTTCAATCCGTTTTCCATCAATGTGAGAAAGGGTCGCATCAAAAGCGCGGTCTTTATGATTTCCTTGAAGAGAAGCAACAATGGTCCAATATTCAACAGGTTTAAAAACTTCAATTTCTTTCTCTCGATCCACAACAAGCTTTAGGGCAACAGATTGTACTCTACCTGCAGATAAACTCACCGATCCACTGCGTTTAATGCGACGTTGCAATAAAGGAGAAATTTTATACCCAACCATCCGGTCTAGAAGACGGCGTGCTTGTTGTGCATTTACAAGATCCAGGTTAATTTTTCGTGGATGTTTAAGTGCTTCGGATAGGGCGTCTTTTGTAATGGCATTAAAAGTTAACCTTTGGACTTTAGGTCCTTTAGGAAGAATGTGTGCAATGTGCCAAGCAATGGCTTCCCCTTCACGGTCAGGGTCAGGGGAGAGATAAACGGTGTCGCAGTCTTTTGCTGCTTTTTTTAATTTTGCAATGACATCTTTTTTGTCTGAAAGGTTTGCATAGATAGGTTCAAATGAGTTCTCGAGATTGATTCCAAATCCTTTGGTCGGAAGATCTCTAATGTGCCCCACAGAAGATTCAACATGGTAAGCGTTGCCTAAAAATTTTTTTAGTGTCTTTACCTTGGTGGGTGACTCAACGATAATAAGGGTTTTACCTTTTGCCATAATGATTAAATAAATGATAAACGTTTGAGGCTACTTAACTCTGCGCATTTATTGCAACCATAATTGTCTTCATAATTTTATCTATTAACAATAGGGTTTAAAATCTACAAAAAGTTACTAGGAGCAATCTAGGTTTCTACTATGAGTTGAAGTATTTACAGGCTAAGAGTATAGTTTAGAATACTATAATCATGTAGACAGCTGAAATGGTTTTCTTCGATTTTCTTGCTTGTTTGCAAGTAAACTTTCTTACTTGGATTTGGATAGCGAGAAATTCAGGCTGAAAAAGAGGCAAAATCAGACCTACAACCTTATGTGTTACAACCTAATAATGATTGTAGGGAGTGGCAAGTTTTTAGAGCAATAAAAGTGACTGAGTGAAAAAAAAACGCATTCTCCTATTATTTATTTGTCCTTTGGTGCTCTTTTCCATCTTTCCGAGTCACATAAAAAAAAGTAAGCCCAAATTTGACACATACCTAACTCTTGAGGACTCATTTAAAAAACTTCAAGGAATTGAGACTGAAGATTGGAACTACATTCAGACTAAAAGAGACTATAAAAATCTCGAATATTATGAATTGCTTTATAATAAAAATAAACATTTTCAGTTTACCTCTAATCCAACCTTTAAGATTCCTAAAATAGTCCACCTCATCTGGATTGGCCCTCGACCCTTCCCAATAAAATCCATTCAAAACATCCGCTCTTGGATGGCATATCATCCAGATTGGACCTTTGTTTTTTGGACGGATAGAAAAAGGCCTGCACCTTGCAAAGGGATGGAAGTGCGACTTTTTGAAGACTTTACGTTTGAGTTTTTAAAAGAAAACTATGAGGAATCAACAAACTGGGGAGAGAAGGCAGATATTTGGCGGTATGAAATTCTCTATAAGGAGGGTGGGATTTATATTGATCATGATGCGAAATGCAAGCGCCCCTTCCATAACCTTCACTCAGGATATGACTTCTATGCTGGCCTTGAAATGCCCCACAGTGGGATTGATGGTTTATCGGTAACAGTTGGGATTAGCATTATTGGAGCAAAGCCTTATCATCCAGTGATCCGCTCAGCAATTGAAAAGGTTGTCGATCGCTGGGATGAAGTGACAAAGCGCTTCTCTTCAATTGACCCTTATGTCCAAGCAGAGAAAGTGGTACATCGCACTCTTATCGCTCTTACTTATGCATTTGATGAAAGTCTTAATCATCCAGAAAATACGGATATCGTTTTTCCTGCCTGTTATTTTTATCCCAAACATGGGCTTCCGACCTTTTATTCAGAACATCTTTATGGGACAAGTTGGCATAATGTAAAAGAAACCCCCAATCAAAAATATTTTTTAAAAACACTTAAAACACTCAGAGCATGCGCTGCAAAAATGCTTAGAGTCGAACTTTTAGT
This sequence comes from Simkaniaceae bacterium, assembly GCA_030064985.1. Taxonomy (GTDB): domain Bacteria; phylum Chlamydiota; class Chlamydiia; order Chlamydiales; family Simkaniaceae; genus Neptunichlamydia. Next base: position 10,941 of record JASJDV010000015.1, on the reverse strand, counting down.
GTTCATTGCAATGCTTGGGTGCTTTACCTTGCACTTACTTGTGAATAAGGAAATCAAAAAGGGATTAAAATGAAGTGGATAGCTCGCATAGCTTTGTTACTTCTCGTATTTTTTGGATGTGATAAAAAACACCCGTTTAAACAAAGCGATGATTTTAATACTTTAATGGGACTAAATAAAAGCGTCTGGAAATTTGTCGAAACCCACGAAGATTATGAGAATCTTGGGTTTTTTAAAAAGCTTTATGAGACCAATAAAAACCTTCAGTTGATTAAAGAAGATCAAAAGAAAATCCCTAAAGTTATTCATTTTATTTGGTTAGGGCCTAACCCTTTCCCAAAAGAGTCCGTCGGTAACATTGATTCTTGGATTAAAAACCATCCAAACTGGACAGTTAAGTTTTGGACCGATAGGTACCGGCCTCTTCCCAACAAGAAGATGGAACTCCAATTCATCGCAAACTTTACCTTTGATCATGTAAAAGATTGTTACGAAAACTCAGATAACTATGCTGAAAAAGCTGATATTCTTCGCTATGAGCTCCTATTTAAGGAAGGAGGCGTTTATGTTGATCATGATGTTGAGTGCTTCAATTCCTTCGAATCCTTTCACAATAACTACGATCTTTATTGTGGGCTAGAACCTCCACATGAACCGATCCTAAGCAGTTCTATCTCTGTTTGTAACAATGTGATTGGATCTCTTCCTGGACATCCCGTCCTGAAAAAGACGATAGAGAACGTTAAAGCTCATTGGAAAGAAGTTGCTTTAGCCTATCCCGGGACTGATAAGGAATCGGTTATCTATCGAGTGGCTCAGCGAACTTTTGCTGCTTTTGATCATGCTGTTAGACAAGAAGCAGGAAAGAAAAACAGCAAAGATATTGTTTTGCCAGCAGCTTATTTTAATCGAATTGATGGTGATCTTCCCTTATATGCTCACCATCACTATGCTTCAACTTGGTTTGAAGGTGAAACAAACTTTGAAAAAAATGTCCGAAGGCGCTTGGTCGCAATTTCTAGAAAAAATAATCAGCTTCTTCTTTTGAATGGCGTCATCTTGACTTTAAATCTAGCTCTATTCTTGTGCCTTTTCTTACAATACCGCTCGATTAAAAAAAACCGCTCAAGTAGCCTTTAACGAAGGGAGCCAAAAAACCGAAAAGAAGACTCTTTTAAACTACATCCTAATGCGTTCTTAAGTCAGCATGACAATGATGCCAGCCAACCTGTATGTTAACCTCACTAAAAAAGCATTAAAAACACTTGGAGAGCAAGGGTTTGTTCCTGGTCCACACGAATCAGAAGAACAATTTGTCAAGCGCTTTGACATTTTAAAAAAGGTAAAAGAAGACCCTTCAAAGTTTTTTGGATCTAAAGTTTTCAGCAAATGGAACCCTGATTTTCACAACGAACTCGGCGCTAGTCCAAAGTGGCTTCCTCTTACATATTCCAATCATGGGCTTCCACCTTGGCAAGGGGCAGCCCTTTGGATTTTTGAAACACTGGATCAGAATAAAATCCCAATGATCCAACTTAGAGAAAGGTTTAAAAAGGGAAAATTCCTCTTCTATTTGCACAGTGAAGTTCTACTTCATGAAACACTTCATGCGATAAGAATGGCTTTTAATGAACCACGATTTGAAGAAGTTTTAGCCTATCATCATTCGAAATCTAAATGGCGACGTTTTTTAGGGCCTCTTTTTCGTAAACCTAGTCATGCTTTTTTCTTTATTGCATTGATTTTTATTTCTTTAATCGTTCAAACAGCAGCTCTTTTTTTTCTTGCCTTACCTTTTTTGCCTTATGTAAAGTTTGTAACACTTCTTCCTGTAATGGATGTAACTCTAAGAGCTGTTGTTTTGATAAAAGATCAACGAATCTTAAAAAAAGCACTTAAAAAACTTTCAAAAATCTTTCCCAATCAAACAGAGTTCTTTCGTATATTGATTCGATTAAAAGACTCTGAAATTCAAAAATTTGCAAAGGAACCTATCGGGCAACTTCTCGATTACATTGAAAAAGAGATTCCTAAATCTGTGCGGTGGCGCCAGATTATTGCTCAATTTCGTTGACAATCTCCCTGTCTACAGTTAATTAAAAACTACAGGGAGATTTATAATTAAATGAAAATAAATGGTAGAGAAAATTCTTTTGCAAATAGGGTTTTTATTCTTTTTATTATACTAATATTGCCAATGTTCTTTATTAGAGAATCTCGGATGATCAAATCTAAGAAGGAGCCTAAGATCCTTCCTACAGATGATTTTAGCCATAGAAAATTAGACCCTGTAGAAGATAAAACCTTTACTTTCATAGTCTTGACTCGAAATGATGTGCAGACAATTGAGCGCAATTATGAGTCCATATCAACGCAAAGATGTGATCATTTTAACATTATTTATATCGATCAGGGATCTAACGATGGAACGATTGAATTATTAAGGGAAAAAGTTGGTTCTAAAGATGAGATTCAAATAATTGAATGCAAAGAAAGATATGAAGCCTATGAAACGTATTATCAGGTGGTATTCAAGTGCCCTGATGACCGCGTGATTGTTCATCTTTATGGATCAGATTGGTTGATGCATGAAGATGTCTTATCTTTTTTATCCCAATCTCATGCACAGCCAGACGTTTGGCTCTCCTATGGACAATATATAGATTATCTGAATTACCAAAAAGGTGTGATAGATCCCAAACCGAAAAGAAACCTTTGTAAGAATAGAGTTCAAAAGGCCCCTTGGGTTGTTGCTCCTCTAAAAACGTATGATGCAGGACTTTTTAAAAAGCTCCACGTAGAAGGAGACTTTTTCCTTTCGATTGGAGATGAAAATGCTTTTTTTAGCCCAATGGCCGAACTGGGCAAAGCGCATGTGCGCTTTATTCCTGAGGTTTTATTGATTCATAGTGAAAAAAGAGAAGGGAATAGAAGGAGACGTCAATCAGCCTTTCTAGCCGAAAAGCTCAAGGGTTCCGTACAACAATCTTTTTCAGCATCACTTATCGACCGCATCATTTTTTCTGAAAATATGCCAGAAAATTTAGAGGAGTGCTTGAGCTCAACACAGAATTTTTTGGACGCATTGATTCCATCCAAAGCGTCAAGGATTTTTTAAGCGGCCAGCCTCTCCTAAGATGAGGCGTTATCGCCGTCTAGATTTGGAAAGAGATTTACCAGATAAGACTCTTTTTTGAAGAACCTAGAGTTTCCACATTTTCCTGTGATGAACGGAGCTGATCTTAAGTTCCTTACGGTATTTGCTAACCGTTCTTCTATCACATTGAATCCCTCTTTCGCTTAATTTTTCCGAAAGTTGCTGATCTGAAAGAGGATCTTTTTCTTGATCGACCAATTTTAGAAGGAGGTCTTTAGCCTCTTGGTTAGAGACACTCCCTTGTTTACTTTGAAGAGCATGAGTAAAAAAGCTTCGAAACTTTACAAGACCGCGCGGCGTTGCAATGGATTTATGGGCGATGGCTCGAGTCATTGTTGACTCGCTTACTGTAAGAGCTTTAGCCACTTCTTTCATTGTCATCGGGCTGGGATTAATGCATATTCCTTCTAAGAAGTCTCGCTGTTTTTTGAGAAGATAGGTCGCAATTTCTTGAAGCGTTTTCTTTCTTCTACGAACAATACGGGTCAACCAATTTCCCGCTGCAAGGTGTCGCCGAATGAAATCGATTTCATCTTGCTTTGAATGAGGGTTTTCAAGAGCTTTTAAATAGGTCTCATGTATCTCGAAGGTCGGAAGGTCTGAATCGTTTACTTCGACTTTCCAGGAGTCTTCTTCTTTCAAAATTGAAACATCTGGTAGTAGAGGGGGATTGAAATCATTTTCAAAAATTCTTCCTGGAAAAGGATTTAATGGGCGTAGCTCATGATGAATCATCTTTTTTATCTCAGAGACATGTATTTTTAGGGATTTAGAAATTTTTCCCAATCGATTATGAAGGAGATCATTATAATGGCAATCAACGATTTGATAGATAGGGCAGGTTTTTTTTTCTTCTAACTGGAGAAGAAGCGTTTCTCGGACATTCCTTGCTCCCAGCCCTATGGGTTCGATTTGTTGAAATTTCTTAAGCACAGCTTCCTTGCCAGCTAATTCTTGTTCTGAAAGGGTTAGAAACCCCTTTTCATCAAGAGATCCGGCAATTTCACGTGCCATTTCTTTTTCTCGAGAAGTCTCGAAAAGGAGCTCGATTTCATGCGTTAAATAGTCATATAGGGTGACTTTCGAACCAATAAGCGCTGTATCCAGAGGATTGGGGGCGTGATGAACAATTTTAAGAAGAGGATTTTTTTCGATTTCCCTTTCTAGCCAGTCATTTAGCTCGAGGGTAGGCATCATCAATACATGAAAAGCATGCTCCATTGCAATGCTCATAATCAAACGTTGGTCTTGCCTAATACTTTGATGCAATTCCATTTCATCCCCCCCTTAATTTGCTTTATACCACCAAAGAAATTTCAGAAAAGAGTATTTTTTTACTAGATTGATTCATAGACTGCTAAGAATTCTAACAGAAAAAGATCACAAAAAGTGTGGAATAAAAAAGATCTTCCATCCGGAATAGGTTCATACAAGACAAGATTTTCAACAAATCTTAGCAAAAATTACGCCATGATTGTCGCTGAAGGTTTGAAAATGAGTCGTGTAGGGAAATCTGCTAGAGGATATCAAGAGGGAGCTCCTATAGTGGGAGTAGAATTTTAAAGGAAGCGTGACGGGCTTAAGTCGTTGGTCTCAACAATGCCATTGTTGCGCTCTACCTACTAAGCGAACGCCCCAAAAGCTTTTTATGGTAAAATGTCCGGGAGTTTTTTTCAACGACAAGGCATAATAAAAAGTTATCCTTAATGAAGCGCTGTTATGAGCATTTTTGAAAACGTTGTTCCTTTTCCACCTGATCCTATTTTCGGTCTCGGCACCCGGTTTAAAAAAGATAAACGTCCAAATAAAGTCGATTTGACAGTGGGGATTTTTCGTGATGAAGATTTAGAAACGCGTACACTGCGCTCAGTTAAAGAAGCAGAGAAAGTTCTCGAGAAAATTGAAAAAGATAAGCTTTATCTTTCAATGAGTGGGGATCAAACGTTTATAAGGGAAGCCCAGCAGCTAGTTTTTGGAGAAGATTTTTGTAAAAAAACAAGAGGCGCTCTATTTGGCGCGCAAACACTAGGGGGAACGGGAGGGCTTTGTTTAGGAGGAGATTTTTTAGCTCGCGCAATCACAAAAAAGATTTATCTTTCAGATCCCACTTGGCCGAATCATCGAGGAATTTTTGAAGCCTGTGGAATGGAAATACAAACCTATCCCTATTATAACTACGAAACGCATACATTAGACTTCGAGCGGATGCTCGATACTCTTTCCCATGCGCCAGAAAATAGTGTCGTAGTTTTACATGGATGTTGTCATAACCCGACAGGATGCGATCCGACAGATGCTCAATGGAAAGAGCTTTCTACTTTTTTGTTACAGAAAAAGCTCATTCCTTTGTTCGACTTTGCTTACCAGGGCTTTGGTCGTGGTCTTGAAAAAGATGCGTGGGCGATCCGCCATTTTGCAAATCAAGGGCATGAGATGCTTGTTGCTGCTTCTTACTCCAAAAATTTTGGTCTTTATGGTGAAAGAATAGGATGTCTATCCATTATCGCAAAAAATGAGCAACTTTCCCAAAATTTATCGAGCGTTGTCAAACGGCTTGTACGGGTGAGCTATTCAAATCCTCCCCGACATGGGGCAGGAATTATTACGACGATTCTTCAAGATGTAGGTCTTGTTGAAATGTGGAAAGGGGAAGTACAACAAGTGCGCGAAAGAATCACAGTCATGAAAAACGCGCTTGCCGCTGCATTAGGAAAACAATTTGGAAAAGATAAATTTGGTTTTTTAAAAAGAAGGTACGGTTTATTTTCCATGCTAGGAATAAGTGCAGAACATGTAGACCGGATGGTTGACGAGTACGCGGTTTATTTAACCCGCAGTGGACGCATCAATCTCACGGGACTTAACGAAAAAAATTTACCCTACGTCATTGAAGCAATACTTAAGACCAAACGATGAGAAAAAAAAGCTACCGCCCCTATATTTTTTTAGGGCTCTTTTTATTTTCTCTTTTTTATCTCCCTGGAATTCTCATACAAGGAATGCGCAATAGCGCTGGCACAATTTCCAAGGGCCTTTGGAGGAAAAGTGCTTCTGTGTGCGCCTCTTTTTCTCTCCCTTCTGTTCCCCGCAAAACTAAAGATCAGGTAGAGTCTCTTGAGGTCGAAAATCTTTTATTAAAAAAACAAAATGAATCTTTACGTCGACGTCTTCTTTCCGAAGAGAGAATTGAAAACCAAATAAAAAAAATTAAAGAGATTATTTCTCTTGATGAGAAGAAAAATCTTTCTTTCTATAAACGGCGAAAAATTGCTGCGGAGAAACAATTAGAACTGGAGCTTTTTTCTATCTCTGCCGAGGTGATTCATCGCGATCCCTCTGAATGGAGTTCTACTCTTTGGATTAATGTTGGAGAAGCAGAAAATACTAAGCTTCATGAAAAGGTTGTTTCGGTTGGAAGCCCTGTATTAAAAGGACCCTATTTGATTGGAATGGTTGAATATGTGGGGAGTTGTAAAAGTCAAGTCCGTCTACTTACAGATGTCTCTTTGATTCCTTCCGTAAGAGTTGCTCGTGGAGGACAAGAAAATAGAGAGCTTGCAGCTCTTGTTAAACAAGTTTTAGATCAACTTGTCCTGCGAGAAGAGCAACGAGAAACGCTCATTTTTCTCAACAATCTTTTAGAGCGTTTGCAAAGAGAATCTCCTGAACATTTTCTAGCAAAAGGTGAGCTGATGGGAAGTAGTAGTCCTCTTTGGAGAGGCCGCTCTGAAGTCTTGAAGGGTGTAGGCTTCAATTATGATTTTGCAGATGAAGAAGGGCCTTCCCTTGAACTGCGAAGTGGTAAGCCTTTAGATCAATTAAACGATGAAAAATGTACTTCTCTTATTGAGGTGGGAGACCTGCTTGTGACAACGGGAATGGATGGTATTTTTCCTAAAGATATTCCCGTTGCTCGCGTAACAAAAATTGCTCCCTTAAAAGAAGGAAGCCCCTCATTTGAAATTGAAGCACAACTTTGTGCTGGTCATATAAATAACCTTTTAGATGTCACTATTCTCCCTGCTCTAGTTGACCGAGAAGAATGAGAGTGATCCCTTTCAAAAAGTTCGGGAAAAGCTAACGATTGAAAGTCAGCCTTTCTCAGCAGGTGTTATTATTCGATCTTTTGCTGCACGCTTATTAACGGTTAGTGGTCTGTATCTTCTTCGCCCCTTTCAGCCAATTTTTTTTCAAAAGCTTTATGAAGGCGTTCAAAGTTTGCTTTTGTTTCACGCATTGTAGGCTTACCTTTTGGCGCTCTTTTCTTTTGTTTTTTCAGAATAAAGTTCACAAACGTTTCAATAGAAAAAGTTTTTGCGCCTAAAAAGGAGCCTTTTTTTGAAAGCTCTCGATCTGACGTTACCAATGTAGTATTTTTAGATTCCCACTCCAATAACTCTAGAAGGTATTGGTCTGCAGAAAAATTTTTAGGAGAAAAACTGACTTCAATATTAGAAAGGGTCCGCTTTGAGGCAAAATCTTCACTGTTTTGATAGTGACTGTCAAAAACCATGAGCACCTGGAGTTTAAGTTCACCAACAACGGCGTTGATAAGGTGGATAAATTCTTCCCTTTTTTCTTCTAGAGGAAGTAATTCTTCTTGCAGCTTGAAAAAAAGATTGTAGCCGTCGATTAGATATCGCAAGTTACTTAGATACGAATCGTGTTTCTAAAATAGGTAAAAGTTTATCCAGAGCTTTTCTTCTGTGAGAAATTTTATTTTTAGTCTCTTCGTCCATTTCAGCAAAGGTTTTATTGTAATCATACTTTAGAAAAAGTGGATCATAACCAAACCCTTGACTTCCACGAGGAGTTAAAATTAAAGAGCCCTCACAAAGTCCTTTGACTTGCCGTTGGATTCCGTCTGGAGAAGCTAAGGCTAGGGCGCAAACGTAATAGGCAGTTCGCTCACTTTCTGGGATCGGATCTAATGCTTGGATAAGTTTTTTACGGTTTTCTTTGTCAGAAGATCCTTCGCCTGCGTACCGGGCACTTTTGACCCCAGGAGCATCTTTTAAGGCAGGAACAACAAGCCCGGAATCATCAGCAATCACCCATCGCTTTAAAGTTTCTGCTGCATGAATTGCCTTGGCAAAGGCATTTTCTTCAAAAGTGACTCCAGTTTCTTCTAGAGCGGTGTAATTTGGAAAATCTAATAGAGAAAGAAAGTCAAAAGAATATTGGGGTTTTAAAATCGCCTTAATTTCACGGATTTTATGAAGGTTTGTTGAAGCAATGACAATTTCCATTAGGATCATCCATAATTTACGCTTTGTATTATAGAGATTCGAAATAATTCCGCAAGTTCAAAATTGTGAGAGCTTTTCCCTGTATCGAAACCTTATCTCCCTTTTTATGACCCACTAAACTTTGAGCAAGTTTTGATTGCATAGAGAGAATATGCTTGTCAGGATCAGCTTCCCAGGGACCTAATAAAGTGTAAGAGACTTTTTTGCTATTATCATCGAGACAGTCAACAATAACACCAACGCCAACTTTATCTGTATCTACATCGTTTTTTGTCAAAATCCGTGCTTGGTTGAATTCGGTAGAAAGTGTTTTGAGTTCACTTTGGAGCCGGTTTCTCCGTTCTAAAGCAGCTTTAAACTCAGCATTTTCCCTTAGATCACCAAGAGCTCTCGCTTCCTCGATTTCTTTTGCATTATCGACTGTTTCGACAGTGGAAATTTCGTGAATACGAGATTTAATTTTTTTGTACCCTTCTTCTGTCGTCCAGATAACAGATTCTTCTTCTTGTTCCGTGTCATATTTATGCCCCATTTTTGCTAAGCTTGGATGAACAACTTCTGCAAGAGAATGGAAAATCTTAATATCGTGATCGTTTAAACTCTGGCATTTAGTTGCTAAAAGGAGAAATTCTTGAACAGCTTCTTTTGATGCAGATTGGAAAATTTTTCTAACATTATTATAACGGGCGGTTGTGAGAAAAGTGAGGATCCTTTTGACGCTATCGCGATTGCTAGTTTCTTGCTCAATTTGGCTAAGCAGAATAAGAAGAGATTCAAAAAAGCGATTCTTTCCTTCAACGTCTGATAGGGGAAGTTCTGCATTTTTCATAATCTTTTGAAAATACCATAAAAGGGTTTGGGGGTAGCGTCTAGGGTAAGACAGAAGTTCATCCAGTTTTTTTATGAGCGCTTCTTCTTTCTTGGCTTTCAGTAGTTCTGTAAGAATATAGTCCCTAAGGGGGTTGTGGTCGATACCCAAAAATAGATTGAGAAAAAAGATTGCCCAGTCTTCTCTAAGCTTATGGATTGCACAAAGAGCTCGCTTTTTAAAAGCAATGACTTCAATTTCTTTGATAACATTTTCTGGAGATGTGAATCGTCTGATGAGTTCTTTTGTAGGAGAGGATTCTTTTCCTTCGTTTAGGTCTTCCATAAAAAAGTGCAATTGGAGCTCTTGAGAATCTGTAAGCTCCGCCGTTGATAGGGCCTTTTTAAGCTTTTCTTCTAATTCTTGTCTAAATTCTTCATTCTTTATTGTCTGTGGGAAATCTCTTAAAAAAGTGTAGATGATCTGAATAAGATGGTTTGTATCTAGTTTTTTTTCTAAGGCTTTTTTTAGGTGCTCTTCATGGGCGAGTTCAGATTTTCTTAACTTAAAAGGTTTGCGGAGTTTAGCGGGAGTTTCAATCATCGTGTCTTTTTTGATTTTAGCACGTGCTGTTTGCCACCACCTAGCCCAATCTTTTTTAGGAATAACTAACTCGCAAAGCGCCTCTTTAATTTCAGCGGTTGTCAAAGGCCCTAGATCTCTCAAGAGGATATGCATTATTTCCACAGGATTTTTCTTTGCGCGCTCTTCCAGTTCATCGGGGTTTCCGAATCGAAGGGCTAAAAAGTGGTCATCAGGAATAGGAATTAAGGTGTTAAAAGCATTTTCAAATAAGAGGTCTTTTTTTCCTCCGATATCATCAAATTCGATCTCTAACTGTTCCCGTAAAAAGGAAACGTCAAGAATTTCACCCACTCCCCATCCTCGTGAGTGGAAGACAAACTTTCCTTTTTTCATATGAGTCAAGAGTTCGTAATTGCTAATGGCTCCTTGAAAGTTGACCAGTTCGCGCAGTCCAATCAAGCGGATTTTATCGTTGAAGTGAGAGTCATTGGGATTCCGTTCTTTTAAATAATTGAAAGCCAATTCACCAAGCTGGGTCGTGTTTGTTGTTTGAATGTCAAAAATCAACGTTACTATTTCGTGTCCAAGATCGGTTTCTTTGATTTTTTCCCAAAGAGGAAGAGCACTCTCTACGTGACGTCCAAAAGAGGTAGATAGTTCAGAATTTTTGACTCCTAGTAACACTTGCTTGAGTTCTTCCCCATCAATCTCATCCCCCATGCAATATTCTTCCCAAAGGGTGAGAAATAAAGGATAGTCATGATTCGCAAGATGTTTTTTAAACTGACCTAAATAACTCATTGACATGTAAAGAAATCCTTAGTTTATTGAGGAGAGTGTAGAATGTTTGAAAATTAAATTCAATCGAGTTTTATTTGGATAAGTTCATGAACCTATCCAACTAAATACCCTAACCACATAATAGATGAGCCCGAGCTTGCTAAAAGCTTTCCATAAACCCGCCAATCGCTCCCATCGCATCAGGAGCCTCCGACCCTTCCGTTTCAACCAAGAAAACGTTCTCTCAATCCCCCATCTTTTTCGTTTGCACCTAAAAAACTCAGCGACTTTTGCTGCACTTATCTTCACAGTTCTATTCTTTTTGTACCCTATCACTGGTAAATATCCCTTGCTTGAGGAGT
>JASJDV010000016.1 GCA_030064985.1 Simkaniaceae bacterium | reverse complement strand
CCACCTTTTAGGAGAATTCCTTTGCGAGCGCAGGCATTGATGGCACTGAGATAGGACTGGAGTAGAATCTGCCGGTCTTATACGTAAAGAGTTAAACAAGCCGTTTCATGAGAGCCTGTTAAATAAGCTTGATAAAGGGGAAGGGGTTGAAGAAGCTCAAGGAATCATCGACAGCGTTAAAGCTGAAATGAAAAAGAATCAAAGTCTTCATGCTGGAATCATTTTCCTATGCTTGGTTGGAGTTTTTGCTCTTGTTGCAGGAACGGTTGCTTGTACTGAAGCTCTTGGAATTGTGATTGCAGCAGCTTGGGTCGTGTCAGCAATTGGAATGCTTGTGATTGATGGCTATTTCCTCCACCAAGCTCTTGGGTCCGGAGAGATGGATAAGAACGATAAACTCGCTTTCTTTGTCAGTAATGTCCTTTTAATCATGATCGCCGGAACTGGAATGTTTTTCTCTGGCGGATTAGCACCGACCATTATCGGCGCAGTGATGTTTGTACTTTGGTCAGGTGTCGCTATCTACTCCAATGACCAGTGGAAGTTTAACAAAGATGAAGATGAGAATTGCTCTCAAGGGCTTGATGCTTCTTGTCGTGGTAGCACGCGTTTTGTAGCTTCTAAAGCAAAGCTGGCCTAAATCGATTACTAAAGAGATCTTAGAGAGCAAAGTCTTTTGATGCCGTTGCTGCTCCACTGATTGTTTTTGTTCATTCTATTTCTTCTTGCAAAAGGGGCCCTAATTTTAGATGATAACTGTATGCAATGGAAAAATTATATCAATGATTTCTTATCTTATATCGGTGCTGAAAAAGGGCTTTCGATCAATACGATCAAAGCCTATGGCACAGATATCCGCCGTTTTTGCAAGCGTGCGAAAAAAGTTGTTGTTGAAGAGGATATTGTCTCTCATTTAGCGCTTTTAAAAGAGCAAGGGTTGGCCAGCAGTTCGATCTATCGCAACTTAATGGCTCTCCACGTTTTTTTCCGTTTCTTAAGACGGGAAGGGGTGATTGAAAAGGATCCGACAGAGCTTTTAGACCTGCCTAAAATCTGGCAGCTCGTCCCCGAAGTTTTAAGTGGAGAAGAAGTTGAAGCTCTTCTTATGGCTCCGGGAGGTGAAGAGGAAGAGGGGATGCGCGACAGAGCGATCCTTGAAACCCTCTATGCAACGGGAATCCGCGCTCATGAGCTTTGCTTGTTAAATGTCCACGATGTTGGTGAGAATACGATTCGTGTCCTTGGGAAAGGGGGGAAAGAGCGGATTGTTCCCATTGGAGAAGAGGCGCTATGTGCCATTGACGCCTATTTAGGAAAGTGGCGCAATGATAAAGGGGAAAAGCGTCCTCTTTTTCTTTCTAAAAGGGGAAAAAGACTGAATCGGACAACGCTATGGGAGCGGGTGAAGTTTTATGCAAAGCAAGCAGGAATTGAAAAGGAAATCTCGCCTCATACTTTGCGCCATTCGTTTGCAACCCACCTCCTTGATCGTGGAGCAGATCTTCGGGTGATTCAAGAATTGCTCGGTCATGCTGCTATTGGAACCACCGAGCGTTACACTCATCTTTCAAAAAAGCGGTTGTTCGAAGCTTTTGATACGTTCCATCCCCGCCAGTAACCCTACAAGTTAAGTGGGTGTAAAATGGAAGGGATGATCCAGATCTTTTGTATTTCTAATTGCTTTTTCAACACTCCTGTCGATCCTGTTTTCAAGAACACCGGGATGGCCAATGTGAGTCTGTGCAACCAATTTTTGCGCTGGAAACCTCTTTCTTTAGATAGAGGAAAAAAAGCGCAACCTCCTAGAGTTAGTTGTACAAATAGCCGTCCACTTTTTGGAGTCGCTGACAATATTTCCAGCTAATACCTTGAACGCCTCCGTTCGTTGTTTTACTATCGAAGCTGCCTGCTGATCTTACAGCAACTCTTCCTACGTATGTGCCCACCTTCTTGCCAGTGCTTACAATCGCTTTAACAAGATCACCAGTTATAAAACCTTTAACCACTTTACTTTTTTTTGCTGACGTTCGAGGAAAGCTATATTTGTTCACTCTGCACATTTGGCAAGACCCTCTACCTGTTGCTTTGCTGATCAAAGGATGAGTTCCCTTTGGTATGGATACCAATTCACCTGATTTACGCATATGAGGCATCTATTATAAAAATGTTTTCTCTTGTTTTGTCTTACTTCCCATGGTATAGAAAAAAATCCTTATCGGGGAAGTTCAAAAAGAGCTCAAGAATCTGATGCATGAATATGCCGAGAAAAACAGATTATCGATTATTGCTATTGCAACAGATATCGATCATGTTCACATTTTTGCACCTGCTCCACCTAGGTATTTTCCAGCTTGGATAGCTAATCTTTTAAAGGGTATATCTCAAGAATGTGCGGAAAAGATAAAAATGCACGCAGCATCAAACACAACCATTCTTTTTGGTATGCCTTCATGCGTGCCTTGATTTTTTGATTACATTAACAGCAGTTTTTTTTATCAATTGCTGATTTTTTATGGATGAATTATTCTTTTGAATTTTTAGGAGACAAAGATGAAAAATGCAGAATCGTTTAAATTAAAAAATTCAGAAGGAAACGTTGTAGCGCTAGAAGATTTTCGTGGAAAATGGGTCGTTCTCTACTTTTATCCTAAAGATGATACGCCTGGATGTACAACAGAGGCGGTTGATTTTACGGTCCTGCAAAAAGAAACTCCTGATGTGGTGATTCTTGGTGTGAGTCCTGATTCTCCAGAAAGTCATAGACGTTTCATTGAGAAACAGAATTTAACAGTTACCCTTCTATCAGATCCTGATCAGGAAGTTCTTAAAAAGTATGGAGCATGGGGACTGAAGAAAAACTATGGCAAGGAGTACAAGGGGGTGATCCGTTCAACTTTCCTTATTAATCCAAAAGGGGAGGTTGTTAAGGAATGGAAGAATGTCAAGGCCAAAGGGCATGCAGCACGAGTCTTTGATGCCTTTGTCAAGCTCCATGGATCATGCAAGCTTTAACAGCGGAAAGGATGTCAATGAGTGAGCGCTATAAAAAAAGTGTGCAGAACGTAGAATCTAAGAGTGCTTACTTGATAGATAGTTGATGGTCCATTAAAGCGGCAATTTTTTTCTGGTGGGTAATGACAATAAGGCTCCGGTTTTTTGCAAGAGCAAGCATGTTTTTTATGGTTGAAAGTCCCGTTTCTTCGTCTAAACTAGCTGTTGGTTCGTCTAAGATAAGAATGGGACTTTTTTTAAGAAGGGCTCTCGCTATAGCGACTCTCTGCTTTTGTCCTCCAGAAAGTTTGTCACCTTTGTCTCCTACAATTGTATCTAGCCCTAAAGGGAGGATATCTATCAAAGAATCACAATTAGCTGCTTTAAGTGCTTTTGTAATCTCTTCTTCGCAGGCTGAAGGATTTCCATAGAGCAGGTTCTCGCGAATGGACCTGTGAAACAGGGAGGGATTTTGGGGAACAACAGCAAAGGCATTGCGCACGTCAACCTGAGATAAGTTATTGATAGAGGTTCCATCAATTTCTATCTGTCCTGTTGCAGCTTGGATATGGGACAGTAGAAGGTGCATTAAAGTTGTTTTTCCAGAGCCTGAAAGTCCTGTGATGGCAAGGCTTTTCCCGGGACTTAATGAAAAGGATAAATCTTTAACTAAAGGAGTGTCATAACCAAATGTCACATTCTTTAATGAGAGATGTCCTTTGGGAGTAAAAGAACGTACGTCTATTTTTTCTTCAGGAATTCCTGAAAATAATACATCAAAATTTTCTTTCACCCTGCCAAGCTCTTCTTGAAAACGGATAAGCTCCATACTCAAGTACCAAAGGAAATTTGTCAGACTTAACAAGAGCATAATCACAAGAGTCATAGATCCAAGAGAGAGCGCCTTGCTTTTCCACTCTAAATAACTCACTGAAAGGGTGAACAGGAGCATGGTAAGACTCGATCCCGCCAGTATCCAACGCACTTTTTCTAAGTAATGTTGAGCTTTTTGGGTAGTCCGCAATTCTTCATCAAGATAGCTTTTTAGGTAGTTTGATTCATAGGCTTCTCTTGAGAAGGTCTTGACAGAAAAAATATTAAAAAGACTATCCAAAATGCGCGCTTGGAGATTAGAACGCGCTTTTGCAGAGATTTTAGTCTTTTCTAATGAACGTATCCCCATTTTCCATGTGACATATAGGTGAAAGGTCGTCCAGCATAGAAAGATTCCTCCCAGCTTTAGACTGATAGAGGTGACTAAGATTAGGGATAAGAGTAGATGGGAAAAAACAGGAATGAAAGAAATTAAACAAATGGATAAAAGGGTTTCACTCCCAATGGCCGCTCCTTGGATTTTATCCGACAGGTTCCCCGAAAGTTGGCTTTTAAAAAACGGGAGTGGATAGTCTTTAACGCGATCTGTAAGCTTTTTATACAAAGACGTGCGAATGGGGGGTAACGTGTGTACAAGGAGTCTCCCTTGAATGCGCACGCAAACTTCCATAATTGCCCAGGCAATACCGATAAGAATCATGGACTCAAGGATGGTCTTCTGGAGAACCTCCAGGGCGAGGGATGTATCGATCATTCTTCTGACAAGATAAGAAGTAACAATATCTTTTAAGCACCAGAAAAATCCTAAGAAAGCGATTGAGATGAGCCGACCCTTAAAGGAGCTGACTGTTGACAAGATGGTGGATTTGAGCATCTTTATAAGCAGGTTATTTTTCATCTATACAAAGTAATAATCTTTTTACTTTAAATGCAACTTATTCTATCTTTACGGTATGAAGTTTTTTTTCTGATGGTGGGGAGAAAAGCTCTCCCATTTGCCGAAAGATGTATCCATTCAATTCTAGGACAACAGGGCAGGCACTCTTTTGACTGGCTGTATGTAGATGATGCGTCCAAGTACTCTAGAATTGAAAGGGACCAGCTTCTTTTGTTAATGGAAGGGAAAGTTCTCTTTTTGAGCCATCGTCACTATCAGTTGGGTGCGATCCATCAAGGAATGAAAAAACTCCAAGATCCCTATAGCATTGTCTGCTTGGTTGATGGAGATGACTATCTATTAGGAGATGCATTGATGTATGTCGCAAAGGCTTATGAAAATCCAGCTATTGCGCTGACATATGGAAACGTTCTATTGGACTTTCGCCCCTACCAAGATCCTATGTTTCAGTACTTTTCTGATAAGCAAACCGTAAATACAAAATATTCTGCTAGTGCCTGGAGTAGTGGAGCCTTTCGACAGGAGGGGTTTCGATGCTTTCACCTCCGCACCTTTCGTAAGTGGCTCTGGGATCTTATCGACCCTAAAGATTTTCTCCGACCAGATGGAACTCCTATTCGCGCTTCTGGTGATAGCGCTTTCATCTATCCGATGCTTGAACTTTTGGCAGACCCCAAGCATGTTGCTTTTATCGACACCCCTCTTTACGTCTATCGCCTTCATGCAGGAAATGTGCACAACCACGACAAGAAGAGCCAAACTGAAGACCTAGACTATATCCGTTTTAAGCTTCCTGCTTATCCTCCCATGGATCGCTTAAAACTGCGAAGACACCTTAACCATAGAAGGTAAAACTATGTGCGGAATAGGTGGTTTTGTTGGAGAAAGTTTTTCCAAGGAAGAATTAGTCACCACTCTCGACGATGTCTGTAAGAAAATCTCTCATAGGGGACCCGATGCAAGGGGTATTTGTGTTAAGCCAGGGGTTGCTCTTGCTTCCACGCGTCTTGCTATCCGGGATCCTGAAAAAGGAAAACAACCTTTTGAAAAGGGGGGAATGGTTCTAGTTTTCAACGGAGAAATTTACAATACCGCTGAATTGCGTCATCAGTGCACACAAGCTTTGTGGAAAACAGCAAGTGATACAGAAGTTGTTCTAGAAGTTTATCGTCACTTTGGAGAAAACGGGTTTCAGAAGTTATCAGGAATGTTTTCGTTTGCGATTTGGGATGAAAAAAAAGAATCTCTTTATCTCGTGCGTGACAACTGGGGTGAAAAGCCTCTATACTATATAGAAACGCAGGAAGGCATTGCTTTTGCTTCTGAAATAGGGGGACTGACTCCATGGAAGCATGTGAAGTGGGAAAGAGATGAACAAGATCTCGCTACTTTTTTAAAATACAGCTATATCCCAAGCCCTTACTGCGGCTGGAAGAATATCTACAAACTCAAGCCTGGTTGCTATCTTCGTTGGCAACAAGGATCACAGGAGGTGAAAAGATATCACTACCCAAAAATTTATCCAAAGCCACAAAATCTTCCGAGTTTTTATTGGAAACACTGCGAAAAGCAGTGCGTCAATGCTCTATATCAGATAAGCCCATCGGAGCCTTTTTAAGTGGAGGTTTGGATTCTTCCACGATTGTTGCCCTTTTGAAAGAGGTCAAGGAATCATTTCCTGTCTATTCCATTGATTGGAAAGAAGAAGATTATTCAGAAGGCTTTTATCACAAACTCCTATGTCAAAGTCTTGATCTTCATCCAAAAATCGTTTATTGCACTTCTAAGTTCATGGCTCAATACTTTGATCATATTGTTTCTTTGTACGGAGAACCTTTTGGCGATGAGTCGATGATTCCAACCCACTGCATTGCTCGACGGGCAAAAGAAGAAGTGGATGTTGTTTTAACAGGAGATGGCGCCGATGAATTTTTTCACGGCTATGAGCGCTACTTTTTTGAAGATCCTACAGCTGACTATGTTGATACCTTTGCTCCCATTGATCGATCGACTTGGAAGCTTATCTTTAAAAAAGAATTCTATGATCAAACAGTGCGATCTCCACTAGATTACTCAACAGAATGGAAAGTAAGTAAAGAGCATACATTGAGAGATCGATCCTTAAGCGATCTGCTGTCCTATTTGCCAGATGATATCTTACTGAAAGTAGACCGAGCAACTATGGGAGTAGGACTTGAAGCCAGGGCTCCCTTTCTTATGCAGGAAGTGACTTCTATGGCTCTAAGTGCTTCACTAGAGCAGTTGCAAGAGCGTTCAAAAATGCGCGGTAAGAAACTCCTAAGAGAAGCGGTAAGAGAGTTGCTTCCAAAAGGAATTCTTCTGCGCAAGAAACAAGGGTTTGGCGTTCCATTAGGGGAATGGTTTCAAAAGGATCTCCACCTTTGGATGAAAGAGCGTTTGCTATATGGGGCGCTTAATCAAATGGGCTGGTTTTCAAAAAAAGGATTGGAAATTCTTTGTACATCTCCTGGAAGATACAGCCGCGCGATCTTTAACCTTTTAGTTTTGGAGAGCTGGATGCGCAAAAATGATCCTTTACAAAATAATGTTTATAGAGCTAGTGTAGCTGTAAACTAAATGCAAGGTGTACCATGAAAGTCTTAATCACGGGCTCAGAAGGGCTCATTGGATCTGCTCTGTCCACTACTCTTATTCGTCTGGGAATTTCTGCCTTTGGATTTGATAATAAGTTAGAACCCCATCATCCCCACTATGGAGATATCCTCAACCATGAGCAAGTGACTAAAGCAATGCAAGACGTTGAGGGGGTTGTTCATCTAGCGGCTGTTTCTCGCGTTGTATTTGGCGAAAAGAACCCTAAATTATGTTGGGATACGAATGTTGAAGGGACGAAAAATATTTTAGAAGCTGCTTTAGCCTCACCTAAAAAGCCTTGGGTTTTATACGCAAGTAGTCGAGAAGTCTATGGACAGCAAGAGGAGCTTCCCGTTAAAGAAACAGCTCCTTTGATCCCGGTCAATATTTATGGAGATTCAAAGATTGCAGCAGAAAGAGCTGTAGCACAGGCAACACAAAGAGGGCTAAAAGCAGCCGTCGTCCGTTTTTCAAATGTTTTCGGAAGGATCTGTGACCATCCAGATCGGGTCATTCCTGCATTTTGTCTAGCCGCAGCCTATGGGACAAAGATAAGAATCGATGGAAAAGACAATCTCTTTGATTTCACGTATATCGAAGACGTAGTGCAAGGAATTCTATCCTTTCTGTATCATTTGAGTCATACTGATGCATCTCTTCCTCCTATTCATTTTACTACGGGTGAAGCTACAAGTTTAGGAAAGGCAGCCTCTTTTGCACAACAGGCTAGTAAATATCCCATAGAAATTGTTGAAGCTCCTTCGAGGAATTATGATGTTGCCCGTTTTTATGGGGATCCTTCTCGCGCAGAAACTCTTTTACACTGGAAACCTTGTGTGGGTGTGCAGGAGGGAATGCGGCGCCTGATTCATCAATACCAACTTGCCTCTCACATTGTGCAAGGAGAACATGCAATTCTTTGAACAGCTTTTTTTAAGACACGCGCATCGCCCACCTTTTGAGCAAAGCTCCTGGGGACACAATGTTTCCATTACCCCCGAAGGAAAATGTGCCTCCACTTCGCTGGGTAAGCATTTAACCTCCAATAAACTGAGCTATTGTATTTGGAGCAGTCCGATCAAAAGGTGTGTAGAAACTGCTGAAGCAATAAGCAGAGGTGTAGGATCTAACAAAGCCGTTAAGAAAAGCTCTCTTTTAGGAGACCCTGGATTTTTTATTCAAAACCCTCAGCAGGCCGCTACTTTCTTTAAAAAGTATTCCCTCCCAAATGTAATCGATCTCTATCTCCAAGAAAAAAGTCTTCCAGGTTTTTTTTCTGTTGAAACTGGATGTCAAAGGATGCTCTCAGTTTTATTAGAGAAAAACGCCTCTGCTTCTATATGGGTCACCCATGATATATGTGTTGCCATTCTGGCCTGTTTTTTATTCAAACAGACTTCTTGCAAAGCGCTTATGCCTAATTTTTTAGAAGGGATTATGATAAAAAAGAACAAGCGGGGATGGCTTGTATCCTATAGGGGATCGAACACAAGAATCGAGGATGGGGTATTTAGGGGAAAAACAGCATGTAAAGAAAATTTCGCTTGAGAGCAAAGATTTTCGAATTCCTCTAACGTACGTTCTTTCCCACCGGTCATGACCCACATATTGAGATTAAGTAAAGCCCCTCTTCCACTATCCTTATCTAAAAGGTTCTCAATGATATAAAGACGCCCATTATTCTGAGTTATTTTTCTCACTTCTTTTAATATATGAAGGGCTTTTCTATCTTCCCAGTCATGCAAAACTCTTGATAAAATGATCCCATCAAAGGAACATTTTGGCCATTTTTTAAAAAAGTCGAGAGAAATAGTTGTTAAACGAGGTTGGAGTTCACATTTTTCTAAAACAGAAGGGCGATCTAAAATAGCTCCCTCAATATGAGGGTATTTTTTTAGAAGCATTTTTATAAGAGTTCCTGTTGATCCTCCAATATCTGCGACCAATTGGTGCTTTGTGCAATCAATGACCTCTCCAAAAGCTTGATAGTCATTCGAGGCATAATGAGAAAGAACTTGGTGATAAAAAGCTTCTTTTTCAGGATTGTTTTTAATAAAGTCAAACCAGTTTTGACGATATAAATGCTCAAAAGAAGATTGCTCTTGCTGAAGAGATGTTGCCACTTCTTTCCACGCTTCTAGATGTTCTGCCATCCAAAGGCCTTGTGCATGAGTGAGGGAAAGAGGGTGCTTAGAGGTAAGAAACATTCCTTTCTCTGATAGTTTCCATTGATTTTGGATTTTTTCCACATAGTCTATTTCCAGTAAAGCAAGAAGGATTTTTTCGAGCATACTAGGCTTTAAAAGGGTCTTAGCTACAAGAGTTTCCAAAGTACCCGGAAGAGATGCAAAAATCTGAAGTTTAGTGGCGGCTTCTAAGGTATACAGCTTCCAATAAGAAACCAAATCTTTTGAAACTTTATGGAAAGAGCCTTTGTTTAAAGAGCTTTTGTTTTTTGAGTAAAGCTCTTGAATGACACCTCCCTTTTCATCAATGACCCTGAGCCCTTCTTCATTCTCTACCCTTGCATACCCATTATAAAAAGGCTCAACCATGGTGTATCTGGTCAAATAAAGAGGATTTCCTTGACGGTCGATATGAAACCAGCCCGAGGCATCTTTTGCTCTTGCATATCCTTTATGAAAGGTATCCAGATCTAAGAATCCCTGTGAGTGAATTTTCAATCCATGTGGATCAACATGGTAATGAAGACCATTGATCTCCTGAACTACAGCCACACCATCATGGAAATCACCTGCGTAAGCATATATTTGTGAATAAAGCGCTTTTCCCCTCATATTGATATGAAAATAGTTACCGTTAACGTCTCTCACAGCGCAGCAACCTTCTTGAAAATTTCCACACCACGCATAACGCTCTTTATACATGGGAAGTCCATCATGGAAGATATGAAACCAGCCCTCTTCATCAACCACTGCTGCAAGATCGCAGTAAAAGCCAAAGGTTTTATAATAGCGTTTAGAATACAGTGGAGCCCCGTTAGGACTAATATGATAAGCCCCTGATAGGTCTTTTACAGGAGCGATTCCGGGAGGATGAAACTTAAGGACACGCAAAAAGCGGTGAGGATAGGCTGGGTTGCCTTTGAAAATATGATGGGTTTCGTCTTGAGAGACGTTATACTGTTTCCAGTTCAGCTGCATGTCTAGACCTTGTTAAATCATTCATCTTTTTTCTCATGTTGCATTTTTTGCATACGTCATTTTGGAGGTAATTGTTACGAAGATTTTGATACTTTTTACTCGACCAAACATCCTCTATGGATTGGTTTTCAAGTGTTCCAAAATCTCCTAGCTTTTTGCGGTCTTCATCTGGTGCGCAGCAGGGATTGAACCGCCCTTTTGCAGAAACCCAAGCCTCTTCACCCAGGAATGGACAAACACCTTCCGGGAGAAGTTCTGTGGTTGCATGCTCATCTAGTTCATAAATATTTTCAAGAAGCACTTTTTTTCCATCTGGGAGACGGTATTTTTCTGCAGTTTCATGGGCAAGGCGTGCAATTGCATTCCATTTACGAATTGCTTGAAGGCTTCTACGCATCGACTCATTTTCCATTTCTTTTGTAAAGACCCATAAATGGTGCCCTTTGACCCGGTTTACCCCTAAAGAGGCGGCAAGTTTTACAACCGCTGGAATTTCTTCAATTCCCAGTTCAACAAAAGTGAGTTGAAATGTGACGCGACAAAAGTTCCCTCCTTCTTTTGCAATCGCATCTCGCACCTGAATAAAATCTTTAATATTCTGTACACGTTGCTCAAAATTGGAGCCAATCATAATCAGCTCGGAAGTTTTTTTAGTGGCTCCATTCCAAGAGATTTTGACATCCGACCCAATAGGAACGATTTTTTCCGCCCACTTTGTGGCTCCATGCTTTGGAAAAGTGCCGTTCGTCGTCAAGTTCATCTTCACATCAAACTCATGACATAGATCGATAATCGATTCAAAATGACGGAATAGAAGAGGCTCTCCCATGGTTGACGGAATGATTTCACGGAGAGGAGTCCCTTTTGCTTCTTCTAAGATCTTACGAATCAATTGAATATCCATTCTCCGTCTGGGCCTTCCTTCCTGTTTGCGCCGGGTTTGACAAGTGCTATATATAGAGTGCTCCTCGCACATAATGCATTGGAGATTGCAATCATCAGGGTTCGTGTCAAAAGTGATGCGCCAGGGGCCGGGTTTCTGGGTCATAAGGACTCCTATTTCTTAGAATTTGTTGATAAAGCGAAGTCATGTGCTTCGTATGTTCTTCGATGCTTGGAATGTGACCATCAGCTGACTGGATATACCCTTTGGATTGAATGCGCGACAAAAGTGAAGAGTCTTTCATAAGAATAGTCATTTGCTCTAAGAGTTTCTTAGAAGAGCGATGCTCAAATAATAGACCATTGACTTGATGGTGAACATATTCTTTCATCCCCCCATAATTAGCTGTAATCACAGCAACTTGAGCTTCAAGAGCTTCATGGATAACAAGAGGGGAGTTTTCTCCCCAAATTGAAGGAACCACAATTGCATCAATATGGTTAAAAACATCAGCTACAATGCCCTTGTTGGAATATCCCCCCATCCAGTGGATCTTGCTTTGAATAGATGAAGGCATGTTTGCAACATAAGCCTTCAATGAGTTTGTAAAGGGTTGGAGAGGCGTCCCCCAAATTTTCAGCTCTGCTTGAGGATGATTTAGCTCGCGAAAGGCTTGCAATAGGTGAAAAATCCCTTTGGCTTGTTTGTGGGTTCCAATGTATCCAAAAGTAAAAGGGGTGTTCTTTTCTCTGACCCTACAATGGAGTCTTTCTCGGTGAAATCCATAGTCTAGATAAACCATCTTTGCAGGAGCGATAGGTAGCTTACTCAAGAAACGATGCATAAGATAATTCGAAGGGGCGTGGAACAGATCGATTTTGGGTAGGATATCGTTGCGAATATGATCCATACGACGTTGAACCCAACCCGTCCAATACGAGATGTCTTCTTTGTTATCTTGAGAGCTAAAATATCTCCAGTAACACTTACGAGCACACTTTTCATTTTCTTGAGAATCACACACAGGATAAAGATCGTCTGTCTTGGACTGAATGGTTTGAAGAAACTGACCTCTTGGGCACATGAGCCAAAAATCATGTAGGGTAAAAATGATTGGCAGTCCTAATTGAGCCGCTTCTTGGACAATAGATGTCGATAAGTGATTAAGATGGCCGATATGGACAATATCAGGATCGAATGCGATGGCTATTTTTCGAAAAGCTTGATCCACAGCTGCATGTCTGTATCCGTCTTTGCTGTGGGCCATATTGATCCTGGCCATTTGTATTTCTTTGCACAAGGGATCGGAAGTCCAATCAACGGAGTATTCTTGCGCATAAGCATTTTCTTGCCTTGTAAAAACCATGACTTTGTGTCCTTGCTGGACTAGCTCATTGCAGAGCGTTTGTGAGTAAACCTCTGAGCCTGCCGAGTAAAGAGGGGGATAACCGTGGATCACTTTTAGAATTTTCAAAATACTTTGCTCTGTAAAAAAGTCTTACTGTTAAACATATTTAGAAACATCCATTTAAATCAATAGAAAATCTTGGAAAACTTATATGGAGCCAAGCTTATCGGCGCTGTTGCAAGAAATTTTTCCCAAACCCAGTGATTGTCCCTGTTTCTTTTTGACACGATAATTTTTTTGATAGTCGGTTGACATTTTTTCGCGTCACTAGCTGAAAATGAATTCCAAGAGTCTAATAACAGGTTTTGTAGATAGGAAAAAAAACAAACATATTGGTTCAAGTGTTCAGCAATTTAAAAAAGAAATGAAAAGACAGGAAATGACTAAATCAGAACTTGCTGAAAGAATGCAAACAAGCCGTTCTTCAATCAATCGACTGCTTGATCCAAGCCAACCGTCAAATCTAAAAACTCTTATAGGGGCAGCTCGGTCTATTGGAAAGCATTTACAGCTCTGTATCACTTAAGCTTTTTTACGGCAAAGATTTGAAATTCAATTATTTACAAACATAATAATTATTATCAGACGTTGAGAAAGAGGGTTTCTATTGCCCTTTTTGAGGGAGAATTTCTTTGATCAGCTTTCCAGATTCAGAAAGAAGTTCCGCCTTCCAGTCTGATACATTGCGTTCTTTGGAAGAAAAATTGGCTCCTATGATCACAATTTTCTTTCCTTTGTGTGTGTATGGCTTGAAATAGCTTTTATCATGGATCTGTTTAAGAGCTGCACTAGAGCTTCCATCGAGTTTCAACTCCATGATGTATGTTGTATTTGAGACTTCTAAAACAACATCAATGCGTCCCGTATTTGTGGATCGTTCTGATAGAGGGTTAAATCCCATTCCATATAGCATCGATAGAAGCATACCTTGATAGGTGCGCTCCTTTGCATCGACAAATACTTGATAAGCGAAACTAGAAAGCCCTAGTTCTAAATGTTTAAATAGAAAGCCTGGCTGATAGCTTTCTAGTGCTTTTATCAGTTCTTCCGATGATTTTAGCTTAGTGATGCTTGTAAAATTCCTTACAAGGGAATTGATAAAGGCACTCCTTACTTCTTCATTAGGAAGCCCTAATTGATATCTTTTTGAAATAGAGTTATATCCTTTGATGGTAAAATATCCTGTTTGGTACATCAAAGCTGTTAGATCAATTCCATCTATGAAACTAATATTCATTAACTCTTCTTCTGTAGCTGTTGTTCCATCCAGAGAGACCATCGATTCTGAATGCCTTTTTAATTCGTCGATTAAAAAGGAAGGTGTGCCGGAACTATACCAATAAGTTTTGACTTCTTTTTCATCCATGTAGTTAAGGGTAGAAAAAGGATTATATACGCAGATTTCTGCGCAGGAAAACCTATAACCATTATACCAGGTGCGGATCTCATCTAAGATGCTATCTTTTGTCGTTGGATTCCCTTGCTCTTTTCTATTTTGAATAATTGATTCGATATGGTTAGAAAAATAGTTTTTTAATTCTTCTTGAGTATATCCCATCATTCCAGCATATCTGGAGTCAAGTGTGATGTCTTTGAGGTTATTAAGACCGGAAAAAAGAGAGACTTGAGAAAACTTGCTTATCCCGGTAATAAAAGTGAATTTTAAGTGATCATCAAGACCTTTTAACGTCCCAAAAAAGCTCTTTAGTAGTTTACGGTTCTTTTCAGCTATTGTAATATCTTCAAGGTTATTGATAATGGGACTGTCATATTCATCTACTAAAACAACAACTCGATTTTTTTTGGAAAGAGCCAGAATAAGTCTTTTTAGTTGTGATTGACTAGAAGCCCCAGTAACAGTTACACCATAAGTGAGTGCCATATCTTGCAGAGATTCTAGAAGGGCTACTTCCAGATTATCAGGCGTGTTGTTTAAAATCTGTACAAAGTCAAAGGTCAGAACTGGATACTCCTGCCAGTCATAATCACTTTCATAGATTTCACACCCATTAAAAAGCTCTTTATTCCCTTTAAAGATTTGTTCTAAAGTTTTGATAAAAAGAGATTTTCCAAACCTTCTAGGACGAGATATAAAGTAATGCTTTCCATTCTTTATCAAATTCAAAGCGAATTTTGTTTTGTCCACATACACTTGATCTTCTTCTAAAATCTCACGTATGCTCTGAATCCCGATAGGTAATTTCTTCATCAATTTATGGTCCTAATCCTAAACGCCGCTTTTATACCACAGAAATCTTCTTTTATGCAGTTTAAAAAATATTCTTTAAATTTTCGAGACTTCTTGCTCATTTTTTAGCATTTGCCCTATAACAGCTTATAACGGCTTTCTTTCGACATAAGCACTCGTAGGAATCTAATCCTGTCGAACCCAATTAAAATATTCAATTCACGGTCAAATATGAAGGTCATTTTTTCTCAATTTTTTCATTTTTTGGCAAAAATTTTTCAGTTGCACATTTTGCTGCAATCAATTTTGCATTTTTTCTGAAATTCTCTACATCCTTCTCTTTGGGAAGATTTGTAATTTTAATATGCGATCCATGCCAATCGGGATCAAAATAAATTTCCACGCCACTTGGTGAAAAGTGGAAGTCTGCTTCCTTGGGATTAAATGCTTTCTCTCCCCTTTTACTGTATTTGTAATTAAAAGCGCGATGAACATCATGAATATCTTTCTCGGAAAGTTTCTTCATGTCGAGCCAAACAAGCATTGAGTAGATTTTCTCCTGATCATCAAATTGAATGGAGATATGCTCGATAGGAATCTCTCCATTTGCATACCCCTTGCAAGACAAGGATCGAATCTCTGTATCTTCAAAGCGCCGAACAGTGAAAGGCAATCCTGAATTTTTACAGATTTCTTCCGCCTCGTTAAAAGAGGTTTCTCCTATAATAAATCCAAAGAATTCATCTTTTGGAAAAGGTTTTCCAGGATGCTCTTTTTGATAGGATTTTTGCACACTGATATATTCAGGCCGTCCTAAATAGATCAAGGCTCCAACAAAGAGCGAGAGGCCGATTAAAATCATGAGGGGTTTTACAGCAGCAGCAGCTAAAAGAGCTGAGGGGTCTCTCCCACTTTTTTTCATGATCACCGAGGTTGTGATGATCCCGATCAAACTTCCCCCGCAAAGGAGCCCAATTACGATCCCGATAGGACCGAATCCCCACATAATGAGGAGCATGGCTAAAAGCGCTATGAAAGGAGATGCTTGTGCCCATGTCTTCAAGGCTTTTCGCTTGTTAGAGTTTTTAGAAGAGCCCTCCTTTGGAAAAATAGAATCTACTAAGGTTTCTTTTTCATTTTTCATCACTCTCCTCCTTTTCAAGTTCTTCTAACACACCTAGATCTTCTAAGGGAACAATGGCGACTTGGGCTCCTTCCTTTCCAGTAAGGACAATCCGCTCACCTTCATGGCATACGCCACTTTAAGAGTTTTTCCACTTTTTCCAAAAAATCCAAATCTTCTGCGGAGACCAAAACGGCCTTCCCACCATTTTTCCCTCTAAGGACAAGCCTTGTTCCTGAGTAATATGTGTTACTTAAGAGTTTCTCGACTTCCCCTCCCCAACCTTTTTCTAAAATTGCTGTAATCATATTATTTCTCCTATAAACTTAAGCCTTTGGAGAGGTCCTTCTCCATTGCTTGTTGTTTTTCTATCGCTTGATTTTGAACGATTTCTAATTCTTTTTGTTTGGAAATTTCTGCAACCTCCTTGTGAACTGCGCATTCGAAGAGATGCCTAGCTTTTTTCAAAAATTGAAAATGCCTTTTTAATCCTTCAGAAGTATCAATATATTCATCTTTGTAAATACCAGATGCATGAATGCGATGAATATTTACACCATTATCTTGTTGCTCGAACCCTTCTTTTTCACATATTGTGAGAAGATTTACTTTAATTCCTAGAGAAGCTAGACCATTAACGATATTCACAGTAAAAGGAGTTACACCTCCCCAACTATAGGGGGGGATACTCTTGAGAAAATATAAATACATTTCTAACTGTTTTCACGACAAAGATACCCTTTATATTATCAGACGTTAAGAGCAAAGGGGTTTTTAGCCCCCCTTTTCAAGAAGGATGTCAAATTGCTTCTATAACGCCAAAAACTTCTAGCCACTCTAAAACTAAAGCGTCTGGATTTTTATCTTAACACCTGACAAAATTTCAAAATAAAGTTTGAGAGAGTATAATTGTTCTTCATGGATCAACTTGGAGAAAATTATGAGAAGAACACAGGGAGGAATTCCCCACATGGCAGCGATTATTGAAGAGGATCTCGAACAAAGAGATATGGGGCTTGAAAAGCCCCATATCAAAGGTCTTTCCGATATTGCTGCGTCTATTTTAGCTGTTCGCAATGTCAATACCTCTGAACTTGCTAGTGTTTTGCCTAGAGATGTAAAAAGTGATGAAGAGAGATACCGTTATATTCAACGGTGGTTAGCAAACCAACGGATTAATCCAATGCGTGCCATGCAGGGGTTTATTCCCGATATGATGGAAGCTCTGGGGGAAAATGGGGAAACTGTTATTTTAATGATGGACCAAAGCAAAGTCTCCGATGGATTTGAGTGTTTAATGATCTCAGCTAGAGTGGGAGAACGAGCAGTTCCTGTCTTATGGAAAGTTGTCCAGACAGAAGGAGAGATTGGGTTCTGTGTGCAAAAAGAGCTACTGGAGGCTCTTTTTGCCATGATTCCTGAAGACATAGCCGTTTTATTGATAGCAGATCGTTTTTATGGAACATCTAGCCTGATCCAACTTTGTCAGCAGTTTGCTTGGAAATACCGGATTCGACTAAAGAAAAACCTGATTCTCTTACACGAAGGTGGGGAAATCCGAAGTGGTGAAATTTTCAAAATTGGGTTGAGTGGCATTGAAAATGTGACTCTCAACCAAAGTGGGGTTGTCACTAATATTGGAGTTTTACATGAACAAGGGCACTCGAACCCTTGGATCATTGCAATGGACGAAAAGCCTTCTAAGGGGAGGGTTTTAGACTATGGGATGAGATGGGGAATTGAAGCTCTATTCTCGGATATGAAAACAAGAGGTTTTGGAATAACTAAAACTCAGCTGAAAAACAGTGACAGAATCGAAAGACTTATGTTAATCCTTAGCGTTGCAAGTTACTGGGCAGTATCAACAGGAATGAGGCCAAAACCTCCTCGCTCAAAAAAAAAGAAGCAAGAAGTCTTCTCTCTTACTTCAAACAAGGGTTGAGATACATTCTAGAAGCTATTATCTATCTCAGAAAAATCGAGCCCTTATGGAAATATTTGAATTTTGTCAGGTGTTAAGAGATAATATCTTAAAAAAAAATTGACTTCAAATCTGCGGAGGTTAGAATGAAAATATGGCAAGAGAAAGTTTGAAACAGCGGATCATTTTGGCTGTCATCTGTTGTGTTACAGCAATAGGGGGCTTCCTTTTTGGATATGATACTGGGGTCATTTCAGGTGCTATCCTCTATATTAAACAAGAATATACTCTATCTATTATTCAAGAGGAACTGATCATTAGCATGGTTTCTCTTGGAGCCATTTTAGGAGCCATCCTGGGAGGGCCTCTATGTGACAGATTAGGAAGAAAAAAAATTGTTCTTTCATCAAGCCTTATTTTTATCATTAGCGCTATTGGCCTTTCCCTTGCAGGGTCGGTGAACGGAATTATTGGATGGCGCTTTTTAGTTGGGCTTGCAATTGGAGTTTCTTCAGCAACAGCCCCCTTATACATAGCCGAATTATCGCCGCGTCATATCCGAGGAGGCCTCGTCACCATCAACCAACTCTTTATTACTATCGGAATTTTAGGCTCCTATCTTATTGGATTTCTTTTTGTAGAGTCTCAATCCTGGAGAATCATGTTCGTTATCGCAGGAATCCCAGCAGCTTTTCAATTCCTCATCATGGCCTTTTTCCCAGAAAGCCCCCGTCATTTAACCAATATTGGGCAAAAAAAGCGGGCTTTTACTCTCTTAAAAAAACTGCGAGCAACAAAAGAAGATGCGCAGCTTGAAATTGCTCATATCGAAAAAAAGAGAAACACAAAAAAACCTCGCTGGTCTGAGCTTCTTTCAAAAAAAGTACGGCCTGCTCTTTTGGTAGGAGTCGGAGTCACAGTCATCCAACAAATTACAGGGATCAATACAATCATCTATTACGCCCCAACTATTTTTAAATTTGCTGGAGTGTCCTCTAGTGAAGCCGCCCTTCTTGCAACAACCTGGTTAGGAATCATCAACGTCCTAATGACTTTTGTTGCGATTTACCTTTTGGATAAAGTAGGACGGAAACCTCTTCTCCTTTTTGGTCTTGGCGGGATGGCAATTAGCCTAATTGTCTTAGGAATGGGTTTTAATCAAATCGTTTCCAACAAACTCGTTGGGATAATAGCTCTGATCTGCCTTTTTGCTTACATTGGCTCTTTCGCCTATAGTTTGGGACCCATTGGCTGGCTTCTCAATTCAGAAATCTACCCTCTACATATCCGCGGGAAGGCAATGGGAGTTGCCACCTGCGCAAATTGGGTTGCTAATTTTATTGTCACAGCAACGTTTCTTAACCTTATTAACATTTTAGGAAAAGCTGGAACCTTTTGGCTTTACGGAGCCATTGGAATCCTAGGAATTTTCTTTATTTGGCGTCTTGTTCCAGAAACTAAAGGAAAATCCTTAGAAGAAATTGAAGAGTTTTGGAAATAGACTACTCAACTTTAACCAATTAGAACCAAAACTACCCTAAACAACTAATTTCCAAACGCTGCCTATTTCAACTTAAACTCGAACGCCCTAACTCTCAATACAAAATTAGCAAGGTATTTTTGATAGAACTTGGTTTTTTAAAATCGAGAACACTGTTTATGAGACAAAGAAGAAATTTTATAGACGTATTGCAACTAGATGGGAATGCTTTTAATGCTTTGGAGAAAGTTGTTTGAAAAACCGTTGAGCCTCTTCTTTTATATTTCTCTGTTTTTCTTGAGACATCTTTTCAAGCGTCCGATAGCTGCGGGTCAAACGGCGGTTTTTTTCTAACTTTTTCCTATTCCGCATCAGAAAATTCCAGTAGAGATAATTAAAAGGACAGGCGTGTGGCCCACTTTTTTCTTTAACTTTATAATAACACCCTTTGCAGTAATCAGACATCCTATTGATGTAGGCTCCACTTGCAGCATAGGGTTTACTGGCGAGGAGCCCACCATCAGCATAGAGAATCATTCCAGATACATTTGGAAGTTCCACCCATTCGTAAGCATCAGCATATACAATCCAATACCATTCATTGACTTCTCGAGGATTAATTCCTGCGAGAAGAGCAAAATTTCCCAGTACCATGAGCCGCTGAATATGGTGAGCATAAGCATGCGCTTTTGTTTCTGTAATACATTGTTTTAAGCAATTCATTTTAGTCTTTCCAGTCCAGTAAAATTGGGGAAGAGTCTGTTTTGCTACTAAAAAATTTTCCTTTTTATACTGCGGCATTTTTAACCAATAAATTCCCCGAACATACTCTCTCCAACCCAAAATCTGTCGAATAAATCCTTCGACGGAATTCAATGGAACTTTTTGCTTACTGAAAGCCTCAATGGCCTTTTCAATACACTCCATAGGGAAAAGTACACTGCAGTTTAAGTAAAAACTCAAATGTGAGTGATACAGCCACGCCTCACCTTGAACCATCGCATCTTGGTAGGTCCCAAAAAGCTCCAACCGCTCAGTAATAAATTGGTCTAAAACTCTCAAAGCTCCTTTACGATCCACAGCAAAATGAAAAGGGTGTAGGTCTCCGAAATGAGACGAAAAAGTATGGCTTACAAGGTCAAGGACTTCCTTAGTAATTGTATCGCTGTCAGCAGCATAAGGCTTTGGAGGTTTCATTCCCTCTTTCAATGGTTCGCGGTTTTCCTGATCATAGTTCCATTGGCCACCAATAGGTTCTTTTCCATCCATTAGAAGATCATATTTTTTTCGCATTTCTCGATAAAAATACTCCATGATCAAGCTTTTTCTCCCGTGCGACCATGCTTTAAATTCTGTACGACTGCAAAGAAAATGATCCGCTTCTCTAATTTCAACAGGGATACTGAATGCTTTTTCCCATTTAAGGACTTCTTGATACAAATGCCATTCACTTGGTTCCGTAAGAATGAGTTTTTTTATGGAATGCTCTTTGATGGCAACCTCTAGGGCATCCCTTAAGATTTGGGCATCTGCGGAAATATCCAGCTGGACGTAATGGACCTTGGCGCCCTTTGCTTTGAGTTCTCTTGCAAAATGGCGACGAGCAGACATTAAAAAGGCAATTTTCTTTTGGTGGTGCTTTACGTAGGTAAACTCTTCCATCCCTTCAAAAAAGAACACTACGTCTTTACATCTATCTATGTCTCTAAGAGAAGAAATACAGAGATTGAGCTGATCTCCAAAGATGCATCGTAAATTTGTCATCAGGCACTTTAGATTTTTTTAAGCTTGATAGCTAGCTAAGTTGATTTAAAATTAGAACAAATTTGAGTCTTTTCTTTCGGAAAAAATAGGTGAGTGTTTTCTTCTCATTTTTACCTATCTTTCACCAACACAATACTCCCAACCTTTGATGTAATCGAGAAGTTTTTGTTTCGAAGGCTGTGAATGAACGAGTTTTAAGGCTGCATAAGTGCTGCCAAGGTGTGCAAGTTTTGCAAGTAAGTGGAGGTGGCGCTTATCATCGCAAGCAAATATAAAAAAGATCGCATGTACAGGATTTTTATCAAGAGCTCCCCAATCGATCGGTGTTTTGGGAAAAACACAGAAGACGATATCGGTTGTTCCCTCTAATAAAAAATCTCGAGCATGAGGAACAGCAATTCCATGATTCCAAGCTGTCGGCATGAGTTTTTCGCGATCGAGAAGAAGATCTACTAGTACATGTGGATCCATTTCTAAGTCATCAGAAACATGATGCATGATTTCATGAATAAGATCTTCCTTGTTTTTCGATTGAACATCAGTGAAAACCCTACCGCGATGAACGGCTCTGAAAAGGCTAAATTGTTGCAGTCCCTTTTTGGTATCTTGACCTTCTTTTTTGGTTTTCTTCTGTGGATAAATTTGTTCTTCTTCTAAAGAAAAAAAGCTCCCCGTTTCTTTTTGAAGACGACAGTTTAGCAACCAATGTTCGATTTCAGTGCGATTAAAGCGGTATTGATGATTGAGTTTATAAGCAGGAATTTTTCCTTCCATGAGCCAACGTCGAATAGTTGTCTCAGAAACTCTCAATAGCTCAGCAACATCTTTTATTTTCAGATCCATCTCTACTCTCCTTAATTTTTAGGAAACATATTGCGTTAATCTTATCTATATTTCAACATTTTCGTCACCAATTTTTTGGTAAAATCTTTTTGAGAATTTACCAAAATACGCCATAAAACCTCTTTCTTAAATTGGAGGATACAAGGCGCTTTTTTGATGTTGGAGTTTTTTGGCTCTCAATAGATTTCCTCCATAGAAAATATGAGTTGAAATCTTCATAGGCCAAGAGTATAGTCTAATGCACTATAGCGGCAAGGTATGCCATGTTAGCCCGCTGCTCGAAAATGCATTGGCAACTTCTATGTTAGTAGGAACTCTGAACATGGGTGAACTAGTTTCAGCCCGAAAAGTCAGGAATCTTCTTCCTTTAGATAGGAGAGGATGTCAAAGTTGGACAGGTCTAAGTACCACCAAAGACTAGCACCCCTCAAAAAGAGAGACCACATCCTCCCTTGTTTTGGTATTTAGAAGTTTTTTGCGCCTATCTTCATCTTTAACGGCTGCAGTTAAACTAGATAAAATTTTAAGATAATCGGTTTGCTGGTCTACAGGCCCTCCGATCATAAAAATCAGACGAACTGGCGCTCCATCACGTGCATTCCAAGGAATTCCCTCTTTTTCTTTTTGAAGACCCACTGCTATAGAAAAATGATCAAAAGCTGACAGTCTAGCATGAGGAATTGCAACTCCTAGTCCGATCGCAGTAGAAACAATTTTTTCTCTTTTGCTAATCGCTTCAAAGAAACTCTCCCGATCCATGATTTTACCAGAAACGGCTAGGGCATTGACAAGTTCTTCGAGGGCGGCACTGCGACTATCTGTCTCTAAAAAGCAAATAACACTCTCTTCAATGAGTTCTGAAAGCGTCTTTTTGCGCTCTTTATTCATAAATAAACTAATGCGTTCCAGTATGGCCAAAACCACCCTCTCCTCTGCCTGTTGCCTTTAAGCATTCTTCTTCTCTGTAGCATGCTTGAATAACAGGAGCAAAAACAAATTGAGCTATCCGCATTTTTGGAGTGATCACAAAGTCTTTTTCTCCATGGTTAATGAGAATGACTTCAATTTCACCGCGGTAGTCTGAGTCGATTGTTCCAGGACTATTTAAGACAGTTACACCATGCTTACATGCAAGCCCACTTCTAGATCTCACTTGTATTTCAAAGCCTTTAGGGATTTCAAGGCGCAAACCAGTTGGAATACGTCTACGTTCGCCAGGATTAAGGACTACTTCCTCTATTATATTTGCCCGAATATCGGCTCCTGCCGCTTCTTCTGATCCATAGGTAGGGAGCTCTGCCCCCTCTTCTAGAACTGTGGGGACGTCGTTATTTGTCATATTTGACTAACTTTTATGGTGTTTTTTTCTCGCTGCTTCTGAGTCACAAAGATCAAATCATCCAGCTTTTCCCTTTCAACGTTTTTTTCAGTCTTTACTAGTTGTTGTTCATTGCCCATTAAAAATGTAACGAAAAAGTGAAGCTTTTCTTTGAGTTCTCTTCTTTTGACGATACAATCTATCATCCCTTTTTCAAGGAGGAATTCAGATTTTTGAGCAGTATCTGGAAGTTTTTGCCGAATGGTTTGTTCAACAACACGTGGTCCTGCAAAACCAATCAATGCGTCTGGTTCAGCAATAATCACATCACCTAAAGAAGCAAAAGAAGCAGTGACTCCTCCTGTTGTTGGGTTTGCAAGGACGGAAATAAAGGGAAGTCTTTCATTGTGAAATTTTGCGAGCGCTGCAGATGTTTTAGCCATTTGCATAAGAGAATAAATCGATTCTTGCATCCGCGCTCCACCAGAAGATGAAACAAGGATAACGGGAAGTTTTTTCTTACTAGCATGTTCGATCAAAAGGGTAATGCATTCACCAACGACAGATCCCATAGATCCTCCCATAAATCCAAAGTCTAAGACACCAAGAGCCGTTTCGCTTCCTTCAATTTTACAAACTCCAGCAAGAATGGCTTCGTTTCTTCCCACTTTCTGTTGCGCTTTAGCAAGTCTTTCAATATAAGGCTTTGAATCGACAAAATTTAAGGGGTCTTTGGGGCAGACTTCGTTAAAAAGCTCTTCAAACGTTTCTTCGTCTGCAAGAAGATCTACTCGTTGAGCTGCTGATAAGCGGTAGTGATGCTCGCACCTAGGACAACAATTATGATTCTCTTGGAGTTCATTTGCATGGATCATTTCCTCACATTTGGTACATTTGATCCAACCACTAAACCCATCTTTTTTAGTGGCTTCGACTTTAATTTTTGGCTTATGCCGCGTAAAAAGCCTTAAAAATCCCATAGCGACCTATTGGCGGTTTATTTGAATTAAGAGTTTACCAAACTGACTAAAAAAATACAACCTCGATCGCGCAAAATATTATAAATAAACTCTTAAATTACTGCGAGTCACCGGACCTACTGCAGTGATTTTCTTACCCATTGGGATCCTACCAAAAATTTTTCTAAAAGCATCAATCGTTGATGGGCTCGTAAAAATTATTTCGTCAAAACTTTCTAAATGAGGCTTAACAGAAGGAATTTTTGGCTTTGTATCATATAAGATACACCGTTGATGTCGCACCCCTCTGAGCACTAAGGTTTGCGAAAGAGCGCACCTTGCTTTTGATGATTGAGGAAGAAAAACGTAGGACTGATCCATATCCTCTAAGGCTAAAAGATGCATGATTCCTTCTTGTGTTTCGTTTTCTGCAATTTTATCGACCTTAATTTCCTTTTCTTGAAGATGTTTTGCTGTAACTTTACCAACAGCAATCACCTCTTTTCCATTGAGATCTGCTGAAGAAAAACTCTTTTTTTCTAAATACCTGTAAAAGATCTCTACAGTTGTTTTGCTTGTAAAAATTAAGTGCGTATAGTCTGGAATGTCTGCAAATGCGCTCACAATCGCAGGATCATCAAAAGAACGTGGACTAATCTCAATAATGGGTAGATGAACCACTTTTTTTTCATAATGCTTTGGATTAAGCCCTAAATAAAGGGCTTTTGTTTTATGTCTCCCATCAATTGGGTGGAAAAGAGCTTCCATTTCTTTATCATTATTTCGACCAATGACAGCGAGCTTTCCTTGCAAAGGGGCTGTTTTATCTGGGAGAATCATTCGATTTCTTGCAGTTAATCCTAAACGAATCAAAGCTGCTTCAGCAACCACAAGCCCATCAATTTCACCGCGGTCTAGCATTGCAAGACGGACATCAATAGCGCCTCTTACTTCAATGCATTTAAGGTCCGATCGCAACCGTTTGATCACTTCATTACGCCTAAAAGAAGAAGAGCCAATGATGGCCCCTTTTTTTAGGTGCTTAAATTGCTTTCCTTCACGGATCACTAAGCTGTCGCTTGAATCTACTCCTCTTGTCAATGCCAAGAGTTGCAGCCCTTTTGGGAGAGGATCTGGTAAATCTTTCGCTGAATGGATACCTACGTCACAACCTCTATCTAAAACCTTTTGATCAATTTCCCGGGTAAAAAAGTCGGTCTTATCCATCGGTCCTAAAGGGCTTTTCAGATCAAGGTCTCCAATCGTTTCCAGATAGTCAACTGTATAATCGACCTTCAGCTGTTGCATCACTTCTTCTACTTGCTTTCTCGAAAGCTTAGACCCTCTTGCACCCACTTTTATTTTCATCAACCCTCCAACAGCAACTAAAAATTTTGTTATAACTTTTTTACATCCTCACGACAATACGAATTTTTCCCATGGAGTAGAGAACTGATGAACCTATTCCAAATAAAATTTTTATTACTATAAGGTGACGAGAATGTCTCCCAAAACTTCTTAGTCTTTGCGATAACTAAACACGAGAATTCTTCCTGGAGATTTCTCCTGCAGCAATGGCAAAAGCATTGGCAACATTTAGAGAGTTTTTTGAACCCAAAAGAGAGATTTGAACCCTATGATCTGTTTGGCGCAGAGTTTCTTCTTTCAACCCATATTCTTCATTCCCTAAAAGGAGTGAAAAGGTTTGAGGAAAAGAAAAGTCATAAATAGAAAGAGCATTTTCCACTGTTTCTAATGCAATTAGAGGTTTTTTGAGATCAAAAAGATTTCCTTGATGCACCGGAACGATGCCCGCTGTTCCCATTGCTGTTTTTTGAACTTTTGGATGATCGGCATAGGGAGTATTTTCTGAAAAGATCACAGTCCCTAGCCGAAAAGCTTCGACAGTACGTAGAATATTTCCAATGTTGTAAGCAGAACGGAGGTCTTCAAGGTAAATCATGATCGGACCAAAAGGAGTCGCAGAAAGAGTATCAAGCTTATTGACAAGAAAGTCGCGTTCTTGAATAGAAATCGAGGCCTTTTTCATATGAAGATGGAAGCGGTCAGCCATTTGCTCAGCTGTGTCTTGGATTGGAGGAAGAGTTAACCATTGCTCCATGGCTCGGTACTGAAGATCTACAGGAAGTTTTTGTTCATAAAGACCTCTAAGGTACAGTCCAGCGTTTTTATGTCGACGGCGG
This sequence comes from Simkaniaceae bacterium, assembly GCA_030064985.1. Taxonomy (GTDB): domain Bacteria; phylum Chlamydiota; class Chlamydiia; order Chlamydiales; family Simkaniaceae; genus Neptunichlamydia. Next base: position 990 of record JASJDV010000016.1, on the reverse strand, counting down.
AGGCTCAAAGAAAAAAACTTTTCTTTCGTAAACATTAAGTTTTTGCTGAAAGGTACGCTTCCAGGTTTCCGTCAAAGATATGAATGCCCTCTTTTTCTAAAGAAATGATCTTCGTTGCAAAATCATTGATGAGATCTCGATCGTGCGTAGCAACGATTGCAGTTCCTTGAAATTCTGATAGCCCCCATCCCAAAGCAGAAACAGCTTCTAGATCTAGGTGATTATTGGGTTCATCCAAAATTACAGTATTGTGATTATGCAGTAGAAGAGCTGCAAAAATAAGACGTGCGGTTTCACCACCTGATAGTTTAGAGATCTGTTTAAAAGCATCGTCACCTCCAAAGAGCATTTTGCCCATAACACCACGAATTTCTTGATCATAAGCAGCGGGGTTAGACCGTTTCAGCCAATCGAATGCTTCGATTTTTTCTGACTTATCGATGAGCTCCTCATGATTTTGCGGAAAATAACCGAGATCGACTTGATGTCCTGTTTCTATCGTTCCGCAATCGGGCTTAAGCTTTCCGACAAGCATCTGCAAAAGCGTTGTTTTTCCCATTCCATTGGTTCCAATGACAGCAATTTTATCGCCTCGCATGACCTCAATAGAAAAGTCATGGATGACTCGATTGACATCAAAGGTTTTACTAATTTCTTCAACCTTAAGAACAACTTTTCCTGAGGGTTTTTCAGGAGGGGTGAAACGAATATAAGGACGTTGAATATTGGATTTTTTTAGTTCCTGAGGTCGCAGTCGCTTGATTTCCCTGATGCGCGACTGAACTTGAGAGGCACGTGTTCCAGCTCCAAACTTCGAGACAAATTCTTTCAAGTGTGCAATCTTTTTTTCTTTAGATTTAACATCTTGTTCAGCGCGTTCCTGGACTGCTGTTTTAGCAACGAGCATAGCATCGTAGTTTCCAGGATAGGTAATAATTGTGCCATAATCGATATCGGCAATATGTGTTGTGACGCTGTTTAAGAAATGAC
>JASJDV010000048.1 GCA_030064985.1 Simkaniaceae bacterium | reverse complement strand
TGCAGCTGAAAAAATTCTCATGGATGCGATGCCTATTATCCCGATCTATTATGAAGCATTAGAATTTTCTAAAAACCCACGCCTTGTTGGAGTTGTTTGCGTAAAAGGAGCTGTAGATTTTAAATTTGCTCGTTTTTCCCACTAGAGGAGAGCGGCCTTTTCGGTAGCGATCACTCTGTGGATCGAAAGCATGCACTTATCTTCTTATTCTTAGTGCATAAGGTGAGCTAAGAAATCATTTGTGGTTGCTTCGCCTGCTTTCGATACATTAAGGTATTTTCTAAATAGTGTAGTTGTATGTGGTCTCCCGTGCTAATTTCTCCTTTGAGAAGCGCATTGGAAAGCTTATTGACCACTGTCTTTTGAACCAGCCGTTTAAGGGGACGGGCTCCAAAAACTGAATCATACCCTTCTTTTGCAAGATAGGCTAGAACATCTGGGCTCCACTCTAAGATAATATCTTTATCCAATAGACGTTTACTAACTTGGCTTAGTTGGATGAGGACAATTTTCTCTATATCTTTTTCTTGAAGGGGAAGGAAGGGGAGAATTTCGTCAAGACGATTGATAAATTCAGGACGGAAATGAGCGCGCATCACAGGATCTAAAATAGAAAGAACCGTTTCTTTGGTAAGTTTTTCTGTGTGGGAAAGGATTTGTTGGCTACCCAAGTTTGAGGTCATGATAAAGAGGGCATTTTTACAGTTAACCGTTCTCCCTTTACTATCTGTAATTCTGCCATCATCGAAGATTTGTAGGAGGATGTTAAAGACATCGGGATGGGCTTTTTCGACTTCATCGAGAAGAATCACAGAATAAGGGCGTCTACGGATCGCTTCTGTGAGTTGTCCTCCTTCATCATATCCGACATATCCTGGAGGGGAACCAATCAGTTTTGCAACGCTGTGTTTTTCCATGTATTCGGACATGTCGAGGCGGATCATCGCTTCTTCTTGGCTAAAAAGCTCTTTTGCTAAAGCTTTTGCTAGTTCTGTTTTTCCAACACCTGTCGGTCCAACAAAGAGAAAAGCTCCCATGGGACGATGGGGATCACTTAACCCGGCGCGTGAGCGACGGATGGCTTCGCTAACCGCTTCGACAGCAATCTCTTGTCCAACAACGCGTTGGTGCAAAGTAGATTCTAAATGTAGCAGTTTTTCTGCTTCTCCCTCAAGCATTTTGCTGATGGGAACTCCCGTCCATTTAGCAACAATTTCACCAATCAGGTGCTCATCTACCTCTTCTTGCAATAGACGTCCTTCTTTTCCCTTTAAGGCCGTTTCTGCAGCAGCAATTTCTTTTTCGACCTCAGGAATAACGCTGTAGCGGATCTTAGCAACTTTGTTGAAGTCTGCACTTCTTTCGGCTTCCTCTTCTTGAAAGCGGAGTTTTTCAAGCTTTTCCTTTTTCTCTCTAAGTTCCTCTAAACTTTTCTTTTCTTGGTTCCACCGTTCTTTGAGCGTGTTTAACTCTTCTTTTGTGATGGCAATTTCTTTTTCAAGTTTTCTTGCTTCAGCCTTTGAAGCAGGAGTTTTTTCTCGCTTGAGAGCCTCTTGTTTCACGATGAGAGAGCTTAAAGCACGTTCCTGTGTATCGATCGGTAGGGGACGACTTCCGATTTGCATCCGGATCATCGATGCGGCTTCATCAATGAGATCGATTGCTTTGTCCGGAAGTTGACGATCAGTAATATAGCGGTAGGAGAGTGTCACAGCTGAATAAATCGCATCCTCAGTAATTCTAACGCCGTGATAGTTTTCATACTTTTCCTTGAGACCTCTTAGAATTGTCATCGCATCCTCAACGGAGGGTTCTTGCACAAGGACAGGTTGAAAACGACGTTCGAGAGCGGCATCTTTTTCGATGTATTTTTGATATTCAGCAAGAGTTGTTGCGCCAATACAATGGAGCGTTCCTCGAGCTAAAGTGGGTTTTAAAAGGTTGGCAGCATCCATGGCTCCTTCTGTGGCTCCAGCTCCAATCAGGGTGTGGGCTTCATCGATGAATAGGAGAATTTGCCCTTCAGATTTTTCAATTTCTTTTAAAATAGCCTTCAATCGCTCTTCAAATTCACCTCGGTATTTTGCTCCTGCGATTAAACTTCCCATATCCAGAGCAAGGAGGTTTTTTCCTTTGAGCGAATCGGGAACATCTTCTTGAATGATTCGGTGCGCAAGGCCTTCTGCTATAGCTGTTTTACCAACGCCAGGTTCCCCAATTAAAAGAGGGTTATTTTTTGTGCGACGTGACAAGACCTGAATGGTTCGACGAATTTCTTCATCTCTTCCAATGACAGGATCGAGTTTTCCCTCTTTGGCAAGAGTCGTGAGGTTTTTACAATATTTTTCCAGAGATTGGAGATTTTCTTCGCTACTAGGACTATCCATTTTTTGTTCTCCGCGGACTTCTTTGATTTTATCTTTAACTTGTTTGAGAGTAAGCCCAGATTTCTTTTTCCAGCTTGTGAAAGGATCTTCGGAAGTTTCCCAAAAAATGTAGAAAAAGTGATCGCTACTCATATAAGTATCCCCCCATTTTTGCATGAGGGTGTGGGCGCTATTGATTTGTTTATTCAGCGATACACTAAGATTGGGTTCTACACTTTTTCCAGAGAAGGTAGGGAGAGAGTCGAATTTTTTTTGCAGATCAGAAACAAGAGGGGCGGGATCTAATTTAAGGGCATGGCATAGCGTGCGAAAATAGCCGGTCTCATCTCGAAAAAAAGCAAAAAGGACATGATGCTCTGTGACCTCAGTATGGTGACGCTCTGTTGCAGTTTGAACGGCTTGAGAAAGGACCTTAGCGGTGGACTCTGTGAATTGCGGGTTCATACTACCTCCAAACTATCTTCCCTTGAAATTTGAAGCTCTGATTTAAAAGGAATAAGTAATCATAGTTAATTACATCTTAACTTGAAAGATGATAAGAGTCAAGACTCTGAGCTGTTGTGGGAAGGGTCCAGATTCCGGAGGTTTTTACAATCTTGCTGAAGAAATTGTTTAGGTTTATCTTGAGGGTCGGGATGAAGGCAACGAAGGGCGCGGCGCAGCTCCTTGAGACAGCGCGGCGCATGGTCACGTTTTTTTGTCAAAGCTTCTGCAGCGTCTAAATGTTGCCATGCCTGAAAATAGCGCAATCGATTTAAAGCAATAATAGAAAGGTAGTACTCAACAACGGGGGAGTTGGGATCCAAACCGTGATACCGATTTAGAGTTTCAAAAGCTTTTCCACCTCGTCCGAGTTGAAGATAGGTGATGGCGAGTTGTAGCATGCCCTCTCGAAACTCTGGAAACTTCTTTAGAACCTTGAGAAGTTTCTCTTGTTTCTCAAGGATAGACGCTCTGGTTTCATCGACGTGTAGAAAGATCGTTTTGATCCCTTCGGCATCGACTTTTCCCTTTAGATAATCTTCAGGGGTCGTATCTTGCGTAACAGCAAAATCAACAGGATAATCTTTGATTTGATTTAACAGTTTTCTCCCTTTTTTCTCTTTTCCGACAAAGAGATAGTTATAGCCTAAAAGTGTGTGTAAAGTAGAGTCATTGGGCAAAAAGGGAAGGGCTTTTTCATAAAGCTCAACTGTTGTTTGATAGTCACCTTTTTGCCAAGCAACAGAGGCTTGGTTAATAAAAGCTAAACCAATCACCTCTTTTGTATTTCTCTCTTGGAGTTTTCGTGTATTGATTCCCAAATACATCCGATCGGGAACATGGATTCCGCGCGCAGTTGTTTCAATATTTAACGTCTCTTCTCCCTGCCGGTAGCGAAGATAGATATGGCCTGGAGGGGTAATAATTTCTAAAGGGAGATCGAGCCTTTCTGCAATAGAAAGATAGAGGATAGAAACCCCTAAACAAACCCCTAAACGACGATCAAGAACTGAGGGAAGAAAAGTATAGGTATCGATATCCTTTGCCCAGATCGAATGGGGGGGGAAACGGAAGCGCTTTTCATAGAAAATAAAATGGCTGATCGCATCTATTTTCTCAAGATCCGTTGCACCAACAGGTAAGTGGGCAAGAATTTGCAGGGCAATGAGATCCAAAGTTGCTTCATAGTGTCGCACTTTCAAGGGATCATCTTCAAACTGATACAAAAGAAGGGCACGAGAAAGATCGACTTCTTCGGGAGCAAGTGTGAAAAGTTCTTCTTTTTTCCATAGAGAGTGCCCCTTAAGCTTTCTATTGGAAAGATGGTCAGAAATCATTTCGATCATTTCAAGCTGCTGCTCTGAAAGCTCAATAGCTGTTTCGAAAGGTTGTTGATTGACCAAAGAGAGAATCGCATCAATTTCCATTGCGGGAAGAAGGAGATTCTTTTTTATGGGATACTTTTCTGTTCGGTGTTTATGCATGAGTTCCCATGCATCTGAAAGGGCCTGTTGCCCTTCTTTAGCCTGGGGGTAAAGGGAGTAGAAGGCAAAAAGCTCTGAGATGGATTTAGGATTTAAACTATGATAAAGAGTGCTTAGGTGAGCATCAGAAATCTCTGCTGTTAAAAAAAGTGTCGGAAGGAGGAAAAACAGGAGAACTTTCATAAGCATGACAATAGCATAAGGCGATGAGCTAAGCAAGAATCGCTGCGATGTTTTCTTTGAGTTTTTTCGATTTTACTAAAGTCTCTAAAGGAAAGCGGTAGCGGTAGGTCCAGTTAAAGGAAGTTTCTGTTCCCGGGATATTGATCCATTCATCTTCAGGATTTTCCCAGGTGAGTTCCGGCATAAGGGCTAAATATTCTTGGAAAAGATTCACGTGGAAAAGACTTCCAGAGTGGTGGTTATCGTAAAGAATTTCTTTTAGATTTTTTTGAGAAAGGTCTTTTTCATAAGACCAACTTTTAAAAGCTGCATAATCTTTTGCTTCCTCAGGGAATCGCTGCCACCATAGGGTGACCGTTTCAATATCGTGCGTAGAAACACAAGAGATACTAGCGGGGATGTAATCGGCGTAAGGAACAAAAGAACGATCCGTTTTCCACTTCCGATAGCGACGAAAAATTTTTGTTCCAGGGATTCCTAATTCCTGCATGATGGTTCGAACAAAAGGAGGAGGATCTCCCAAATCTTCCCCAATGGGGAGCAGATCAGAAAAAGAGAGGAGTGTTTCCAATAATTTTCTTCCCTGAACCTCCATAATAGAGGGGTCGTTTGGAACAAAGTGTCCTTTATCGGGAGGCTCTCCTTTAGGAACGGCCCACAGGCGAAAAAAACCTAAGATATGGTCAAGTCGGTACAGGTGGAAATACTTTGCAGCAACCGTGATCCTTTGATGCCACCATGCAAAATGATTCTCCTCTATGATATTCCACTTATAAAGGGGGAACTTCCACAGTTGACCGTGCGGATTAAAAAGATCCGGAGGACTTCCAACTCTTAAATCAAGATCAAAAAATTCTTGGTGGGCCCAAACATCCGCGCTATCAGGACTCACAAGAATCGGGATATCTCCCTTAAGAAAAACCCCCTTTTTTTCAGCATGTTTTTTGACCCTTTTTAATTGGAGGTGGCATAGGTATTGGATGATGAGATGGTAGGAAAGCTCCTTTTCGCATTTTTTTCTCAATAGCTTACGCCCATGCTTTGAGGTCTTTCGAAATTCCTTAGGCCAACTTTCCCAACTAGGACTTTTGTTTTTCTCCTTCAAAACTTTATATAAAGCATAATCATAGAGGTGGGTACTCATTTTGATAAAATCTTGATACCCATCTTCAGATCGGATGCGGCCTCCAACTTCAGCGACATAGCTTTGTAGAAACTCAAGCTTCTGCTCCAAAATGTCTCCGTAAGGAAGACGCTTGGTTTCACTATTAAAATGGGGGAGAGGCGAACTCAAATAAGGAAGAGCATGGAGACTGAGATAAATAGGATGAATCGCAGTAGATGATAGAGGATTGTAGGGACTGGGATCTGCTCCAGAATCATTGAGAGGAAGGAGTTGAAGGATATCCATTCCAACGTCTGCAAGAAAATCGATCAAAGGGATCAGATCAAGAATTTCCCCATTTCCGCAACTTTTCTTGGTCCAAAGAGAAAGGAGAGGGATCTGGATTCCATGGTGGTGTCGAACTCCAATTTTCTTCCACCCTTTGCCAGCTTTTGTATCGAGTAGTTTCATCTCATAAAGGGTGGGGGGTTCGATGCAACGCTATGATACTTGATAGGGGCCGTTGCTCCGCTTGCTAGAGCGCGTCTCCATTCTTCAGCTTCTTCGATAAAGATTTCAAGAGACTTCACCAGTTTCTCTCCATTTACTTTTTCTGCAGGGATGAATTGGTGCAAAATCAACATATTTTTCTTTTCATAAAAGGCCAAAGAACCAAAGGGGTGATACTGCCCATTCACTTTTAGGGCCTCTTTTAAAACGTTTTGTCTAAAACGACCAGGAGAAATAGCGCCGAGAAAAGCACAGATGAGTACGTTTTCTTGATCCTTATCCATTTGCATTTGAACTTCAAGATTCTCATCTAAAAGGAGGTTGCAGGCATGATTTTTATCAATGTGGAGGGGGAGTTCAATGAGCTGACCTAGGTCCCAAATAAGTTCCTGAAATTTATCCATTAGATTTTACTCCTTATCTTCATCCTCGTCCTCCCTTAGCCCATCTTCTAAGTCACTGAGTGTTTCCATAATAATCATTAGGATTTCTTGACGGTGTCGTTCGGACTTAAAAAGTTTCGGAGAAATATGACGCATAGCATCGCGATATTGCGTATAGATACTAACTTGAGCAGCGAGTTCTTCAGCGATCCCTAGGGTAAAAGCCTGTTTTAAGATGTGATCTGGAGTGGGATAGCGCTCTTGAATCAATTGCATTAAAAGGCGTGCTAATACTTCAAAATTAATCTGGCTGGGCATTGAAAGGTCAAACCGATCAAACTGTCTTTTGATCATTTTCATGCGCCCAAAAAAGAAACGAAAAACCCCTAAGATGGCTTGCATAGTGCGTGCTTCGCTAAAAAGACGTTGGAGTTCTGCTTTAGAAATTGAGGGCCCTTTAGCTTTCATATCGGTTCCCAACGCATGAAGAATAAAGTCGATGATATTTTTCATGTCTGAAAACGTAAACGTCTCGACAAGTTCTTCAAAAAGTTTGTGGGGAGAACGAGGATTCCCAGTGATATCGCGGTACAAATCACGTAGGGCCGTTGGACTTCCTAACCCCTTTTCAGAAAAGGTTCGAGCTTGAGGGCCAATATTTCTTCCTGCCTGAATTTCCCATTTATAGCTAGTATTAAACGTCCCTTTGGCCTGAATATATTTTTTCTTAAGCTCTTCTTTGGTTTCAGCCGTTTCGATTAAGAAATCGATGGCTTCATCAGCTAGAGCTTTATCCGTGTAGGTTTTTTGCAGTTTTTCGAGAATTTGCTTAGGCGTAGCGTCTGGTTTCATCTCTTGTTGGAGATGAATCAATGTTTTCTTTTGAAGCTCAGGATTTCTTTGGGAGTACTCTTCCGCAATTTCTTCAACAGCAGAACCTTCTCTAGTACCGGCCCCTTTTTCTTCTTCTGATTTGAGGATTTTTTGTCCCTCAGGGGATTTTTTTGCTTTTTTATTAAGCGTTTCGAATTTTCTTTTCATCGCCAACGGATTGAAAAACATCAACTCTCTAGCTTCTTCCATATTCGCTTGACTTCCCACCTGGCGCGCCTCCATCCGAGCAAGCTTTTGTTTTGCTGCCGCCTTTTGCGTATCATGCATCCGAGCATCTTGCGATACCCCAGAGATTTTCGTTACTTCATCTTCTGCCATCATCCCTTTTCATAGCAAAGAAGCATCAATATTTAAAGAGATATGAATTTTAGGCTGAAATTTTTTCTGAAATCCATGGCTAAAAAAGGAGTTTTTCCCCTAGCCGTAAGAGTGAGAAAGACGGGTCAGTATAGGAATCACAATGGAACGCATACTTTTAGGGAATGAAGGTGAGGAAAGAGTCAGACAATGATTGTCAGCAAAGAAAAGCAAGGTAGGAAAACCTAGACGCCACGGAGAGATTGACCTCCAAAATTTGTGTTGAGACTCTTAAAATACCATCTCTTCCGAAGCACTCTCCCTTATTCGGAAAAACGAGCAAATTTAAAATATACATCTCCTTTTGAGAAAACGACTCCAATAAGGCGTGGGTTTTTAGAAAATTCTACTGTTCGATAATTGATAGGGATAATAGGCATCGCATCCATGAGAATTTTTTCAGCTGCAATGAGCAAGCATTTCCGCTTCTCAACGTCCGTTTCATAATTTGAGGTTTCGAGTAAATCGATATACTCTTGGGACTCCCAATTGGCCATATTTACCAGGTCATGCTTATATTTAAAGATTTGGAGCGTGTAAATAGGGTCTATATTAAAATGAAACCCTGTCAGTGCGATCTGATAGTTTCCCTTTTGAACCATACTGACATGGACAGGCCAGTCTGATGAGGACAAAGTGACTTTGATTCCAAAAGTTTGTTGCCAAATCTGCTGAACCGTTTGCGCAACCTGAGAAAATTGTTCAGGACTATTGGAATATCTAAGTGTTATACCAGGAAAGGTTGCAAGGGTTAACCCTTCCTCTCTTAAAGCCTCGTTAAAGAGTCTTTTGGCTTCATCAAGCTTGTTATCCTCAAAGCAAGCAAAGTTACCTAAGCCGAAAAAAGGGGAAAGAACTCCATAGGCCGGAATCACATTTCCACCTAAAATATGATCCACAATTGCCTTCCGGTCCAGTGCATAGGAAAAGGCTTTGCGCAGTTTTTTGTTATAGAATGGAAAGGTTTTATTATTGAGAAAAAAAGCATAAACTGCCGCGGAGATCAAACAAGAGTGATTCACCTGTTGCCGAACGGTTTCTAATGCTTCCAGAGGAATATGACTTATAGGCTCTCCAATCCAATCGAATTCACCCTTTTCATACAGATAAAATTGTGTCATCCCATCTTCAATAAAACTGATTCTTATTTCTGGAAGAGAGACATGTTGCTGATCCCAATAAGAGGAATTTTTCTCAAGTATTAGCTTTTCTTGCGGTTCCCATTTTTTTAATTTAAAAGGACCGTTGGAGACAAACGTCTGATCTGTTCGGTGGATCCAGCTAGAATCGACTTCATCTAAGTGTTTGGGAATGGGAAAAAAACAAGGCCTCTTTAAGAGATCAAATAGATAGGGAGCAGGATATTCAAGTTCGATTTCGAGAGTCTGGGCATCAAGAGCTTTGATCCCCACTTCACTCAAAGGAGATTTTCCCTGCGCAGCGAGTTTTGCATTCTTTATAATATAAAAATACTGCGCAGAGCGGCTGCCCGTTTTTGGATCCATACATTTCTTCCATGCATATTCAAAATCATAGGCCGTGACTGGCATGCCATCACTCCAAAAAGTTTCTCTGAGCGTAAAAGTGTATGTTTTAAAGTCCTCTGAAACGGTATATTTTTCTGCACCTGCCAACACAGTATTTCCGTGTGCATCCACTCCTGTCAGTCCCTCAAAGAGCATGCGGACTACACAGGATGTCGAAATATCGCCTGCAGTTGTTGGACTTAATGTAGTTATAGGAGAAAAGGGAAGATTTAGCGCTTTTTTATTGGACACGGTCTCCTTCTTGCCGCAGCTACTTGCAAGTAAGAAGCAAAAAAATAAAAGTAAGGTTCTCATCTATTCACCATTAGTGTTTTTAACAATGTACTTAATCCTATCGAAAGTTTTTAGTAAAGTTTTTTATATTCTACTTCCTTAACACCTGACAAAATTCAAATATTTCCATAAGGGCTCGATTTTTCTGAGATAGATAATAGCTTCTAGAATGTATCTCAACCCTTGTTTGAAGTAAGAGA
>JASJDV010000017.1 GCA_030064985.1 Simkaniaceae bacterium | reverse complement strand
CAAATTAAAATGATTCAATAGCATAATCCTGTCTATAAAAAAGAGAAAGGATGACATGGTTGTCAGTCAAGGTCTTTTCAACAGAGGGCGTTTATAACGCCCCAAAATTTGTGTTGAGACTCTCAGAATACGATCTTTCCAAAGTGCTTAATGCTGAAGAAGCGCTCTTCTCTAATGGGAAAGACGAGCGAATTTAAAGTCTACATCTCCATTTGAAAAAACGACTCCAGTAAGGCGTGGTTTTTTAGAAAATTCCATTGCTCTGTAATAGAGAGGAATAATAGGCATCGCATCCATTAGAAATTTTTCAGCTGCAATGAGAAGTGCTTTTCGCTTCTCAAAGTCCGTTTCATAATTTGAGGCTTCGAGTAGATCGATATACTCTTGGGCCTCCCAATTGCTTAGATTCATCACGTCATCACTATATTTATAGGTTTGGAGTATGTAGATAGGATCTATAGTAAAATCGCACCCTATCGCTCCGATCTGGTAGTCTCCCTTTTGAACTGCATTGATATGGGTGGAAAAATCTGATGGGGATAAAGTGACTTTGATTCCAAAAGTTTGCTCCCAAACTTGCTGAACTATTTGTACGATCTGAAAAAATACTTCAGAACCAGTAGCATACCGAATTGTTAAACCAGGAAAGGTTTTAAGGTTTAACCCTTCCTCTGTTAAAGCCTCGTTAAAGAGTCTTTTGGCTTCATCAAACTTTCTATCCTCAAAGCAAGCAGAATTTCCTAAAGCGAAAAAGGGTGAAACAACTCCATATGCCGGGATCGCATTTCCACCCAAAATATGATCCACAATTGCATGCCGATCCAGTGCATAAGAAAAGGCTTGGCGCATTTTTTTGTTACGGAATGGGAAAGCTTTATTATTGAGAAGGAAACAATTAAATCCTCCAGCATCCAAACGAGAGTGACCCACCTGTTGCTGAAGGGTTTTTAAAGCTTGCTGAGGAATGTTATTTAGAGGAGCTCCAATCCAATCGAGTTGATCTTTTTCGTACAGATAGAGTTGAGTCCTCTCATCTCCAATAAAACTGATGCTTATTTCTGGAAGAGAAACATGTTGCTGATCCCAGTAGGAGGGGGTTTTCTCAACTATTAACTCTTCTTGCTGTTTCCACTTTTTTAATTTAAAAGGACCATTGGAAACAAACGTCTGATCGGTTCGGTGGATCCAGCTGGGATCTGTTTTATCTAAGTGTTTTGGGATAGGATAGAAGTAAACGACCCTCCCTAAGAGATCAAGTAAATAGGGAATAGGATATTCAAGTTTGATTTCGAGAGTGTAGGGATCAAGAGCTTTCAGTCCCACTTGACTCATAGGAGCTTGTCTTTGTGTAACGAGTTTTGCATTCTTTATAATATAAAAAAGCTGCGCTCCGCGGCTACCAGTTTTCGGATCGATACATTTCTTCCAAGCATATTCAAAATCATAGGCCGTGACTGGTGTCCCATCACTCCAAAAAGTATCTCTAAGCATAAAAGTGTATGTTTTAGAATCCTCTGAAACAGTATATTTTTCTGCAACTGCTAGGGCAATGTTTCCTTTTTCATCGACTCTTGTCAGTCCCTCAAAAAGCATACTGACTACATAGCATGCTGGCAGCTCACCCGCATAACTTGGATTTAGTGTACGTATTGGATTAGTAAAAGAAACATTTAGTTTCTGTTGAGGAACGACTTTTTTCTTGATACAGCCTTGTATGGATAAGAGCATAGCGAGAAGAGCGAGAATTTTCATTTTTGAATCCTATAATAAAGAAATAAAGATCAGAACAACATACTGAAGATTTTGAGTAAATCTTTCAAGCTCTACTCTCATCTATCTGCAGAGCTATTCAGAAGGAACGCAGCCTCCTTTGAAACCAAAGGAGTGGGAAAAAAGCAATAGTAAGAAAAATCTGAGGATCACTGAACAGGAGACTCGAAAAGGACGTCGGTTTAAGACAAATTTCTCAAGATTAAAACGACTGTATGGAGAAAAGTTTTTTCCGAAGAAAATGGAAACTCAAAAAGTCGTAAGGTCAGATCAGGTGCAAAACGCTTCTAACAGTATGGATCTATATTATACTGATGAGAGGGAGCCTCAAATCTGAGAAAATTATTTTTTCAATAAAGTCAAGCTATCACATTCAGTTGGTTTAGATGATCAATCTCGAACTTAAAATTGTTCATTTCAATATCTTGTTCATAAAAAAGAGAAAGGACGACATAGTCATCAATCAATACTTTTTCAGCCTTCGATAATATTTCACTTTTTTTTTGTTGGTTTTTCACTGTCCGGGCCATTTTAATTAAAGATTGATATTGAGGATTTTCCCAATTAGTAAAATGGGTTCCGTTACCTTGCTTGTTGAATAATTCTAGAGTATACAAGGGATCGTTGATCCATCCATTCCATCTTAGGGCACTAATTTCATAATCTCCCCTCTCTAGTTTGTGTAATGCCTCGTTGGGATCAAGTTTTAACAGTGAAAGTTGAATACCTAGTGACTCTTTGATTTGTTTCTTGAAATTACACATAACCTTACGAGAAATGTCGGTGTCAAAAAGGGTAATCGTGATCTTAGGGAAGGCTTTTTTTGAAATTCCGAGCTCTCTAAGTCCTTGTGCAAAGAATTGTTTAGCTTTTTCTTTATTTTCTATCTCTACATATTTTGTTGGAGAAAATGAGGTGGTTTCTTTTGAAAGAGGAGAGTAAGCAGGTTCAGTTTTGCTTCTAATTCCTTTGATTATCTTCTGCCGATTTACTGCATAGAAAAAAGCTTGTCGTATTTTTTTATTGGACAATGGGAAAGATTTTATATTGAAACAACACCAAAAGACTTTTGATACCGGTAAATCGCTTATTCCATCGGAATACTCTATAAATTTTTGTTTTGAAATTCCAAAAGAAGTCCCTAGACAATCCAGTTGTTGATTCTTAAACAGCTTTAAAGCTTGTTTTGTGTTAATATCCAATATTGAAAGCCTCTCTAATACAACCGCTTCTTTATTCCAGAAATAGGGATTTTTCCCAAATTCAGATCTACAAAAAGGGCGAGGCACCTGCGGTCTAAAAGGTCCGTTACACACAAAGTGAGAGTGCTTCCCACAAGCCCAATTAGGATCCTTTGCATCTGAGTCTGGGTAGATAGGAGAGAATAGAGGGTGAGCAAGAAGCTCCAAAAAATAAGGAACAGGATGGTTTAGTTGTATCTCTAGTTGGGTGTTGCTAAGAGCCTTTACTCCCACGGCGTCCAGAGGAACCTTTCCTTCTTTAGCTGGTTGTGCGTTCAAAATAACATGAAGCGGATAATCAAAAATCGTCTTGGAGTCTGGAGCTAAGATTTTCTTCCAAGCATATTCAAAATGGTCCGCTATTAAGGGCTCTCCATTTGACCAACGAAGCTCTTTTAGTTGAAACGTATAAGTTTTTTCATCTGACGAGAGCTGATAAGACTCAGCACATGCCATAGTAACTTCTTTTTTTTTGTTGATTCGAGTCAACCCCTCGAAAAGAAGATTATTGATCATGATCGATTGATTCGTTCCACTCAGTCTAGGATCGAAATCAAATCGATTAAATTCATCATTAATATAGAGGATTTTTTCCTGCGGCGCCTTGCAGCTAGACATTTGAGTCAGTCTCTCTCGAACTTCTTTTTCATACTTTTGCAAATCATTAATCGTATCAAAGCTAAGAATAAAGCCTTTAAATAACGAGTTTCCATAAGACCATTTTGAACAAACGATTGTTTCATACGAAATCTTACTCTTTAAGAGTGGTTCTTCATCTGTAAAAAACTTTTTTTTATCCACGCATTTAAATGCAATGATGAGTGTTAAATCACAAGTCTCTGTAAGCAACTGCAGTTGCTCCTCTGCGATAAGCCCTTGAAAGAGCTTAAAGAAATGAGTAAGTAACTCTATCGGAAGCGTTGCCTGCTCTTCTATAGGCCGCAGAGAATAAAAAAAGGTTTTCAGCCTTTCAAAGGAGTGAGCTGCTTCTTCAGGAAATAGTTTTTTTAACTCTTCAAGTTTCTTATCCTGCATGAAAAATAGACCCCCATTATAATCACGAATCTCTCCTAGACTTGCTTGAAGACATGCGACAATCTGTTTCCGTGACAAGAAGTAATCAATGGAACCGTTTTTCTTTTGAAACCTTGAAAGATTCTTTAATCGGATTTGAAAAATATTTCCCTCTATAGTCCTCTCTTCAGGAAGGTCTTCTAAAGAATAGACCTGCCCTTGAATATAGTTTTCATTTTCTTTGTTTAACTTTACTACATCTTGGATACGAGGATCATCCTTTTTTTTAACTCTGGCTAAGATGATAGTGAACGTTATTTCTTGAGTGGTATGCTGATCATAAAGAATCATCACTTGAGGAGTATCTTGAACAGCATAAGCCTCCTTTCGGAGCACTAAGAGGTTCTTCATCATCTCTTCTTCATTCCTTTGCATAAAAAGAGTAGGAACGAGCACTTGAATACGAGTTTCGATCTTTTTTAAGAAGGTTTTTTCGAAAAGAGAAAGATCCATAGGGTGTTCTACTTCGTTTTCTTGGCGACCTATTTCAAAGTAAAAGATGTCAACCGAAGATTTATCGAGATGGCATCTGTAGAAAGCATCGAGCAGCTCAAAACCCACACCGCACGCTTCGATAGCATCTTTAATTTGTTCTCTAGCAACTCTTTCATGGCTTGATTCCAATTGTATTCCTAATAAGCATCCAGCGATATCTTTAGATGAAAATGTGGAGACGATAGTGGAAGGGACGGTAACAAATGCTGAAGCCCTTCTATTTGGATGGGTAGAGATGTCCCATTCTAATATTCGCGTTAAGTCGCTTGACTCAACAACAATTTTTGCTATGTATTCAGGGCAGCGTTTTGTAAGAAATTCTATTCCAAATGTTAGAAACCAAAAATCAAGTTTCCTTTGAATAGTGTCATCAAGCTCTTTTTCTTCCCCAGCATAAAGATGCCCCACTTTTTCCTTGACTACCTCTTTATATGGCTTTTGTAACATGAAAGGAAGAGTTTGTTTTTCTTTTTTTGGGGCTGGAAACATTTTTCTCACTGGTACAACCTTTTTTTGGTTTGCTTTAAAAAATTCTTCAAGTTCTCACGCTGTTTTTAGAGGGTAGTCCTTGCATCATTATCGCTTGCATTATATTGTATTAGGGTTAAGCAACCGAGAAATTGAAGAAAGGATGTTAAAAGATCTCTTTGAAGAATACCAGCGAAATCTGAATTGTTTTTTCGATCACATTGAAACGACGAAATCTGAAAAAATCTTTAACCTTTTTTTGGACTGCGAAGGGACTCTGATTTTCACAGGCGTTGGTAAAAGTGGAATCATCGCTGAAAAACTGGCGCTGACTATGATTTCTACAGGAACCAAAGCCCTGTATCTTCCTCCGATGAATGCTTTACATGGAGACATTGGGATTGTCACAAAAAAAGATATCCTCATTTGTATCAGTAAAAGTGGAGAAAGTAAAGAGCTATTGAGCTTGGTTCCCTATGCGCAGAAAAAAGGAGCAAAAACAGTTGCTTGGGTCTCCAATCCCAAGTCAAAACTTTTAAGTAGTTGCGATTTAGGAATTCATCTTCCTTTGAATAAAGAGCTTTGTCCTTTTGATTTAGCGCCGACGACTTCAACCGCAATTCAACTCATCTTTGGGGATGTTCTTTCTGTAGCCTTGATGAAAGCGAAACAATTTAGCCTTGATGAATATGCCCTAAATCATCCTGCAGGGACGATCGGTAAAAAAATTACTTTTACCGTTGAAGATTTGATGGTTAAAGGGGAAGGACTTCCTATCTGCACTCCGAGCGATCGTCTGAGAGAGACCCTCGTCACCCTAACCAATAAAAAATGTGGGTGTCTTTTAATTGTTGATGAGGAAAAAAATTTCAGAGGAATTTTTACCGATGGAGATTTAAGGCGGACCCTGCAAAAAGACCCTGCGCGAATGCTTGAAAAGACCATGGAAGAGTTGATGACTCCTTCTTGCATTGCCACAGAAAAAGGGAAAAAAGCTTTAGAGGTTTTGAAATTGATGCAAAAAGATTCGAAGAAATGGGTAAGTGTCATGCCTGTGGTTGAATCAAACTGTCTCGTTGGACTAATTCGGATGCACGATCTCGTTCAAGCTGGGATCGTCTAAAGAGTAAAGGCAAAAAAAGGGGTTCCTTCTTTTAGTTCTAGTCGAATTCCAAACCGATTCCTTGTTTTAGCAATAAAAGATGTTGTCGCTGTTTTGGTGGGGAATTGTCAGCTGATTTTCCCTTATAGACATAAAACTAAGCTGATCTTTTTCGAAAATCACCCTACTTTTAAAACAACTTAGCTATATCTCTGACTTAAGCACTGAACATCGCTTCATTGCAAACTATTGTTCTTTGCGTTATTCCAAAACTTGAGTTCTAAGAAGGGAGCTGTTAGGCTTTCTGCGGTGTTTGCATGGAAACAGATATTTTTACACTTTCTCATAATTTTCTCATTGCTATTTTTTGTATTGGTTATGCTGCCATCATTCTTGAATTTTTGATTCACGTCAATAAAACGGCAGTGAGTCTTGTTATGGCCGTTATTTGTTGGCTCATCTATTTTGTTGGAGACCCTAAGCCACTCCACACCAGTTTAACCTTTTTAAATACCCACTTGAGTGATGTCTCGCAAATTCTCTTTTTCCTCTTAGGCGCAATGACAATGGTTGAGCTCATTGATTCTCACAAGGGGTTTAATACGTTTATTCATCATCTTCATACGAAATCAAAAAAGAAGATGTTATGGATCACCTGTTTCATTGCCTTTTTTCTGTCTGCTGTTCTCGATAACCTGACGACAACCATTTTGATGATCTCTATTTTAAGGAAACTCATTCCTTACAAACATGAACGGTTTATCTATTCTTGCATGGTAATTGTTGCAGCAAATGCTGGAGGTGCATGGACCCCTATCGGAGATGTGACCACAACGATGCTTTGGATTGGAGGGCAAATTACAACAACCAAAGTAATTGTTGACCTTTTTTTGCCAAGCTTGGTATCGATGCTTTTTCCGCTGCTCATCTTTACTTTTACTCTCAAAGGTAGCTTCCTAAAATCAGAAATTGATTTCAGAGATGAGCGATTAGAACCCGGTGCAAAACTGGTCTTCTTTGTTGGGATCATTCTTTTCCTCTTTGTTCCTCTTTTCAAAGCAGTTACAGGACTTCCTCCCTTCATGGGAATGTTGATCTCTCTTTCGGTTATGTGGCTCATTACCGATATTATGCATCATCGCCATGAAGAACAAAGACATCACCTCCGCGTCCCTCATATTCTAACGAAGATCGATGTGTCTAGCATTCTCTTTTTTTTGGGAATTCTTCTAAGTGTTAATGCATTAGAATCGACAGGCATTTTAAATGGGGCGGCGCAGTGGCTGAATCAACATGTTAGAAATGAAGCCATTATTGCTACCGTGATCGGTGTCGTATCCGCTATCGTTGATAATGTCCCTCTCGTTGCCGCAACCATGGGGATGTACGATCTTCAAACCATTCCAACCGATTCTCCACTTTGGTTGATGATCGCCTACGCCGCTGGAACAGGAGGAAGTATTCTCGTGATGGGATCTTCTGCGGGCGTTGCTCTAATGGGACTTGAAAAGGTTGACTTTTTCTCCTATCTAAAAAAGATGAGTATTCCCGTCCTTATTGGCTATTTTCTTGGAATGCTCTGCTACATTTATCTCTAGAATCGATATTGCCTGTGAAACCAACAAGGCTATCTGCATCTTTGAACTCAAATGAGATCAGGATGCAGACATCGCTTTAACTCAAGCCGAACAGAAGAAATACTGAGAAAGATTTTAAGTCAGGACAAGCCAACTTTAGTTATAAGGGTTAACTTTAGTTCTAGCTCATAAGAATATCTCTGACTGGAAAGGGATCGTTTTTTCTCCAGATGGAGAGATTGTTCAAGAACTACGGCGCAAAAATGAAAATGAATTTCTGCTTTCTATTGACTCGTTTGATTTGCAATTAATGATTGGAATTGATGCAACCATCGAGTCTAACGGATGATGGTTTCGGTTTTTAAGAAGTTAAAATTCATCAAAAAAATCTCACCAAAACCACCCTACCTCAACCTAACTTGAGCCAGATTTGAATAAAACATCCATTGACTTAAATTATGAATTGATAGGCTCGTAAACATCCTTTTAGCAGGAATTATTCCTATGATTTTTTAGGGTCAAAAAGCTTTTTTGTTGTACAAAACCCTGCTCATAACAAACTCTAAAGGCAAAATTTCTTAAGAGAAAAAAAAAGAAAAAGCAGAAAAAAACAAAATCGTTTGCGTAAAAATTGGTCCTGTTGTATTGTCTTGTATTCTTTCTCGAGCTAAAACAGCATAAGAAAAGAAAACAAAAGCCTACAAGGCTTCAAAAGTTATCTTGACAGCGAAATTGAAGTGACAAAGCTTAAGGTTTGAGCGTATTGAATGTATTTTCAATATGCCCCTATCAAACTTTAACTCGAAACACATGATATAATCATATAGTATTCGAAAATCAATCTAGCTCAGGCTAGATAAAAGATTAAATTTTCAATGAGAATTTGATCCTGGTTCAGATTGAATGCTGACGGCGTGGATGAGGCATGCAAGTCGAACGAAGTAGCTTGCTACTTAGTGGCGAAAGGGTTAGTAATACATGAGTAACGCACCTCTTTCCTGGGAATAACGGTTGGAAACGACCGCTAATACCGAATGAGAAGGTCCGGGGCAGCCCGGCATCTTCAAAGTAGGGGACCCTTAGGGCCTTACGGAAAGAGAGCGGCTCATGGGGTATCAGCTTGTTGGTGTGGTAAAAGCGCACCAAGGCTAAGACGTCTAGGCGGACTGAGAGGTTGACCGCCAACACTGGGACTGAGACACTGCCCAGACTCCTACGGGAGGCTGCAGTCGAGAATCATTCGCAATGGGCGAAAGCCTGACGATGCGACGCCGTGTGGACGATGAAGGCCTTCGGGTTGTAAAGTCCTTTCGCCAGGGAACAAGAGAGAGTAACTAATAATTGCTCAATTTGAGGGTACCTGGTAAAGAAGCACCGGCTAACTCCGTGCCAGCAGCTGCGGTAATACGGAGGGTGCAAGCATTAATCGGATTTATTGGGTGTAAAGAGCGTGTAGGCGGATAGGTAAGTCAGATGTGAAATTTCGGAGCTCAACTTCGAAGCTGCATTTGAAACTATTTGTCTCGAGGGTAGACGGAGAAAACGGAATTCCAAGTGTAGCGGTGAAATGCGTAGATATTTGGAAGAACACCGGTGGCGAAGGCGGTTTTCTAGTTTATTCCTGACGCTGAGACGCGAGAGCAAGGGGAGCAAACAGGATTAGATACCCTGGTAGTCCTTGCTGTAAACGATGCATACTTGGTGTAGTTGGACTCAACCCCGACTGTGCCGTAGCTAACGCGTTAAGTATGCCACCTGGGGAGTACGCCCGCAAGGGTGAAACTCAAAAGAATTGACGGGGGCCCGCACAAGCAGTGGAGCATGTGGTTTAATTCGATGCAACGCGAAGAACCTTACCCAGGCTTGACATGTAGAGAATCGCTCCAGAGATGGAGTTTCCCGCAAGGGTCTTTACACAGGTGCTGCATGGCTGTCGTCAGCTCGTGCCGTGAGGTGTTGGGTTAAGTCCCGCAACGAGCGCAACCCTTGTCGTTAGTTACCAGCACGTAATGGTGGGGACTTTAACGAGACTGCCTAGGTTAACTAGGAGGAAGGTGAGGATGACGTCAAGTCCGCATGGCCTTTATGTCTGGGGCTACACACGTGCTACAATGGTCGGTACAGAAGGCAGCCAAGCCGAAAGGTGGAGCAAATCCCTAAAACCGATCCCAGTTCGGATAGAAGTCTGCAACTCGACTTCTTGAAGTTGGAATTGCTAGTAATGACGTGTCAGCAATAACGTCGTGAATACGTTCCCGGGCCTTGTACACACCGCCCGTCACATCATGGAAGTTGGTTTTACCCGAAGTCGCTGACTCAACCGCAAGGAGAGAGGCGCCGAAGGTGAGGCTGATGACTGGGATGAAGTCGTAACAAGGTAGCCGTACCGGAAGGTGCGGCTGGATCACCTCCTTTATGGACGAAGATAGTAATAGCTTTGAGCTATTACGAATCTACGGTTGGGCAAACCTTAAGCCTTTTGTCGCTTCGCTTTCGCTGTTAAGTAACAAGTTATCTTGACAGAACATAAGACTAATCAAGTAAATCAAAAGCACTGTTCGTGCTTTTGAATTGCGAAAAGCTGATTAAAATAAAAAATGTGAGTAACATCCGATAAACCATCGGGTGTACTACAATCAAACTGATTTTAAACAGCGCTTGAGAACTGGATGTTCAAGCGCAGTTTTTCCGCGAATTTATTCACGGGAAGACAGTCGATTGAACATCTAAGTAGACTAACCATTTTTGGTATATGATACTTACCTCTCTAGTTCAAACTAGAGAAGCAAAACTTATTAGATCAAGCTAATAAGAGCTGTTGGTGGATGCCTTGGCATCGAGAGGCGATGAAGGACGCGCATACCTGCGATAAGCTCTGGCGAGCTGGAAAGAAGCACTGAGCCAGAGATCTCCGAATGGGGAAACCTAATGGAATTAATCTTCCATTATTTCTAACTGAATACATAGGTTAGAAAAGCGAACCTGCTGAATTGAGACATCTAAGTAAGCAGAGGAAAAAAAATCAAAAGAGATTCCCGTAGTAGCGGCGAGCGAAGTGGGAATAGCCCAAACCGAAAATTTATTTTCGGGGTTGTAGGACTAGTCATAAAGCAAATGTGAACCTAACATAACCTTCTGGGAAGTTGGGCGATACAGGGTGAGAGCCCCGTGTGTGAAAGGAAAGCATTTGTGAGATTAGCACCTGAGTAAGGCCGGACACGTGAAACCCGGTCTGAAGCTGGGGAGACCACTCTCCAAGGCTAAATACTACTCGATGACCGATAGTGCACAAGTACAGTGATGGAAAGGTGAAAAGAACCCCTGTTAGGGGAGTGAAATAGAACCTGAAACCAGCAGCTTACAAGCGGTCAGAGGTCTATGGTTCCTTTTAGGAGTCACGGCTGATGGCGTGCCTTTTGCATGATGAGCCAGCGAGTTGTGTTGTACGGCTAGGTTAAGGAACATCCGTTCTGGAGCCGAAGTGAAAGCGAGCGTGAATAGCGCATTAAGTCGTATGATGCAGACACGAAACCAAGTGATCTATCCATGGTCAGGATGAAGCAAGGGTAATACCTTGTGGAGGTCCGAACCAGTATATGTTGAAAAATATTTGGATGAACTGTGGATAGGGGTGAAAGGCCAATCAAACTTGGAGATATCTTGTTCTCTCCGAAATAACTTTAGGGTTAGCCTCGACTTTAAGACCTATAGGGGTAGAGCACTGGATTCCTGAGGGGGCCTACCGGCCTACCAACGGAAACCAAACTACGAATACTATAAGTTAAGTCGGGAGATAGACAGTGGGGGATAAGCTTCATTGTCGAAAGGGGAACAGCCCAGATCGCCGATTAAGGCCCCTAATTCTATACTGAGTGAGTAAGGATGTGAAGTTTCTTAGACAGTTGGAATGTTGGCTTAGAAGCAGCCACCATTTAAAGAGTGCGTAATAGCTCACCAATCAAGAGACTTTGCGCCGATAATGATCGGGACTAAGTATAGAGCCGAAATCGCGGGTGTGCCACTCATGTGGCACGCGGTAGGAGAGCGTAGTATGTGCAGTGAAGATATACCGTAAGGAGTATTGGAGCGCATACTAGTGAGGATGCATGGCATAAGTATACGATAAAGGGAGTGAGAATCTCCCTCGCCGAAAACCTAAGGTTTCCAGGGTAAAGCTCGTCTTCCCTGGGTTAGCCGGTCCCTAAGCTGAGGCTGAAAAGCGTAAGCGATGGAAAGTAGGTTAAATATTCCTACGCCACCTAAAACTATAGTGATGGGGTGACGGAGTAAGCAAAGCACGCGGACTATTGGATGTCCGTTTATACATGAGGCTGGTCAGTAGGCAAATCCGCTGACGGAAAGCTAGGTGTATGACAAGGGAAATCTTCGGAAGAACCGATGGTGTGGAGCAACGCTTCCAAGAAATAACCTCTAGCTGTTGACGGTGACCGTACCAAAACCGACACAGGTAGGTGGGAAGAATATTCTCAGGCGCGCGAGAGAACTCTCGTTAAGGAACTCGGCAAATTGTCCTCGTAACTTCGGGAAAAGAGGAGCCTTTGAGCGTGATACCTTCGCGGTTAAGCGCTTGAAGGTCGCAGTGAATCGGCCCAGGCGACTGTTTAACAAAAACACAGCACTATGCAAACTCGTTTAAGAGGAAGTATATGGTGTGATGCCTGCCCAATGCCAAAAGGTCAAAAGGAGATGTCAGCCCTTCGGAGCGAAGCATTGAATTTAAGCCCTGGTGAATGGCGGCCGTAACTATAACGGTCCTAAGGTTAATAGCTAGCCTTAGTAAAACCAAACTATATGCGGGAAACCCTTCAAAAGCTATTAAGTACTCGTCATCCATATCTCAGTAATTTTAAAAGCTAGAATTTTTACGTAGTAAGCGCTACACGTTTAATCTCATCGTAGCAGGGCTCATCAATAGATGAGTGTGATACAAAGAAGATCAAAAGTGTAGATAATTGCCCAGGAAAAATCTAACTTTTAAATTTGCTGAGGTATAAATATGGCAGTAATAATCCTAGTAGACATGGTGGCAATCCGCAGGAAAAATTAATCGTTGAAAATTGATCAGAACACTTGGAATGTAACAAGCAGACTGATCAACCTAGATTAAAATCCTCAGAGACCAAACGTTTGGAGTTTGAAATGAATTTACAAGCACAATGGATCGTTGGCTTTGTGGATGGAAGAGGTTGTTTTCATGTTTCGATACACCGAAACAAGAAAATGACAGTAGGCTATCAAATCCTACCTGAATTCACTGTTGTCCAACGTAAGCGAGATGTTCAAGCTCTCTACGCACTTAAAGCATTTTTCGGGTGTGGCGTGGTTCGTAATAACCACGGCGACCGAATAGCCTATCGTGTGAGAAACATTGAGCACTTAACAGAAATCATTATTCCTTTTTTTGAAAAGCACACGCTTAAAACAAACAAAGGAATAAAATTTCAAAAATTCAGAAAAGTTTTGCTTAAAATCAAACGAGGTGATCACTTGACAACCGACGGAATTGAAGAAATTCAAAACCTGAAAAATCAAATGAATGACCTGCAGCACCAAGAGAAATAACGTTACGTTGTTTCTTGAGGATTCAAACTAAGATAGAGTCCGACTTTACTAGAAATAGTAGAAGACAAATCGAGCGAAATTCCTTGTCGGGTAAGTTCCGACCTGCACGAATGGCGTAACGATCTGGGCACTGTCTCAACGAGAGACTCGGTGAAATTGTAGTAGCGGTGAAGATGCCGTTTACCCGCAGCTAGACGGAAAGACCCCGTGAACCTTTACTGTACTCTGATATTGGCTTTTGACTTGTCATGTGTAGGATAGCCGGGAGATAGCGAAAGAGACTCGTCAGGGTTTCTGGAATCATCCTTGAAATACCGGCCTTGACATGTCGGAAATCTAACGAAGCCCCATGAATCTGGGGTTCGGACATTGTCAGACGGGCAGTTTGACTGGGGCGGTTTCCTCCTAAAAAGTAACGGAGGAGTCCAAAGCTTGTCTCATCGTGGTTGGCAATCACGAATTGAGCGTAAAAGTATAAGACAAGTTGACTGCGAGACCAACAAGTCGAGCAGGTACGAAAGTAGGGTTTAGTGATCCGACGGTGGAAAGTGGAATCGCCGTCGCTTAACGGATAAAAGGTACTCCGGGGATAACAGGCTTATCGCCACCAAGAGTTCATATCGACGTGGCGGTTTGGCACCTCGATGTCGGCTCATCGCATCCTGGGGCTGAAGAAGGTCCCAAGGGTTTGGCTGTTCGCCAATTAAAGCGGTACGCGAGCTGGGTTCAAAACGTCGTGAGACAGTTTGGTCCCTATCTGCTGTGGGCGCAGGATACTTGAGAAGAGCTGCTTCTAGTACGAGAGGACCGAAGTGGACGAACCAATGGTGTTTCGGTTGTTCTGCCAAGGGCATTGCCGAGTAGCTACGTTCGGAAAGGATAAGCGTTGAAAGCATCTAAACGCCAAGCCTCCTTCAAGATAAAGTATCCCTATGAGATGACCTGAAGACTACAGGGTTGATAGGCTGGGTGTGTAAGTGTAGTAATACATTGAGCTAACCAGTACTAATACATCCATAGGCTTGATCTTTTTTTTTCTTTTTGAAGAAAAAAGCTTAATTCTCAAGCGTTGTTTAAAATTAGTTTGCACATCTGCAAACAGATTAGTCTTATCTTGGTGACTATGGAGAAGTGGACACACCTGATCCCATCCCGAACTCAGCAGTTAAGCACTTCATCGCCGATGGTACTATGCACTAGAGTATGGAAGAGTAGGACGTTGCCAGGTTTTTATCATGGGCTCTTAAATTTTTTTAAGGGCCCTTTTTTTGTGTTTACATTCTTGTCCTTGATCCTCATAGGTTTCAGAGGTATATCCATAGCAGCTATCGAGAATATTGCCTATGAGACAAGGAGAAGTTTTAAGAGAACAAAGAACGTGGGAAAGATCGGGATCAACCATCCCCATTTTATATCCACTTAGCTACCGTGTGGTCATGTCTGACAATTTGAGCAGTAATGTGTTGTTTGACTAGATGCGCTCATGCGATGCTTTTTACGACTGACGACTTTACCACAACGAACACAGTTTTTACGCTTAAAGACTATAAACCAATGGTAGTCTGTACGTTTTTCACACAGCTTCTTAACTTCTACGATTCCATGGCAAAGAGCAGCATATTGTTTGGACGAGATTGTTGACAGGGGTAACCATGGGTTTAGTTTTGCATGAGCCAAAATTTCGCAGGCCAAGTAATTTCCGATTCCTGATGGTGTGGTAAATTGATCTTGAAGCTCTTGTTTGATATCTCGCTTGCTTGGCTGCACACCTTTTTTCCACTCTGTGAATGACTGCGGCGAAAAGCTGGTTAAATCAGGCGCAAGTTTTTGAAATATATCAAGCTCATGAATCTGAAAATGGGGGAAATATTTGATATCAGAGAGGCAACGGATATCAAGGTATTCTAAAACTTTGGAATTTTCAAAATAGATACGGAAACGACAGTAGTTTTTAGAACTTTGTAGGACGGGGAGGTTAAAAATGGTATACAGTCGTTCTTTATAGGCAAAACCTCTGATGTGGGGAATTCCTGTAAAACGGTAGTGCCAGACAAGCGTTCCCTGATCCAGTTGAATAAAGGTGTACTTTGCTTTGGTCTTGATAGAAAGAATTTTTTGGTTGGCTAACCAGTCTTTCCATTGAGAACGCGTTCCATCCTTAAGAATTTTTTCCGAACCAGGAAGAAATTCGAAGTCAGTCATTTTCTGTCCTTTTATTCCCGCGTCTATGAGATAAGACTGTATCCGTTTAACTTCATACTGTTCGGGCATTTCTTTGCTTTGGGTTCAAATGGAAAGCATTTTAAGACAGAGCGCCTTTTAATTCATAGTGCCTGTTTTGTAGCTAGGTTGTTTTAAAATTGGGGTATTTTATCCCGATCTTTTCAAGATGAACTTGTCCCAATGGACTTTTGTATCTTGATGTTTCTCAGCGCATTTCAAGAAGCATTTCAGTTGTTTCTCTCTTATTTACTTCCTATAAAATACTTTTCCCCACAGCTGTTCCTGTACACGAAAAAGGACTTTTCCTCTAAGATCTTTTCTAATGGTGCAAACAGTTCGACTGATCATTTTTCTATTTATAGGGCTTCCTCTTTGTGGCGAGGTTGATCTCGGAGTGGATACTTTTTTTAGAAAAGGGCATGACAAATCTTATCGAAACAAGCGGATTGGCTTGGTTAGCAATCAGACGGGTGTCGATAAGAGGCTGACTCCTACATTGGACGTTCTTCGAAAAAATGGAATGAAGGTTGTTGCGCTTTTTTCTCCGGAACATGGCTGGCATGGAAGTAGCTATGCTTTTGAGAAAGTCAAAGATGGAGCTATCGAGAATCTTCCTATCTATAGTCTGCATGGAAAAACACGACGTCCTACTGATCAGATGCTAAAAGGAATCGATCTTTTAATCTATGATATTCAAGATGTTGGAACGCGTTCTTATACTTACGCGACAACACTTTTCTACGTAATGGAAGAAGCAGTAAAACAGAAAATTCCCGTTTTAGTCTTTGACCGTCCGAATCCAATTAATGGATTGATTATTGATGGTGGGATGCTTGAAGAGAAATGGCGATCTTTTATTGGATACATCAATGTCCCTTATTGCCATGGAATGACAATTGGTGAGCTTGCTGCGTTTTTTAATGGAGAATATAAAATTGGCTGCGATTTAAAAGTTATTCCGATGAAGGGGTGGAAACGGTCAATGAGTTTTAAAGAGACCGGGCTGACATGGATTCCTACGAGTCCTCATATTCCTGAGTCAGATACACCCTTGTTCTATGCATCAACAGGAATCATTGGAGAACTGGGCATCTTAAACATTGGAATTGGTTATACTCTTCCTTTTAAAGTTGTGGGAGCTCCTTGGATAGATGCTAATGTCTTTGCTGCTAAACTCAATAGTCAAAAGTTGCCGGGGGTTCATTTTTTTCCTTTTAACTACCGCCCTTTTTATGGATCGATGAAGGATAAAGACTGTCATGGTGTCCTTATTCGGGTGACTGATATCCGCTGTTATAAACCTACGAGTGTTCAGTACCTTTTGATGGGAATTTTGAAGAGCCTTTATCCTAAAGAAACCAAAGGATATCTGCAAAAAGTTGAGGGGAGTAAAAAAAGACTTTTCAATCTTGCTAATGGAAATGATGAGATTTATCGGATCATGCTCAATGAACGGTATGCTGCATGGAAAATGATAGCCTATCAACAAGATGAGCGGGAGCGATTCAAGAAAGTCCGAGAGAAATATCTCCTCTACTAACTTTTTATCACTGCAGAAAGTCTAGAGAGTAACGCAAAAAAATTAGCAATCTGATAATTTTAGTGCTAGGTTTGTTGACAAAATAAGTAAAAGTTTCTATGATTCTGGGAACCAAAAAACAGTTGTTTAGGAGTGAAAACTTATGTCTCATAAAAAATTTAAACCTCTAGGAAACCGCATTCTTGTTAAACGTTCTGAAGCACAAGTTAGCAAAGGAGGAATCCTTCTTCCCGATTCATCACAAGAAAAACCTAAGCAAGGAGAAGTTCTTGCTGTGGGTCCTGGAAAAATGGGAAAAGATGGAGTGGTTGAACCCATGGAACTTAAAACGTGTGACCAAGTTCTTTTTGGAGGGTTCGCGGGCACAGAAGTTAAAGGAGATGAGGACTCAGAATTCCTTATCTTATCTGAAGAAGATGTTTTAGCAGTTATAGAATAAGGAGAAAAGCATGCCTAAAATGATGCAATTTAACGAAACAGCCCTCAAGTCAATTCTTAAAGGAGTTCAAACACTGGCAAAAACAGTTGTAGTAACCCTTGGACCAAAAGGGCGCAATGTTGTGATTAACAAAGGACTGGGAACTCCTCTGTCCACCAAAGACGGGGTGACAGTTGCCAAGGAAATTTCTCTGAAAAATAAATTCGAAAACATTGGCGCAGGGCTTGTCAAAGAGGCCTCCTCTAAAACTTCTGATGTTGCTGGAGATGGAACCACCACTGCGATTGTTCTAGCTGAATCGATCTTCAAGGAAGGGGTAAAAAATGTCATTGCAGGAGCCAATCCCATGAGCCTCAAACGAGGAATTGAGCGCGCAGTGCAAGCAATGATCGACGAACTCGACAAACTTTCTACGCCTGTAATCAAGCATGAAGAAATTCAGCAAGTCGCAACTATTTCAGCAAACAATGATCCTGAAATTGGGGAAATGATTGCTGATGCAATGAAAAAAGTAGGGAAAGATGGAACAATCACAATTGCTGATGCGAAAGGGATTGATACTGTCTTAGATGTTGTTGAGGGAATGCAATTTGATAAAGGATATCTTTCACCTTATTTTGTGACCAATGCGGAAAAGATGACTACAGAACTTTCCAATGCTCAAATCCTCATCACGGATAAAAAACTTTCCAACGCAAAGGAACTTGTTTCCATTCTAGAAAAAGTGACACAACAAGGTCAGAAGCCTCTTCTTATTATCGCTGAAGATATTGAAGGGGAAGCTTTAGCAACACTTGTCATTAACAAGCTGAAAGGAGGAATGCCCCTTTGTGCTGTGAAAGCTCCAGCTTTTGGGGATCGAAGAAAAGCAATGCTTCAGGATATTGCAATTCTGACTGGCGCCACCGTTGTTTCTGAAGAAATTGGGCTTAGCTTAGAAGGAGTTGGACTTGAAGTTCTTGGAAATGCTAAAACCATCAAGGTTGGCAAAGAAGAAACAACAATCATCGGTGGTGGAGGCAATCACGAGCTTGTTCAACAACGTATTGATCAAATTCGCCATGAAATGAATGAAACCACATCTGATTATGATCGTGGAAATCTTGAGGAGCGTTTAGCAAAACTTGCTGGAGGCGTTGCTGTTATTAACGTCGGTGCTGCAACCGAGACAGAAATGAAAGAGAAAAAAGCACGCGTTGAAGATGCTCTTCATGCGACTCGAGCAGCTGTCATCGGTGGAATTGTTCCTGGTGGAGGTGTAGCGCTTCTTCGGGCTATCAAATCTCTTGGGGCGCTTAAACTCAAAGGAGACGAGAAGATTGGTGTAGACATTGTACGTCGCGCAGCTTTTTCTCCTGCAACAGCGATTGCAACAAATTGCGGCAAAGAAGGAAATATGGTGGCTGAAAAGGTCTATGAAAAAGAGGGGCCATTTGGATACAACGGACTAACTGATACCCTTGAAGACCTTCTAAAAGCAGGTGTTATAGATCCTGTTCTTGTAACGAAGAGCGCTTTGAAGCATGCTGCTTCTATTGCAAGCCTTTTGATTACTGTTGCTTGTATGATCACCGATAAACCTAAGCCTAAGACTGAGACCCCAATGGATCCAGCCATGGGCGGTATGGGTGGAATGCCTGGAATGGGAATGGGCGGTATGCCTGGAATGCCCGGAATGATGTAGGCTAAAAACCTATGTAAATCAGTTGATAAGTTTAAAAAGTCTGATCAAAGATAGATCCTCTTCCACCTATCCAGAAACGATTTTTTACTAAGAGCTCCATTTTGATGGAGCTCTTTTTTTTCGACCGGATATCCCGACACAATTAATCGACAATTCTTAATTTTTGGAAGAGTGTTCCATGCGATTTTTTGGTCTGAAGAGATCATATTCATTAACATCAAGGGATAAGAGGGAGAGTACAATACCTTATTTCTCCTTGCGAGAAAAGGCTTTCTTCAGCAAAATGGCAACCTTTAGGCACCGGTAGCTCAATTGGATAGAGTACCTGGCTACGGACCAGGAGGTTAGAGGTTCGAGTCCTCTCCGGTGCATTTCTTTTATAAATATAAAGATAAAATGAGACATTTATGCCCCTCATCGAATGTTTCCCATCAGGCCCCCTGGACACGAATGCTTACATTTTAGCATGCAGTGAAACCCATAAAGGAGTGATCATCGATCCAGCACCTGATAGTGCCGAAGCCTTGATCGGCGGCTCTGCTGCAGTTAAAATCAAAGCCATTCTTTTAACGCATTCCCATTGGGATCATATTGGCGATCTAAAAAAGATAAAAACAAGTTTTAATGTTCCTGTTTATGTTCACCCCTCTGATCGTTCAAATGTTATAAAGCCTGGGAGTGATAAGCTTCCTCTTATGTTTCATGTGGATGGAGTTGAGCCAGAATTTGATTTGCGAGAAGGTGCAGTCATTGAAATCGGGAAACTGAGAATTATTGTGATTGAAACACCAGGACACACCCCAGGCGGTGTTTGTTTTTATCTTGAGAAAGAGAAAATTTTATTTTCAGGGGATACCCTTTTCAAAGGATCGATAGGAAACCTTTCTTTTCCAAGAGCAGATTCCCAAGCGATGTGGCGTTCTTTAAAAAAACTTGAAAAACTTCCTCCCGAAACAGTTGTTTATCCCGGCCACGGCTTTTCGACCACAATAGGAGCTGAAGATTGGCTTCCAAAAGCCCAAGAACTCTTTAGTTAATTTTTATTTTGCTGTATAGTGACCTTATTAAAGGAGATTTTTATGACACAACTTATTGGAAAAAAAGCCCCAGATTTTAAAGCTAGCGCCGTTGCAAATGGTCAGATTAATGAAAATTTTTCTCTCAATCTTTTCGATGGAAAATATATTTTACTATTTTTCTATCCCCTGGATTTTACTTTTGTTTGTCCCACAGAACTTCATGCTTTTCAAGAAAAGCTTAGAGAGTTTGACAAACGTGGAGCCCAAGTTATCGGGTGTTCTGTGGATAGCGCCTTTTCACATCTTGCTTGGATCAGTACCCCAAAAGCAAAAGGTGGAATTGAAGGAGTGACTTATCCCCTCGTTGCAGACCTCAATAAAAACATTGCGCGCGATTATCAGGTTCTTGATGAAGAAGCCGGAGTTGCTTTCCGTGGTCTTTTTCTTATGGATAAGGATCACATTATCCGTCATCAACTCGTGAATGATCTTCCTTTAGGAAGAAGTGTAGCTGAGGCTCTCCGCCTTCTCGATGCTCTCATTTTCCATGAAGAAAATGGAGAAGTTTGCCCTGCCAATTGGCAAAAGGGTGAGAAGTCGATGAAGCCAACGCAAGAAGGGCTTGCAACGTACTTTAACTAGACGTTATCTTCTCCAGTGGAGGATATCTTTTTTTGTAACAATCCCGATATTTCCATGTAAAGCACTCATCGGAGGAAGATACAAGGCTTTGGTTCCTGTAGAAATCATGGTCATCGCCAGTTTTTCAGCAATGATTCTACTTTTACCAGCGCCTGTGAAAGTCAGTATGCCTTCATAGTCCAGGAAAAGCTCAAAGATTTTTTCAAAATGAAGTTGAAGAATTTCTAAGGTAAACCCAAGAAGAAGATCTATACCAATGAAAAAAATGTTTCCAGCACCAAAAAAAGAAAAACAGAGTTTTCCAAATGCATACCAAGATAAGTTTCCCTCTCTTATCTGAGGAAAGGCTATCCCAGTCTGTAACCAATTGGTGGATTTCTGGAGATAACGCGGGGTATGTGATTTTGAGGATAAGCAAAAGGAGAAGGAGTCGTCATGGGTATGCCTAAATGAGTCACAGTCTTTAATTTTTCACATGTAATCCTGGTAGTCAATATTTTATCTTAAATCTGCGACTTAAACATGGATTGCGATTAAAATCAATCACTTCGGAAAGATCGTATTTTAAGAGCCTCAACACAAATTTTGAATAGATCTGTGGATAAATGAAAGGGGAGCTAAGAATCTTCAATTTTGTTAGCAAAGTTGAAGCTGCCAGACTTTTAGCGTTGCTCTAGCTGTTCTGGGAGGAAAAAGTGTATAATGATTGAGCGCGGTTGCTTGTGTTGCAACAACACAACAGGGAAATAGCGTATAAGGAAAAATCATTTTGTGACGACATTATCTAGGGAATTGGAAAGAGGTGAGGTAGTCGTAGAGGTCTTGTTCTGTTGTAATGATAAGAGCACTATGAGTCTCAGTTACAGGACGAACAGAATCAATGATTCGCGAATCCCCAACGCCTGGAAGGCAAACTGCTGTGAGATAAGAGATTTGTTTTTTGTTTACGAGATGCTTCATCCCTTTGAGATAATCTTTTGTGCTAAACCCTTCTTCTTTAACCCGAATATAGATGACTTCCTGTTCATACATGAGAAACTGGACTCCAAAGAAAAGACCATGACTTTCATCAGGTGGGTTTCCCAAAATCTCATTTAAATGGGTCAGTGATTTTATAAAAAGAGGAGAACCGATTTCTCCTTTTTCCGCTTCACCGAATAGGGCCACTATTTGTCTCATAATTATCCTTCTCTTTCATCTTTCCATAACTAACAAAGACTATTTAATGCAAGATAGGCAAACTAAACTTTGAGGCCGTTAAATACCCTGAACCCAAACAGAATAGATGAGCATTCCAGAAAGGTAATAGCTCGCAGCTTAAAGCTTTTCAGCAATTGCAAGAAGACGGTTATATTTTGCTATCCGCTCGGAGCGAGAAAGAGAACCGGTTTTGATTTGCCCTGCACAAGTAGCAACTGCAAGATCAGCAATAAAAGTATCTTCGGTTTCTCCTGAGCGGTGAGAGATAACGGTTCTGTAATGATTTTGTTTTGCAAGGGCAATGGTTTCGAGGGTTTCTGTAAGGGTTCCGATTTGGTTCAATTTAATAAGAATAGCGTTGGCTACTCCCATTTCGATCCCTTTGCGCAGGAACTTGGCGTTGGTCACAAAAAGATCATCACCGACAAGTTGTACTTTTGTCCCGAGAAGTTCGGTGAAGGTTTTCCAACCGTCCCAATCATTTTCAGCCAGACCATCTTCAATAGAATCGATCGGATAGTTTTTAATGAGCTTTTCTAGATAATCAATTTGCTGCGTTGCATCCCGCTCTTCAAATTTTTTTCCAGCATGTTTTTGTTTTTTATCGAAATAGACTTTTTTATTTTTATCATAAAACTCAGAAGCTGCACAATCCAGCGCTAGAGTCATATCAGTGCCAGGCTTTAGCCCCACTTTTTCGATTGCAGAAAGGATAAAATCCAGGGCTTTTTCATTGGAAGAAAGATGAGGAGAAAATCCTCCCTCATCTCCTACAGAAGTTACATGTCCTTTTTCCTTGAGAAGCTTTTTTAAGGCGTGGAAGGTTTCTGCGCCATACCGGAGTCCTTCAGAAAAATGGGGAGCACCGATGGGACGGATCATGAATTCTTGGAAATCAAGAGAGTTATCTGCATGGGCACCACCGTTTAAAATGTTCATCATTGGAATGGGCATTTTTGGTTTTGCCCCTGTTGAAATGTATTCAAACAGAGGAACTTTTCGGGTCATGGCAGCTGCTCTTGCAACAGCAAGGGAAATGCCGAGGATAGCATTTGCTCCGAAATTTCCTTTGTTTTCGGTTCCATCTTTTTCGATCATTGCTCGATCAATCCCGGTTTGATCAAAGATATCCCAGCCTTTGAGTAGATTTTTTAAGGGGCCATTGATATTGGCGACAGCTTTGAGAACCCCTTTTCCATCGTAGCGTTTTGGATCGTTATCACGAAGCTCAACAGCTTCATGCGCACCAGTCGATGCGCCTGAGGGAACTGACGCTCTTCCAGTCACGCCTTCATCGGTTGTGACTTCAACTTTAACTGTTGGATTTCCGCGAGAGTCAAGGATTTCACGCCCATGAATTTTTGCAATTTTGGTCATAAGCTAGCGTTATAATGGTTTGAATTTAAAATTTCAAATTTTCCCACGTGGACTATAGGGAACTTCTTTTTCATGCCTCTCTGTGCACTCTGTAGTTAAGTCAATGAGAATTTTATTCCCATTCTTTTGGGGGAGTGTCTTCAAGAAGTGTTGTATAAGAAGCGTAACGCAAAGGGTGGATTGTGTTTTCTTTTACAGCTTTTATGATCGCGCAATCTGGCTCATGAGTGTGTGTGCAATTCGGAAATTTACAATCGGATGCCAGGGCAGTAAAATCGGGAAAAATTTCTAGAATTGAAGAAGGATCATTTTCCCAAAGACCAAAACTTTTAATCCCAGGTGTATCGATACAAAAGCCATCATTTTTAAGAGGAATCAGTTCTGCTATCGTTGTTGTATGAGAGCCTTTATTTGTTTTTAAGGCAATAGGACCAGTGGGGAGCTCACTTCCTAAAACAGCATTGATTAGAGAAGATTTTCCGACACCTGACTGCCCTGAGAAAACAGAGGTTTTGTTTTCCATCAGTTTTTTTAATGGGTCAAGGTTTTCACCTGTCGAAACACTGAGAGGGATAAGGGGAATATCAAGGGGCTTATAGGCCTCTAAGAACTCTTCAAAAGAAATTTTTTCTGCTAAGAGTTCTTCTTTTGAAATGGCTTCTGGGGGAGCATTAAAAAGATCCATTTTATTGATGAGAACAATCGGCTGCATCTTTCCTTTTTTTGCAGACAGGATATAACGGTCAACGAGAAGCGGTTTGAACTTTGGAGAGACAACAGACATAACAACGAAAACTTGATCGATGTTAGAAGCGATGAGTTGTTGTTTTCTCCTCGATAGATTTTCTGCGCGGATTAAAAATGAGGTCCGTTTTTCGACATGAGCAATCGTTCCTGAACCTTCACTTTTCTTTTCAAAGTGGACCCAATCTCCAACCGTTATCAAGTTTTTGTGTTTTGTTTTTTCTTTTTTTAGGGAACCTTTAAGGCTACAGAGATAAGTTTTATGACCACTCGAAACAGTGATCGTATCAGGAGTGATAGTCAAAATGCGGCCGCGAAGATCGTTAGCTCCGAGTGGAGGTTCTTCATTTTTTAAGTGTCGTTTTTTTTGGTCTCGATCACTTTTTTTATATTTTGAGCGATCTCTAACGCGTGTTTCCCTACGCTCTTTTCGACTTTCTCGTTTCCCCTTAGGATGAAACTGCTCTTCGTAATCTAAGTAGTCATCTATATTGGCCACAGCGCCTCTTGGAATTTATGCATCAGAATGCCACCTGCAACAGCAACATTCAAGGATTCTGTTTCATGGGCAATAGGAATCGCGATGAGTTTGCCTAGAGATTTAAGTTTTTCTGAAGGGCCCTTTGCTTCACTTCCAAGAAGTAAAACAAAAGGGGAGTTTATGAGAAATGTTAAAGAGCCTTTTCCATCAGCAACATAAGGGATAAGTTTGTTTTTTTTGATAAGAAGAGTCAAATCTTCTTCTGTCCCGATTTGAATGGGGAGCTGAAACGTTGCCCCTTTTGCGGCTCGAAGTGCCTTATGCATATACGGATCTGCGCAGTCCTGCGTGAGAAAAATTCCATCGAACTTAAAAGCCAAAGCAGACCGGATCAGCGTTCCCACATTGCCGGGATCATTGACTTTATCTAATGCCAAAAGATGCTTTTTGCCCTCTAAAGTTGAGAAAAAAGGGAGCTGCACTTCGGCAAGGTAAGGCTCAGGAGATTTTGTTCCACTAATTTTTTCAATGATTGTATTGGAGACAAGAAGGGTTTGTTTTGCCTCGAGATAAGTAGGAAGGGTCGCATCCTTTGTTACAAGTAGAGTTTTTAGTGGTCCTCGATATTCAAAAATCACTTTCTTTCCCTCCAAGAGAAGTGCCTTTTTTTCAAGGCGGTAGCGTCTCTTTTTTCGGAGTTTGACAAGGTGCTTGACGATGGGGTGTTGTAAACTCTTAATTTCTTTTGTATATATTGCCATAGGGGGAAGTATACCATGAAGCAGGGGAAAAAGGGAAAGAATCCTAAGGCGCGAGGGTCACTCGCTTCTCGTATCTTATTGATTGCCTTGGTTTTCCTTGTCGTTCCTCTTTTAGCTTTAATCGGACTTCTATACATCGAAGACACACGCATTAAGAGGGATAACAATGATTTTATCCTTAAAGTCTTAATGGATCAAAAGGAAGACTTTGTGAAGGGGATGATTAAGCATGAGCTCGATTTTATAGCGGGACTCTCTTACCTGTTGCCAACGGTTTCCGACCCTTCTTCTGCGCTGAAGGAGCTTGCAAGACGCGAAGAAGTCTCGGCCCTTTTTCATCTGAAAAAGAATCCAAACGGTCATTTTTATCCCGATATGGCATCGAATAAGGAGTATTTAGGAAACGATTACTCTGGATTAGTTGCGCAGGCCAAAAAACAAACCGTTTTTGTTGTGGATCCCAATCTTGATGTTTTTTATTTAACGCGACTGGAAAAAAATGGGGAAGGAGCTTGGGTTATTGCTTTTAGATTGCTCCATGTTCTGCATAACTTTCTTATTGAAAATGAGGTGATCCATCCCTCTTCCACATCACTAGTGACAAAAAGCGGAACAGTCTTTTCTTCAACCGATCCCCAATTTAAAGAAATGCACTTATCTCCTCCTATCAAAGGAGAGTATCCATACAAAGGGGTTAAATATATCACCCTATTTCGCACGATTCCTCAAACAAA
>JASJDV010000047.1 GCA_030064985.1 Simkaniaceae bacterium | reverse complement strand
CTGATTTTCCAAAGAAAATTTCTAGTCCTTTACAATCCTTACATCTTTCTCTTTTTTGCAGTCTTTGGAGGGCTTGCTTTTGGAAATCTGGGAACAGCGATTGGGATGTGGTCCAAAAGTTTCGAACACGTTGGGGCTGTGAGCATGCTAGTTCTTCTTCCACTCATCTATCTTGGAGGTGTTTTTTTTAGCTTAGAAAATGCTCATCCCCTCTGGCAAAAAGTATCTCATATCAATCCTCTCTATTATCTGATTAATGGAATACGCTACGGATTCCTTGGGAAATCAGACATTTGCTCCACGCTAGCTGCGTTAGTCACCTTTCTATTTTTTATTGTGTGCTATGGACTTGCTTTAATCAGCCTGCGCAAAGGATCCAACTACTTGCGCTAAAAACAACCAGTCAATCAAGAGCTCTTCCCTCTTTTTCTACCCTTGAACCTATCTCGATCACTCTTTTTTGTTCTTTTCTAGAGTGTTTGAATTTTTAAATTCAAAACAATATATGCTAAGGTATAGATACAATACTTAACTCAAGAAGGTATAAATATGGATATATTAAAAGATCGGCTAAAGAAATTTGTCACCGACAGAGAGTGGGATCAGTTCCACAATCCAAAAAACCTTGTCCTTTCATTGGTCTCCGAAACAGGAGAGCTTGCTGAAATTTTCCGCTGGCTCACGCAAGAAGAGTGTGAAAAAATCATGGAAAATCCAGAAACAGCCCAGCACATCCGAGAAGAAATCGCCGATATCTTTAATAATCTCCTTCTTCTTTCTATGAAGCTTGATATTGACCTCGTTGAATCTTCTCAGAAAAAACTCGAAATCACTGAAATCAAATATCCCGCTCAACATTGGAAAGGGCGCGCGCGCCAAGTTTAGTACGATTTTTCTCCCTTCCCTTCTTTTGTTTTTATAACCTCTGAGTGTATGAGTTAGCTTATCCCCCATCCCACTTGCTAAAATATTTTTATTTACGTACCCTAGCCGTATATTTTTCGAAAAGTGCCAGTCCCAAGAAAGCGACTCTCCTGGGACTGGTCCAACTCCTTTCCGAGTCAACAATTTGGATAGTTATGACGAAAGCCAAACCCCATGGGTCTTGGGAATCCCCCATCACTACTTCAACAATCGTTGCATCCTCTGTAAAGCTTGGAGATATCATCCTCGATGAAACAGAGCTTTATTGGAATGAAATCCGCCCAGAAGAAAAAGGGCGCAGCGTCATTGTTCAATGGAAAAATGGAAAATGCCAAGACATTCTTCAAGCCCCATATAATGCCCGCAATCGAGTCCATGAATATGGTGGAGCCTCTTTCACGGTTCATAATGGAACTGTTTACTTTTCAAACTACAGTGACCAAGGGTTTTACCGCTTAGACCCTCAAGGAACTGTTCACCCTATTGCTGTTGAAAAAAATAAACGGTATGCAAACCCCCTTTATGATCCGGCAAGAAATGTGATCTATGCAGTAGAAGAAGAGCATCGCTCCGAGCACGATGTCGTGAATCGCTTAGTAAAAATTGGCTCAGACGTTGAAATCATTGCTGAGGGAGAAGATTTTTATTCCATGCCAGCTCTTCATCCAAACGGAACCCACTTAGCTTTTCTCTCATGGAATCAGCCCAATATGCCTTGGGATGAAACAACACTTTCTGTCGGAAAGCTTACTAAACATGGAATGCTTAGTGAAATTGAAGAGATTGCTGGAGGAGAAAGTGAATCGATCTTTCAGCCCATGTGGTCAAAAAAAGGCACTCTTTATTATGTTTCTGATCGAAGCGGTTGGTGGAATATCTATCAGGAAGGGGGTGAATGTCTCTATCCTATGGAAGGCGAGTTTGGACAACCTCTATGGGTTTTTGGAATGAACAACTATGGTTTCTTAGAAGATGGGCGCATTGCAACCGTGTATACGATTCAAGGGAATGATTTCGTGGGAATGATTGATCCTGAGACAAAAAGTCTAGAAACCCTTGATCTTCCTTTTACAAGCTATCAGAGTTTCAAAATCGCGGGAAATGCCCTCTATTTCACAGCGGCATCTCCAAGTGCTACTCAAATTTTAGCTTGTTATGACATCGATTATAACAAGCTACAATGCATACGAAAATCAAAAGAGCTAACACTAGATTCGGGCTACATTTCTCTTCCCGAAACCATCGCGTTTCCCACTGAAGACGAAAAAACAGCCTATGGATTTTTCTATCCCCCAAAGAATAAAAATTGTCGTGGAACAGATCTCCCTCCGCTAATTGTAAAAATCCATGGAGGACCTTCAGCCAAAACAACTCCGGTCTTGAACTTAGAGATCCAATTTTGGACATCTAGAGGCTTTGCTTATTTTGATATCAACTACGGAGGCAGTACCGGCTACGGCCGAGAGTACCGAGAACGCCTAAAAAGAAACTGGGGCGTTGTCGATGTCGCTGATTGCGTAAATGGCGCCCTCTATTTAGTAAAGCAAGGAAAAGTTGATCCCAACCGGATGTCGATTAAAGGGGGAAGTGCCGGTGGCTACACTACTCTTGCCGCACTCACTTATCGAGATGTTTTCAAGGCTGGAGCAAGCTATTACGGCGTTTCTGATTTGGAAGCTTTGGCAAGAGGCACACATAAATTTGAAGCCCATTATTTAGAGGGACTCGTGGGTTCCTACCCTAGTGAAAAAAACCGTTATCGAGAACTAAGTCCTATCCACCATACAGAAAAACTTTCATCGCCCGTTATTCTCTTTCAGGGAGGAGAAGATAAAGTTGTCCACCCCCATCAATCGGAAAAAATATTTAAAGCTCTAAAGCAGAAACACACCCCTGTTGCTTATATCTTATTTGAAAAAGAACAGCATGGGTTTCGCATGGCTGAAAACATTAAAAAAGCGCTCGACAGTGAGCTCTATTTTTATGGAAAAATTTTTCAGTTCGAACCGAGTGATGCTTTAGAACCTATAAAGATCCACAATGTAAACTGAAAAATATTCGATGCGCCCTTGCCTTATCCCCATCACTACCTGCCGCAGGCAAAGGTTCTTCTAGAGCCTGAACTCTTTAACGCAAGTCTTACTAGTTGTCCTGTTCGATCATCTGTACGTTTGACTAATTTTACTCAAAAATGAATGATTCTTAGTGATTCAGATGCATCCGTAACAGAGACTCTAACCTTCAAATCACTTATCTATTATCATTTACAATCAAAATTTATCAGATTTATCTATTAAAAAACTCACTGCATCTGTTATTTTCTATGCATTTTTTAATATTTTTAACCAAATTTAACTAATTTTGATTGCAGAAGTATGAAACAAACGCTAGCTATGCTATTAACCCTTCTCTCTTTTACTTTTTTTTCTCTACATGCAAATGAGGATCTTTCCTTTAAATTAACAGCACCGGAATCGGATGAAAAAGGACTTACAGTAAACTTTCAAGATGTTTCGATCCTTGAATTTTTACGCTTCGTTAGTGAAGTAACGAAAAAGAATTTCATCTACGATGAAAAGATCTTAGATTTTAACATTAGCCTTGTAACTGGAAAGACAACAAAGCCTGAAAAAATTTTAGAAATTCTACTTGAGCTTCTCAACCAACAAGGAATTAAGGCTGAAGAGAAAAGAGAATACTATCTTTTAGAGAAGATGGAAGAGTGGGAGCTCGAAGAAAAAAAGATGCCAAAGCGTGCTAAATACAAAAATGGCTTAAATCGGAAAGAGGACATGCAAACTGTCGGCACTACCAATAGCTCCCAACTTCTCTCTTATCCTGAATATCAAAAAAAGGGAGACTTTTTCGTCTATAAACTGCAGTATCACGTCGGATCTGAAATAGTATCAGCAATTAAAAATATTTCAGGCACGCTAAAACATAGCCCAACTATACCTAAGGATCTGGTCCAAGCGATCGATTCAATGCAGTGGGTTCAATCAACAAACTCTATTCTCTATTCTGGAACAGAGAATGGTATTGATGAACTTACAGACCTCATCCAAACACTAGATGTTCCCAAAAAACAAGTTTTCATCGAAGTCCTCGTGATTGAAACCGATGTTCGAAAAGGACTCGAGTTTGGTCTAGAGTGGGCTGCAGGTGGTACCTACAAAAATAAATTTGGGTATGGCGTGGGCAACTTCCCTGCAGGATCAAACGCCCCTTTCGCAAAAACAATGCAAGAAATTACTGCAACAAAGACTCCAACTGGAACCAATCAGTTTCCACTCGGTTGCGGGTTTGATTTGGGTATTATTGGAGATATCATCCTACACAAGGGCAAGAGCTACCTCTCATTGGGAAGTTTAGTTTCTGCCCTTCAAGCTGATAACGATAGCACCATTGTTCTCAATCAAAAGATTATCACTCAAGATAATAAACTTTCGAGAATCTTTGTTGGAGACAACCTTGCGTTTAAGGGAGCTACGGTTGATACAAAAGATGGTGCGTCTCAACAAATAGCAACTAACATTGAGTACCGCGATATCGGCGTTACACTCAACATCACTCCACTTCTTGGAAATGAGGATATGATCACTCTTGAGGTTTCTGAAGAAATTACGAACGTGATTCCCAATATTGATCCTGACAAAGGAATTAATACAACAAAAACAGATATGGCAACACAAGTCCATGTTCCCGATCAAAGTTTCCTCGTTCTCAGTGGGATGATTCGTAACACCAAGCGAAACCATAAATCAGGCATTCCTTGTCTTGGTGGCCTCCCCCTTATTGGTGCTGCTTTTAGCAAATCCACTCAGGCCGATGAAAAACGAAATGTGATTATTTTTGTGCGTCCACAGATTATTCACTCAAGGCAAGAACACCAAAGCATCACAACGTTCCAAGAAAATCAATTGAAAAATGAAGCGGCTTTTCCTGAAGACTTCCAAAAAAGCATTAACATGCTTCAACAAGAAAGATCTAATGATGTCACAGATGAATCTAGATCTGCAAACGCCCCACCTACAGTAGAAGCCGAAAAAACAAGCACATGATTTTGAAGCTATGGAAAATTTCAAAGATCGTTTCTCTCAAGATGCGCGGGTAAAATCGTCAAAAAATACTGAAATCAAAAGAACTTGAAACTCTTTAATAAAGTACTTACACGGTGTTGCAATCAAGTGATGACATGCCCTATGCGAAAAAGGAAAGAAGCTAACGAACAGGCGAAGGAATCTTTTCAAAAAAAAGTGTTTCTCAGTATTCTTTTCACTATGGGTTCTTTAAAAAAAGTGTTTCCCGTTTTAACGGTATTATTTTTAGGATATTTGGGCTATTCCCTTGTAATTCCCCTTTTTCCTCCCCTCTTTTTAGATCCCACATATGGGTTTTTTCCTGATGAACTTTCTCAAACAACGCGACGCGTTCTTCTTGGAGTTCTCTTTGCAACGTACCCTTTAGGGCAGCTTGCCGGAGCCCCCCTTCTGGGAAAGCTGTCTGATAAATACGGAAGAAAGCCTATCCTTTTGATTTCACTTCTGATTGTCACTCCAGCTTATTTAGGTTCGGCCTTCTCTGTTCTTTTTACTTTCCCAACACTCCTTTATATCAGTCGCTTCTTAAGTGGGCTCCTCGAAGGAAATATCGTCATTGCCCAAGCAGCCATTGCCGATATAAGCGAAGATACCAAAACGAAAACCAAACACTTTGGCTGGCTTGTTTCCTTAAGTAGTACTGCTTTTTTCTTCGGCCCATTGATTGGTGGAAAGCTCGCAGATTCCTCTACGGTAAGCTGGTTTCATTTTAACACTCCCTTTTGGGGAGCAGCAATTCTGAGTGTTATCGGTTTTTTTATTGTTCTTTACCTGTATGAAGAAACCCATACCCCTGATAGAGAAATGAAGCCGTTTATAAAAACCATTACCGAAATCACTGCCGGACTCCGATATAAGCATCTTCGTGTGATCTACTCAGCGAACTTTTTCATCTTTTCATCAATTTTTTTCTATCTCAATTTTTTCACGGCCTATCTTATGGCACGCTTTCAATTCTCCGTTTCAATTCTTGGCAAAGTCAATGCTTACCTTGCTATTCCTATCATGATCGCTCCTCTTTTTTTTGGGATATTGGCCAAACGGTGGACCCCAAGGCAGTCCATGCGCCTTGGAAGTCTTTACCTTTGCATTTCCTATCTGATTTTTGTGATTCCCCACTCTCCTTGGGCCTTATTGATTACCCTGATTCCCCTAGGTTTCTTTCAATCAATGGGATTTACATTTCCTGCATTAATGGTTTCTAATGCTGTGAGTAAAAAGTATCAAGGGATTGCATTGGGAACTAACCAGTCCATTCAAGTCTTTGCAGAAGGGGGAACAGCTTTA
The DNA here is from genome assembly GCA_030064985.1 of Simkaniaceae bacterium. Classification (GTDB taxonomy): domain Bacteria; phylum Chlamydiota; class Chlamydiia; order Chlamydiales; family Simkaniaceae; genus Neptunichlamydia. Next base: position 2,543 of record JASJDV010000047.1, on the reverse strand, counting down.
GTCGGAGGCTTTTTATTGGCTATAGAACAAACGATTCCTATCTACGTAGCAGCTACTTGCGCGGTCCTCGCTGCCTTTATCTTATTTCTTAAACCTAAATCTCGATAAGAAACGCGACCCTTAAGGCTCTGATGGAGACAGTAAAAGTCGAAAAATAGAGAAGCGATGACAAAATAACGGTATCGCCTGGGGTTCATCAACCTAGCTAACCAGTAAAACTGTGCGCAATAACAGCTAAACCTACTAAATGTACTGTGTATCCATTGTTTCTTGAAAGCATAAGGGGGTCGAAACATCGGGCTAGTGTTACACAGGTTATTCAAAATAAGCGTAGCGAAAATCAAAATCTCTTGAAAGGGCCATAACCATACCTTTAAGGTGTTTGTTACACAAAAAATAAGATTTATTAAAACAAATAGGGATGACGGGCATTTCTTCCATTAATAACGCTTCAGCATGGTGCAGATACTGCCGTCGTTTTTCAGGATCAGTCTCATGATCCGATTTCTTAAGAAGGTCTTGATACGTTGGATTTTCCCAACAAGTCAAGTTTAACGTAGAATCCCGATAACGAAAAAGATCAAGCATGTAGATGGGATCTTTAATCCAAGGAACGACCGGCAAAAGTGCAATGTCATAATCACCTTTACAGACCCGATTAAAAAAAACCGGTTTATCTGCCTGATCGATTTTAACATGGAGCCCTAAACTTGAGAGTTGTTGTTGAATGACTTGATTAAGTGTTAAACTAGAAAGATTAGTACTTTGACTTATGGTAAAGGTAGGGAGATCCTCAATTGTCATTCCCATTTCAAGAAGCGCTCGATCAAGAAGTTTCTTTGCAAGTTCAATATTACCATCTTCAAAATAAGGTTTATCAGAAACAATAATATACGAATTTAAAATTGCCATTGCAGGTTTTTCACCTAATCCAAAGACATGATCGACAATAATTTGTCGATCAATCGCATAGGAAACCGCCTTGCGGAAGTTTCTGTTATTAAAAGGAGGCTTTCTAGTGTTGAGAAAAAACCACTTTAGGCCAAATTGATCCATCACTTGAAGCTCTCCTTTTTTGTGAGTATTGTCTACAACATCTAACGAAAGCTCATTAAAAGGGTAACCGATTAAATCAAGATTTCCTTTTTGATACATTAAAAATTGGGTATTCTCATCGGGGACTATCGCGATTTCGATTCCATCAATTTTTACACAACAGTTGTCCCAGTAACTCGGATTTCTTTCAAGATAAATCTCAACACCTTTTTTCCATCCTTTGAGTGAAAAAGGACCATTCGTCACAAAGTTTTCACTCAAATCATTGGCCCATTGGGGATTTCTTAAGTCGATTTCTTTATGAATCGGTGCATAGGTTGGAACTGCACAAAGTGACAGAAAATAGTGTACCGGATGCTCTAATTCCACTTTTAATGTTTTCTCATCAAGAGCCACAATCCCTACATCATCCACACCCACCTTTTTTTCAAAGTAGGCTCGAGCATTTTTTATCTTATAGAACAAAAATGCGCTCGTTGTAGCATGTAGAGGGTTCACAGATTTCTTCCAAGCGTGTTCGAAATCGTAAGCTGTGAAATGAAATCTATCGATTTATTAACTTCAATCTCACACCTAACACCAAGAACTTTTTCCCACTGGTTTTTAAAAATTTTAGCGCTTTGAAGGTAGAATTTTGGGGTGGAAATATAAATGATTGGAAAATTATCAATTTTTATCTCTAATTCATCTAAAGCATCATAAAAAATTTCCTTAGCTTTTGTTTCATCCTTTTGGATTCTAAATGGACTATCTAGACATTGAGACAGTTGATATGGTATGGGAGTATATGCCGCAAATTCTGCTCCTATGTAAGAATCAACATGTTCTTGCCGATTAACAGCCATAGAAAAGGCTTTGCGAATGTTTAAATGATTGAAAGGAAAATGAGTCACATTGAAACAATGCCATAAAACTTTAAGATGGCTAGGTCGAGTGTTTTCTTTTTTCGAAATACTTGGATCTAAATGGCCTACCGAGTACATGTATGGCCCAACACAGTCAAGTTGATTATTAAGAAACATTTTAACAGCGGCATTCGGCTCTGACTTCTTAAAGATAATTTTACTTATTCGGGTATTTTTATGATCCCAATACATCTGGTCTTTCTCTAACTCATGCAAACAACCTGCAGTAGGATTTTTCTGTTTAAAGGGTCCATTACAAACAAATTGATCGCCTTTTTGAAGCAGACTGTTAGGATCTAACTGATCAATGCGATGATTAATGGGCGAGTAAAAGGTAGTTGCTACAAGTTTTAAGAAATAAGGCGTTGGATTTTCGAGGTCTACAACGAGTGTTTTTCCATCAATGGCTGTAATTCCCACCTCATCGATTGTACACCGTCTTTCTTTTACCGATCTGGCATTTTTGATGGGATAAAAAATACAAGAAAGAGGAGTCAAGAATGATGGGCATAGAATTTTCTTCCAAGCATATTCGAAATCATAAGCCACGACAGGATCACCATTTGACCAATAGGATTCTCT
>JASJDV010000018.1 GCA_030064985.1 Simkaniaceae bacterium | reverse complement strand
GTCTTGCGGCACACCTGTTCCATTATAATAGCAACATCCCAAGGCGAACTGCGCCTCTGCATCCCCCTGCTCAGCAGCGAGTGTGCAGTATAGAGCTTTGTTGTCGTCTTGCGATGCTCCTTTTTCATTCTTGTAGCAACCTCCCAACAAAAGTAGAATCGCACATCTGACAAGCGTTAGCCTAGTAGCAGTCCCAGAAAAGCTTTTCAAAAAAGGGAAAAATTTCTCAAACATCATGGTCCTCATCTTTGTCCGCGAAGAACGTTATCAATTCAAATATTTTGATTCAATGATCTTTTTATCGCGTGGTTGAAGGTTTCAGCATGTTTTGCTCTTTCAAAAACGAGGATATGAACTGCATCGAAGATGGTTTTGAAAAATTTGCCTCCTCCGTAGGTATGTATCGTTGAAAGTTCTGACAGTGAGGGGGCAGTTTCTTGCACTTGAAGGGCTCCACAAAAAAAAGAAAAAGTTTTCTCATAGCGCCTCCGGTGTTTCGAGGACATAAGAAATACTAGCTCGTAAATTTACGCACTAGACCACAAAAAATCAGCCTAAATGAAGCAAACATAGACGAAAACTTATGTGCTTAACATACTGATTATTTTGATGTTGTGTGATTTGTTTTTATCTAGTTTACTAGCCAACTAGAGAGTTGTTCTCTCAATGCAAGTTTTCAATGGGTCCAAGACAAAATTAATTTTTTTAATTGAGGTGTTTGTTATACGAGGGTAAAAGAACAGACCTTGAGAGGACTACAATGATTGATGAAAAGCGGATTGAGTTCATGGATGCTTATTTTCGAGCAGCCAATTATTTATCTGCAGGACAAATTTATCTCAAAAACAATCCCTTGCTGCAAGAACCTCTAAAAAGAGATCATATCAAGAAACGTCTTTTAGGCCACTGGGGAACCTCTCCAGGACTCAACTTTATTTATGTCCATCTCAACCGTTTGATTCAAGATACAAAAGCCAAAATGATCTACATTACGGGTCCTGGCCATGGTGGACCCGCTCTTCGAGCAAACGTTTTCCTAGAAGGGGTCATGAGTGAAATCTACCCAGATCTTAGCATGGATAAGAGGGGGATTGGAAAGCTCATGAAAGATTTTTCCTGGCCGGGAGGGGTTCCCAGCCACGTTAGCCCTCCGACACCGGGATCGATTCATGAGGGCGGCGAATTGGGCTACTGCCTTGTCCATGCTTATGGAGCCGTTTTAGACAACCCTGATCTGATCGCTGTTTGTGTTGTCGGAGATGGTGAGTCTGAGACAGGCCCTCTTGCAACAAGCTGGCAATCGAATAAATTCGTCCATCCCAAAAGAGATGGCGCTGTTCTTCCTATTCTTCATCTCAATGGGTATAAAATTTCAGGACCGACTGTTTTTGGAAGGATGCCTGATGAAAAACTTAAGCATTTTTTTAAGGGGTGTGGCTATAGCCCCCGCTTTGTTGCAGGAAGCGATCCAAAAATTCTTCATAAAACGCTTTGGCAAACTTTGGATTGGGCGCACGAAGAAATTGAAAAAAACAAAAACGGCTCCGCGGGTCATGTTACCGATTGGCCTCTCATTATTATGCGGACGCCTAAAGGATGGACCGGTCCTAAAGTTGTCGATGGGAAAAAAATTGAAGGAACCTTTCGCTCTCACCAAGTTCCCCTCTCGAATGTGATCGATAACAAAGAACAGAGGAAGCTTCTTGAAGAGTGGCTACGGAGCTACAAACCGGAGGAACTTTTTGATGAAAAGGGCTGTCCTAAACCTGATTATTTAACAACGGTTCCTGAAAAAGATCTTCGGATGGGCGCTAGCCCTTATGCAAATGGGGGCCTCTTATTGAAAGAACTCAACGTCCCCGACTGCACGAACTACGCAATTAAGGTCCCTAAGCCAGGGGGCATGATTGGAGAGGCTACGAAAGAACTTGGAAAACTCATACGAGATGTCATGAAAGAAAATAGCGATAACTTCCGCCTTTTTTGCCCGGATGAGACCAACTCTAATCGCTTTAACCACGTTTTTGAAGAAACCGGGCGGATGTATCTTGGAGACATTCTTGATAGTGATGATGACCTTGCTCATGATGGCCGGGTCATGGAAGTGCTGAGTGAACACCTCTGTCAGGGATGGCTTGAAGGCTATCTCTTAACGGGTCGCCATGGCATTTTTCCTTGCTATGAAGCCTTTGCTCTGATTGTTGACTCGATGTTGAACCAACATGGGAAATGGCTTAAAGCGTGCCAAGAACTTCCCTGGCGCAAGCCCATTTCTTCTCTCAACTACCTGTTAACATCCCACTCTTGGAGACAAGACCATAATGGCTATAGCCATCAAGGCCCTGGATTTATTGAGTCGGTCATGCAAAAAAAATCAACTGTAGCACGGATCTATCTTCCTCCGGATGTAAACACGCTTCTTGCGATTGGAAGTCACTGCTTAAAGAGTAAAAATTACATCAATTTGATCATCTCTGGAAAACAACCCATGCCACAATGGCTCACAATGAAAGAAGCCAAAGCCCATGCTAAGCAAGGGGCTTCGATTTGGGAATGGGCAAGCTCCAAGGGAGAACCAGATATTATTATGGCTGCTGCAGGAGACACTCCCACACTCGAAACTCTTGCAGCCATTACGCTCTTAAAACAACACGTCCCCGATTTAAAAATACGGATGGTCAACGTTGTTGATATTTTTACCCTCATGCCTCAAACGCGCCATCCTCACGGTTTTGATCGCAAGACCTTCACCTCTTTTTTCACCGATGATAAGCCTGTTATTTTTGCCTTCCATGGACATCCTAGAGTGATTCATGAACTTATCTACGCTAGGGAAAACCCCCACCGCTTTCATGTGAGAGGCTATATTGAAGAAGGGACAACCACAACACCTTTTGACATGGTCGTCTGCAATCAAATGTCTCGTTATCACTTAGCAATGGAAGCCCTTCACCATCTGCCTGAGATAAGCTCTCTTGCTGGGGATTTTATCGCAGAGTGTAAACACACTTTAGAGCGTCACAAAAGGTACATCTATGAGCATGGAGAAGATATTCCCGAAGTCTTACATTGGAAATGGAAATGAATGAGCTTTATGCACTTGCCTTAGACCTGCGCCGCTCTTCAAGCGCCGACGCGCATGAACTGTGGAACTGCATCGATTCTCCTCTATGGAACACAACCCGAAACCCCTGGATGATCCTCCAAACACTATCCGCTAATCGAATAGAAGCCTTAAAAAAAGATCCCTCTTTTCAAAAGCTCTTAAAAACACATAGGGAAAAAAGGGATCAAGCGCTGAAAGCCTCCAAATGGTACAAGGGTAAAACAACCATTGCCTATTTCAGTATGGAATATGGCCTTAGTGAAGCACTCCCTCTCTACTCAGGAGGCCTTGGAATCTTAGCTGGAGATCATGTAAAAGCCTGTAGTGATCTAGGTGTTCCATTAACGGCTATTGGCCTTCTCTATCAACAAGGTTATTTCCGGCAAGAGATTGGCCCGGACAACAAACAAATCGCTCTTTATCCCTACAACGAACCAGGACAACTTCCTCTTGAGAAACTGCCTCATCGCATCTCTTTGAAATTTCCAGGTCGCACCGTTCATTTGCGCGTCTTTAAAGCGATCATTGGCCATATTTCTCTTTACCTTTTAGATAGCAATGACCTTCTTAATGATCCCACTGATCGGGGGATTACAAGTGAACTTTATGGAGGAGGAACTTCAACCCGATTAAAACAAGAAATGCTCCTTGGAATAGGGGGCGTACGCCTTTTACAAACGTTAGGAATCGCTGCTGATGTCTATCACCTCAATGAAGGTCATGCCGCTTTTGCAACCCTTGAACGTGCCCGCTTAAGGCAAGGATCTTTTCAAGAAGCATTTGAAAAAGGGAAACAAAAGACATTGTTTACAACTCACACTCCTGTTGAGGCAGGATTTGATCGTTTTCCCCTTGACATGATGAAAACAGGATTGGCTGAATACGTTCAAGAGCTAGGGATCTCTATGGAAAAATTCTTGAGCCTAGGGCAACTTGAAAAAAGGGATCCGTTTAACATGGCTTATCTCGCTGTTCGCGGGAGCGTTGCTGTTAATGGAGTCAGTCAACTCCATGGGAAAGTCTCTCAAAAACTCTTTGAAAAACTGGGATGCAAAGTCGGCGCTATCACAAATGGTGTTCATATCCCCTCTTGGGAATCCCCTGAGGCAGACAACCTCTGGCGTCATTGCAGCGGTGAGCACCGTTGGTATGGGATTTTAGAGACTCTCGAAAAAGCATGCAAAAAGATCAGTCACGAAAAGCTTTGGACCTTTCGCTTGGAAAGTCGGAAACGTCTCATCGACTATGCAAAACATTGTCTCGAAATCGAACTTCCGAAAAGAGGACAAAGTCTCCCGAAACCTTTTCTTGATCCCCATGTTCTTACTATTGGGTTTGCAAGGCGATTTGCAACCTACAAGCGGGTCGATCTTCTCCTGCATGATGAAGCAAGACTTGTTAAACTCTTGCAAGACAAAAAGATTCAAATCATTGTTGCTGGAAAAGCGCATCCCGCTGATGCATCTGGCCGGGCACTGATTGAAAAATGGATCTCTTTTACTACGCGCCCCGAAGTTGCTCCCTATGCAGCTTTTCTCTCAGACTACGACATTCAGTTAGCAGAACGGTTGGTGCAAGGAATGGATCTATGGGTCAATACACCGAAACGGCCGTGGGAGGCTAGTGGAACAAGTGGAATGAAAGTTCTAGTCAATGGAGGGCTGAATTTTTCTTCTCTCGATGGATGGTGGGCAGAGGCCTACACCCCTGCTGTTGGCTGGGCAATGCAAGGAGAAGATGACAGAGAAGATGCAACAACCCTTCTCGATACCTTAGAAAAGGAAATCATTCCCCTTTTTTATCAAAGGGACGCAGAAGGCATCCCTCACCAGTGGCTAAACAAAGTAAAAACAAGCATGGCACGTCTTACCCCAAAATACTCGACAAATCGAATGGTTCGGGACTACGTGGAGCAGTATTACTTGGAGCTAGGAAATGGCTGAAGGACTCACTTCACAGGAAGCTGAAGAGCGGCTTAAAAAGTATGGAGAAAATATTCTTGAGCTTAAGAAAAAAAGGATCTGGCTCCGTCTTTTTACTTTTTTTTGGGGTCCTATTCCCTGCATGATAGAAATTGCGGCAATCCTTTCAGGCTACCTCGAAAGATGGCCAGATTTCATTATGATCGTTGCTCTTTTACTGATCAATGCTGCTCTAGGCTTTGTTCAAGAATATAAAGCCAACAGCGCCATCGAAGCCCTCAAATCAAAACTTGCTCTAAAAGCCCGCGCTCTACGTGATGGAAAATGGCAAGCTATTGAAGCGCGCTTTCTTGTTCCAGGAGATGTGATTTTAGTAAAACTTGGAAATATCATTCCAGCAGATATTAAGCTCACTTCAGGGGAATACCTATCGGTTGACCAGTCCGCTCTCACTGGAGAATCTCTTGCTGTCGATAAAAAAGTCGGGGATACGGCCTATTCGGGAACAACAGCAAAGCTTGGAGAAATGATGGGAGAAGTCACCGCAACGGGGCTAAATACCTTCTTTGGAAAAACGGCAAAGCTTGTGGCTACAGCCAAAACAAAATCCCATTTTCAAAAGGCCGTTTTAAAAATTGGCCATTTCTTGATTTTGTTAACTCTTGGAATCGCAGCCATTCTTCTCACACGAGCGCTGATCAGAGTCGAAGCCGCCCAGACCTTTTACGTCGACATAGGAAATTTGGTTGTCTTCCTGCTGGTTCTCATCATTGCAGGCATTCCCGTTGCCCTTCCTGCGGTTCTTTCGATGACACTAGCAATTGGCGCCAATAGGATGGCAAAACTTAAAGCAATCGTCTCCAAACTCATCTCCATTGAAGAACTTGCGGGAATGGATATCCTGTGCTCTGATAAAACAGGAACACTAACAAAGAATGAGCTCACAGTTGGAAAGGTGATGGCTATCGACAAACCTGTCGATCAGGTCCTTCATGCAGCAGCACTTGCTTGTCATCTCCACGGAGATGACCCCATTGACAAAGCCATTCTATCCCAAATCAAGAATAGCGATGATTTGAAACAATACAAGGTTGAAAAAATGGTCCCCTTTGATCCAGTGATCAAACGAACAGAAATGACCCGAAAAACACCTGAGGGAAAAACATTCATGGTCACAAAAGGAGCCCCTCAAATCGTCCTTGAACTTGCTAAACCTGATGAAACTCTTAGGAAAAAAGTGCATGATGCTATTGATCAATTTGCTGCGCGTGGTTTCCGAACACTCGGTGTAGCAGAAGGAAATGGATCGAGCTGGAAATTTTTAGGACTGATTTCCCTCTTTGATCCCCCAAGAGATGATACCAAAGAAACCGTGGATGCCGCTCGCGCCATGCATGTGACTGTCAAAATGATTACAGGAGACAATACCGCAATTGCAAAAGAAACAGCGTCCAAACTCGATCTTGGCTCTACTATTATGACTCCAAAAGATATCACCAAAGAAAATATTGAAACAGCCGATGGGTTTGCCGAGGTCTTTCCTGAACATAAATGTAAAATCGTTCAAACTTTCCAACAAAAAAAACATATTGTTGGCATGACGGGAGATGGAGTCAATGATGCTCCAGCGCTCAAACAGGCCGATGTGGGTATAGCTGTGAGCAGCGCCAGCGATGCTGCCCGCGCAGCTGCGGACCTTATTCTCACACAGCCTGGACTCCTCGTGATTAAAAAAGCCATCGATGAAGCACGCTGCATTTTTGGGCGCATGAAAAGTTATGCGCTGTACCGTATTTCAGAAACCTGCCGCCTCCTTTTTTTCCTTTTCCTAGCCATGGCACTGTTCGATATTCAGCCCCTAACTGCTGTTATGATTATTCTGATTGCTCTATTGAACGATATTCCTATTATGATGATTGCCTATGATCACATGAAGGTTGAACCCAAGCCAGTCTCCTGGAACATGCATGAAATCTTTACCGTTGCTAGCGGCCTAGCAATGGTGGGTGTTGTTTCTACTTCTATTCTATTTTGGATCGGGCAAAACGTTTGGCTTCTAGGTCCTGGAAAAACGAAAACGCTCGCCTTCATGGCTATTCTTTGCGGCGGAAACCTCACGATCTACTTGACCCGTAATAGAGGACATTTACTGGAAAAACCCCTCCCAGAATGGAAGTTCTTTCTCGCAACCCTTTTTTCACAAGTCATCGGAACACTTGTTTCAGTCTATGGTTTAGGAACGAGTGATTTTGTCGGCATTGGTTGGGCCCTTGTGGGGTGGTCTTGGCTCTATATTGCCGCTTGGTTCCCCGTTTGTATTGGTGTGAAACTCTTCCTTTACAAACTGTTTAAGTTTGAAACGCATCATAGGACTAAGTCTTTCAAAGAGAGTGACAGCCGATGAGAAATTGTTTCTATTGTAGAGCTCCACTCATTCCTTTTCTTTTGAGTCTGAAGAAAAACGTTATTTATGGATTAGAAAGCTTCGACCTATCTTTTAGAGACCACTCTCTTCTAAGTTAACAAGGAAACGATAAGGAAGATCTTTGTCTTTGCCCGCATAGTCGATTCCGATTCGAGGTGTCGCAATGATTTGGCTTTTGGAGAGAGTGACTCCACGGTCTTCAACCCAAATTTGGTTTCCGGTTAGATCTAAACCCGAATGACTTGTATGGATGCCTAACGCTTGTGTAGTCGTAGCAGGTCCATTTGTAAGGGTTTTATCAACCAAGGTCTTTTTACGCCTTTTAAGCATTGTTTTTATCCCATGGGTGGGTTTTATACTGCGAATAAGGATTGCATGAGGGACGTTTTTTTTATGGGTAACAATATTAAAAAGATGATGCATTCCGTAGCAGAAATAGACATAGGCAACACCTCCTAATGAAAACATGACTTCAGTCCGTTTTGTCCGACGGTTTTTGTAGGCGTGGCAAGCTTGATCTTCAGCGCCTTTATAAGCTTCGGTTTCGATAATCATCCCTCCTGTGATTGCTCCATTAAAGTGGGTGAAGAGGGATTTACCTAAGAGTTTTTGCGCGACTTCGAGCGTTTCTTCTTCTTGAAAGAACGACAGAGGGAGTTTTTCTTTTTTTTGTTTGGTTGACTCAAGGCCCATTTGCTTTCCATCGTGGTTAAGTCGATCTCCTCGAGATAGAGGTCTAAAAAAGTCCCTACTTTATAACTTTTTCCGCTATTTTGTCCTATTAAAGATTCATTGTTATAGTCAAAATAGTCATGATATAGAGCTGAAATAGGAAGAAATCCTTCATATTGAATAGGAGAGACTTCAAAGTAAATTCCAAAAGGTTTGACTTTGCTAACGACAGCAGAATAGATTCTATCAGGCTCTTTTTTCTGATAAAGCTCCATGAGGCGGAGTTTTTTCATCATGACCACATGGACCTCAGCCTTAAAGGATATCCGCTCTTTTTCCGAGCAATCTTTTGCAACTTGAGCGAGCTCATCCTCTTCTGTCTCTTTTGTAGAAAAGAGAAGACGGTGAACGACAAGATCGCTATAGCGGCGAATCGGGCTCGTAAAATGGCAGTAATTTTCTAAAGAGAGTCCATAGTGGCCCACATTTTCTTTAGAGTAAATAGCAAGTTTCATGCTGCGAATATAAGCAATAGATAGTTGCTCAGCGTAAGGGGTATTTTTTGCAAGCTCAAAAACCTTTTGGACGGCTGAAACGCCCATCTTATTAGAAAGAGGAAACCCTAGACTTCTAGCCAGGTTATAAAAAGTTGAGAGGTTGTCTTCTCCCGGAGGTTCATGAACTCTAAAAACAGCCTTTTGCCCTCTTTTCATAAACTCTTCAGCAACAAGTTCATTTGCTTTTAGCATGAATTCTTCCACGAGTTGGTGAGTGATGTCATATGCGACAACCTCATAGACCGTAGGCTTTCCTTTTTTATCAACTTTTATAACAACTTCTGGCAAAGCTAAATCAACAGATCCTCTTTCAAACCGTTTTTTCTTCAAGAGGAGACAAAGCTTTTCCATCCGTTTCAAGGTAGCGTAGTGAGGATTTTTTTTCTTTCCATCTATGATTTCCTTCGCTTCCTCGTAAGTATAGCGCTTTTGACTGTTGATGAATCCCCGGATAATTTTGTAGTTTAATACAGCGCCATCGGAGTTAAGCTCAATCATGACTGAAAGGGTGAGGCGCCTGACTTTTTCTTTTAAGCTGCATAGGTGGTTGGATAGTTCTTCCGGCAGCATCGGAATACACTCTCCTGGAAAGTAGGTAGAGTTAGAGCGTTTTTTTGCTTCTTTATCCAGAGGGGACCCTTCTTCGACATAATGAGAAACATCAGCAATATGTACTGCGAGATGAAAATGCCCTTTCTTATCTTCCGTTAGAGAAAGCGCATCATCAAAATCACGTGCGGTCTCTGGATCAATGGTAAATGTTTCTAAGTGCGTTAGGTCTTCTCGTCCTTTGAGATCTTTTTTTTTAACTTCCTTTGGAAGTCTTTTGACCTGCTCCACCACTTCTTGAGGAAATTTTTTTCGAATACCAAAATCTTTGAGGGCAGCAGAAATATCTGTTTGAGGCTGCTCGATAGTGCCGATTTTTTTTACCACAGTACAGAGGAGGGAATCTTTTTCATTGCCCCAATCCATGACCTTGACCAAAAGGCGGTCTCCAATATGGTAGTTTGCTCTCGAATGTCTCTTTACAAGTGCGGTTTTCGATTTTCCAAGGGATTGGAGGTAGAGAAGATAATCTCCTTTAGGATTGATGACCCAAACGATACCTACGAGTTCTTTTTTTGCGCGATCAAGGATAGACTTTACAAACCCTTCAGGACCTTTGTGTGCTTTTTTTTTAGGAAGAATCGCAATTTCAACGCGATCTCCATCAACAGCATTTCTTTTTAGATGCTTGGGAATAAAAATATCTTCTGAGTATTTTTTTTGATCATCCGGAGAAACAAACGCAAATCCTTTAGGATGGACATGGATGACCCCTTGAGTGGTGACAGTGTCAGCTTTTTCTTGAAATTTTCTATTGAACTTGTGCATTTCTAAGCACAATTGTAACTGATACAATCGATAAGAGCAAATGTATCGATTTCAACGATTAAGTTTTTTCACGTGTCTTTTTGTTTACCAAGGGATCATGTCATCAAGTCATTACTAGACAATTCAAGTACTAGATAAGAGTAAAGAGGGATTACCCGCATCGTTTTCTATAGCTATCATAGGTATTGGAAAGAAGCATCGCAATTGTCATCGGTCCGACACCACCAGGGACAGGAGTGATGGCCTGTACTTTTTCTTTGACTTTTTCAAAGTCGACATCTCCAACAAGGCCGTGATCTGTTTTGTTGATTCCTACATCAATCACAATGGCACTTTTTTTGACCATAGTCTCTTTAATAAAATGCGCTTTTCCTATCGCTGCAATGAGAATATCGCCTTCTAAGCAAACTTTAGCAAGATTCTTGGTTTCTCTATGAGCAATGGTGACTGTACAATCTACCCCTTTTTGAATAAGAAGTGCAGCCAAGGGTTTCCCCACAATATGGCTCCTCCCAATAATCACAGCATGTTTACCCCTGGTTTCCAATCTACTTTTTTGCAAAAGTTTAACAACCCCAAGAGGAGTACAAGCAGCGAAACCTTTAGTTTCACCAAGAAGAAGGCGACCGATATTCGTCGGATGAAATCCATCGACATCTTTTTCTGGATGGATCGCTTCGACGATAGCTGTCACGGGGATTTGCTTTGGAAGTGGTTGTTGAACAAGAATTCCGTCAATCAAATCATCTTGGTTTAGGTGATCAACTTCTTTAAGGAGAGCTTCTTGAGAAATATTTCCGGGAAGTTCTAGTATTTCGGAGTGGATCCCTACTTCCTGACATGCCCTTTTCTTCATCTTAACGTAGGTTTGTGAGGCTGGATCTTCTCCGATAAGAAGGAAGGCAAGTCCTGGCCTTCGTCCATGGACTGTTTCGATTTGAGTTTTAAGTTCTTTCTGAAGTTTTTGTGCTATTTGTTTTCCATCGATCAGCTGCATAGTTCATCGTCGCCTATTTTTTTGACTCTTTGGTCTTATAGTAGTCCAAAGGAGAAAGAGGACACCGAAAAAAGTTCTGGCGTCCCGATTCATTCAACTGTCACGGATTTGGCTAAATTTCGGGGCTGGTCGATATCAGTATCGCGGATTTTAGCAATGTAATAGGCAAAAAGTTGTCCTGCAACAGAGTATAAAATCGAAGCAAGCATATCTGAAGCTTTAGGAATCCACAGGACATCTTCGGTGATGGTGAGAACTTCTTCTTTTCCTTTTGGGGCAAACGCTAAAATTTCTCCCCCGCGCGCTTTAATTTCCATCAAATTACTCATCATTTTATCAAAGGTCTGGGAATGGCCACAAAGACCGATAACAGCGAGATCTGGGTTAACAAGAGCTATGGGGCCATGCTTCATTTCTCCAGCGGGATAACCATTCGCATTAGAATAGCTTATTTCTTTTAGTTTAAGAGCTGCTTCTAGACTAGTGGGGTACATATAGCGCCGACCTATGAAGAAGAAGTGTTCAAAACGGGCATACTTTTCAGCAAAAGCTTCAATTTGGGATCCTTGGGCTAAAACCTGAGTCATCTTTGTAGGCAAGTGTTTCAGCTCTTTTAAGAACTGTTGCCCTTCCTCTTTGCTAAAGTGACGGAGTCGTGCCATGTACAGGGTAAAAAGAGCCAGCACGATCAGTTGGCTAGTAAATGCTTTTGTCGAACAAACACTGATCTCAGGCCCTGCTCTTAAGAAAAGGGAAGAATCTGCTTCGCGCACAAGAGTGGAGCGTTCGATATTGCAGATCGCAATGACCTTTGCCCCTTTAGCTTTGGCTTCACGAACAGCAGCGATCGTATCAGCAGTTTCTCCTGATTGGCTAATGGCAAGAACTAAGGTGTCTTCAGAAATAATAGGGTTTGTATAACGAAACTCAGAGGCAATTTCGACTTCCGTTGGAATTCTGGCAAGATGTTCGAGCATAGAAGCAGCAATAGATCCCGCATGCCATGAGGTTCCACAAGCTAAGATTAAAATCCGATTAATGGATTGCAGGTGTTGAGGTGAAAGAGTGAGTTCTTCAAATTCAGCGGTCCCAAACTCCTCTTTGAAGCGCCCAAGCATAGCTTGCTGGGTCGTTTGGGGTTGCTCAAAAATTTCCTTAAGCATGTAATGGTCAAACCCATTTTTGGAAATTGCTCTGTCTTGAAACTCAATGGTCTTGAGCTTCTTTTCAATCTTTTCCCCACGAGAATTATAAATGGTAAATGCATCGCTTTTCAAAACGATGATTTCATCATCTTTAAGATAAAGGGTATCGAGAATTTTCCCGTTGAAAGAGTTCGCATCTGAGGAGAGATAAGCTTCTCCATTTTTTCGATCAATTCCAACGACAAGGGAACTTTCTCTTGAGGCTCCAATGATTTGGTTAGGATGATCTTTATGAATTAGAGCGATTGCAAAGGATCCATGCAATTCGCGAAGAGCTTTTTGAACCGCCGTTTTGAGGTTGCCATTATAATAGTAAGAGATCAGTCCTGAAATGACTTCTGTATCGGTATCGGAATGAAACCTAATCCTTTTTTGGACAAGTTTTTCTCGGACAGTGTTGTGATTTTCAATAATTCCGTTATGGACAAGCGCGAGGGATTCATTCTGGTCGAGATGTGGGTGAGCATTTTTTTGATTGGGGATTCCATGAGTTGCCCAGCGTGTATGGCCAATAGCTATGTCCAGATAAAGGTTTTCACTAGAAACAGCCTCTTGTAGGACTTCAATTTTTCCCGCACGTTTACAGGCGCGAATTTTTCCATCAATCATTCCGGCAATTCCAGAAGAATCATAGCCGCGGTATTCCAAAAGCTTCAGCCCGTTGATACAAACATCAACGGGATTTATTTTGTTTTTTAGCTCTTCTTGAGAACAAATGTAAGCGAAGATTCCACACATGGCTTTGATCTTACCCAATCGTTCCTTCCAAAGCAAGAAAAAGGGGAAATTCTTTTCTTGCTCGATTCTCCATTTTTGCCCACTTTCCAATGCTTGATTTATGGGAACACCATTCCTCTACTTTTGTAATCACAAGGCCACTTTTAACCATCCATTCAACGTAAGTAGAGATAGGATGATGGTAGGAAAAAGTTTTTTCAGACCTTTCTTTTTTACTTGGATGCATCTGAATCGGGATTTTCATAGGAGAACAGTAGCGATCTATCCGACGATATTGCAGTTTTTTTCCGTCATCAACTGCCCAGCTTGACTGCCTAGGAAGTCGAAAACAGGGATGATTCAAAATCAAAATTAGCTTTCCCCCTGTCCGGAGATGTTTTGCTCCATTGCGAATCGCTATTTCTCCATCTTCCATATTTTGAAGAGCAAGGATGATAAAGACGTGACTAAAGTCCTTTTTCTCGAGATTCAAAGGTTTTGTAACATTACCTACTATAAAGCGATGTTTTGAATACCCTTTCGCTTTTTGAATGAGGGGTTTTGCTACATCAATTCCTAAATAGTCGGCCTCTTTTGAAAATTCGCGCGCTAGAATTCCTTGACCGCAGCCCAAATCCAAGATAGCGTCAGTTTTTTTAAAGGAGTACCATTTTTTTAATTCTGGAAAAATGACCCCTTTATGGTAGGTATGCCCCCCTTTTGAGACAATCTCATCATACCACTTGCTAACCTGTGCCCATGCTGCATCTTCCTTCATAACCATTTATGATAGTCTATTGACATTTACAGGAAAAGGTATAACCTTTTTGACATGACAGAAAAAGATTTGACACGTCCTCTTCGCGATTTTATTGCTCCTGTTAGAACAACCATTCATATAGAGCATACCGTGGAGGAAGCCCTCCGTTACCTTAGAAACAAACACATTACAGATGAAATTATCTACATCTATGTTGTGGATGAGGAGCGAAAGCTGATTGGGGTTGTCCCTACGCGGCGCCTTCTTCTAGCAGAACCTAATACCCCAATCACAGAAATCATGAGCTCTCGTCTTGTCAGTCTTAAAGGGGATCAAACTCTTCAGAATGCCATGGAATTTTTAGAGAGCCATCACCTCTTAGCTCTCCCTGTCGTAAACGACAAGAATCACCTCCTTGGAGTGATTGATGTGGGGCTTTATTTGGAAGAAAAAGTTGATGTGGCCACAGCTCGTCGTTGCGCGGATATCTTCCAAATAATTGGTCTGTATATTGAAGAGGGAAAAAGACCGAGTCCCTGGAGAAGTTATCGCTCACGCATGCCCTGGATTTTCTGTAATATGTTTGGGGGATTTGCTTGCGCTGTCATCTCCCGAGTTTTTGAAATTGTCCTGGCAAAAGTTCTCCTTCTGGCGATGTTCATTCCTCTTGTTTTGACTCTCTCAGAGTCCATTTCGATGCAGTCGATGACGCAGAGTATTCAGCTCCTGAAAAAAACCAATCGCACCTGGAAATATACCCTGGGGTCGCTTTTCCGTGAGTGGCATGTGGTCGCTCTTCTTGCCATTACTTCGGGAGTGATTGTTGGATCGGTTTCTCTTCTTTGGAGAGATGGGATTCGACCCGGATTTGTGATCATGTTTGGGATTATGATTTCAGTCTATATAACAGCGACCATCGGTTCTGTCGTTCCATTGATTGTTCATGCGCGAAAATGGGATCCTCGGGTAGCCGCAGGTCCTGTTGTTCTTATGTTCGCAGATGTTCTTACGACCCTTTTTTATCTCTCCCTGGGAACCTGGTGGCTTCTGTGACACTCTCAGTCTCCTTCAGGGGATAAGCTTCTAAACTGATACAGAGGAATGACCCGTCGCCTGCGAAAGAGCCTGCAAGAGGTTAGCTGACTCTTATGCAATCATTTGGACAAACCTGGCCCGCAGCCCAGGCTACTCCTAGTTTTCGCAACTGAGATACGTAGATACGTGGTATCTTTTGGAGCTGCTACCTTAGTATCAAAAGCTAGCGGGAACCTATTTGGTGCTCCCGCAACATCTCACTGCTATCTAGTAGTCAGTCTTGAATTTCTTCTTCACTAATTCGATAGTTGCTTCAACAGCCTCTTCAGCATCGACTCCTTCAGCTCTAATCTCGATCTCAGCTCCCAGGGGTGCTTGCAGCTGCATAAGGCTTAGAAAGCATTTTCCATCGACTTTCGCGTCCCGGTAGTATAAGAAAACTTTCGATTTAAAAGAGACCAAGCATTCTCGAAGTTTTGATGCTGGGCGGCTATGGAATCCTCGTTCATTGAGGATTATGAAGGATCGCCTTACCTTTTTTGATTCCATATTCATCATTGGTTGAATAATGTTGACCTTAATTAAGTCTTACTTCTGGTACTTTTTAGCATTTTCTCCTCCTTAAAGAAAGAAAATTCCTGTTTTTTATTCTGAAACTAGATCATCCGGGTTCAGAGGTTCCTGCTTCACAGAGGTTGCGAATCCATCCTCTCGACATGCTGACGCGGCATGTCCTGCCGCTAAAGTATTTTAAAATATACTCTTTACCTGTAAATGTTTCAACCCATAGTTTCTATGCAGGAAATATATTGAGAGCCAAAAAACTCCAACATGACGAAAGTGCCTTATATTCTTCATCTTAAGGAAGAGGCTTTACGGCATATTTTTATACGCAAGTTAAAAATTCATCTTCAAATTCGTTAACAAGCTCACTAAAGTGATCGATCAATGTTTGGATCGGAGCACTTTCTCTCATATTAACTCCTGCTATTTCAAGAAGCTCTAAGGGATATTTTGATGATCCCGAAGACAGAAATTTTAGATACTCTTTCCGGGCTTTATCCCCTTCCTTCCTCAGTCTTTTCACTAAAGCATTTGCAGCGCTAATTCCAGTTGCATATTGATAGACGTAGAAGCTGTTATAAAAATGGGGAATGCGCAAAAATTCAACCTCTATTTCGGGATCAATCACTAAATCAGGGCCATAATACTCTTCATTTAACTTCCGATAGATTTTCTTAAGTGATGCAGCCGTTAAAGGAACCCCTTTTTCTGCTAAAGTATGGGTCACCAGCTCAAACTCGGCAAATTGAGTTTGCCTAAAGAGCGTTGCACGAATGTCATCGATCTTTTGATTGAGAAGATAACACCTTTCTTCTGATGTCTTAGCACTTTTCATAAGATGTCCAAAGAGAAGCTCTTCATTAAATGTCGAAGCAACTTCTGCAACAAAAATTGGGTAGTTCGAATATTGAAAGAGTTGGCATTGATTACTGTAATGAGAATGGACGCTATGCCCAGCTTCATGCGCCAAAGTCATAACATCTCTGAGTGTTCCATTATAATTCATAAGAATATAAGGAAGACTATCGTAGCACCCACTCGAATAAGCTCCAGAACGTTTTCTTGCATTTTCGTAGCGATCAACCCACCGCTTTTCGCCCAGTCCTGTTTCTAAAATCTGACAGTATTCATTCCCCAATGGCTTAACAGCTTCTAGGATAAGTTGGACAGCTTCAGAATAAGAGTAGTGTTTTTCAAATGTTGGGACAAGAGAGACATAAAGATCATAAAAATGGAGCTTTTCATAACCAAGCAATCTTTTTCTCAGCGACACATACCGATGTAAAACTGGAAGACTTTTTCTCACCGTCTCAATGAGGTTATCATAAACTTTTGGGTCAATTTGATGCGGGGTCAATGCTGCGTGCAAGGACGAAGAGTAATTGCGTGCTTTTGCTTCAAAAATATCTTTTTGTATCTGACCATTGAATAGTTCTGAAACTGTGTTTTCAAATTCTTGAAACCGACGGTGCAGGCCAAAAACTGCATTTTTACGCAGTGTGCGATCTTTTGACTGAAGGTAGAGGCCATAAGATCCATGGGTCAATTCCACTTGCTCACCCTTTTCATTTTCAATCATACCAAATTTAAGATCTGCATTTTCAAAAGCTTCAAAGGTTTTTTGGGGAGCTTGAAGAGCTTTGCCTGCAAGAAAGAGGAGGCGTTCTTTGTCAGCAGATAATGTATGGGGTTTTAAAGCTAAAAGCTTTTTGAGGTAAATATGGTGACTTTCAAGCTTAGCGTCCTTCAGATAGATGTCTAGCGTTTCCTCGGGAAGTTGGAGGATTTCAGGTTGAACCCAAGAAGTCTCATTTTGAAAATCGTGGTAAAGAAAAGAAATTTTATCGTAAGCCTCTTTGTAAATTTCATTTGCGACATCTTCGTCATGGCGCAGATGGGTGTAAGTGTAGAGCTTATCAAGGCGACGCTTGATTGCCAAGACGGCATCCAGAAGAGAGTTGAATGTTCCAGAGTCTTGTCTAATTTTTCCTTGATAATTAAATAAGTGAGGCCAATACCCTTTTTCTGTGCGATTCTTGGTGAGTTCTGAAAAATCTTTTTCCCAATCCTCTAGACTGGGATAGAGAGCAGTCACATCCCATTGATCATCAATTACAACTTCTTTCCGCTTTTTCGCCATATGTTCTCCAATTATCATTCCAATAGAAATAGATTTGCTTTTTCTTGATTTTTCAGCAATCAAAAACTCATTCCTAGCACTAAAGCTCTTTTTTTGCTAATTATTATTGAATAAAAATCCTTCCATCAGTAAAGTAGCGGTTGTAAACTTTGTGGAAAACTTTTATTGAATATAGGAGCAAATTTTATGTCTCAACAAACGAAAACTTCATTAAGACCTCTAAGTGACCGCCTCATTGTTCAAAGATTAGAACAAGAGGAAACTCTCAAAGGAGGAATTATTCTTCCTGATACTGCAAAAAAGAAAAAAGAAGTGGCAAAGGTGATTGCCGTTGGAAAAGGAAAGACTACGGATGAAGGTAAGGTGATCCCAATGCCTGTAATGGTCGGAGATACAATCTTAATGGATAAATATTCTGGCCAAGAAGTGAACATTGATGATGAGGAATATATTGTTCTTCGCGCTGATGATGTAATTGCAAAGATTGAAGACTAATTAAAGGAGGAAACATACAATGGCACCTAAAGATATTAAATTTAAAGAAGATGCACGCAACAAGATCTTAAAAGGGGTAAACGCTCTTTCTTCAGCTGTAAAAGTAACCCTGGGTCCCAAAGGACGCAACGTTGCAATTGATAAATCCTATGGAGCTCCTCACGTTACAAAAGATGGAGTCACCGTTGCTAAGGAGATCGAACTGGAAGACAAGCACGAGAACATGGGGGCTCAGATGGTCATGGAAGTGGCCAATAAAACAAACGATAAAGCAGGAGATGGAACAACGACTGCAACCATCCTTGCAGAAGCGATCTACAGCGAAGGGTTACGCAATGTTGCTGCTGGAGCAAATCCCATGGAAATTAAGCAAGGGATCGAAAAAGCCGTTCAAACATTGACCGGCGAGCTCAAAAAAATGAGCAAAAACATCAAAGATCGAAAAGAGATTGCTCAAGTTGCAACCATTTCTGCTAACAATGACCCAGAAATCGGTGAAACGATTGCAAAAGCAATGGAGCGCGTGGGCAAAGATGGAACGGTCACTGTCGAAGAAGGAAAAGGATTTGAAACAACTCTTGATGTTGTCGAAGGAATGAACTTTGATCGAGGCTACCTCTCTGCTTACTTCGCAACGAATCCCGAAACACAAGAAGCGATCTATGAAAACGCTTTTGTCCTTGTTTATGATAAAAAGATTTCTTCGATGAAAGATTTCCTTCCTATCCTTCAAGCTGTAGCAGAAAGTGGGCGCCCTCTGATCATCATTGCAGAAGATATTGAAGGTGAGGCGCTAGCAACACTTGTCGTGAACCGCTTAAGAGCAGGCCTCAAAGTTTGCGCTGTTAAAGCTCCCGGATTTGGTGATCGTCGTAGAGCTATCCTTGAAGACATTGCCATCCTTACAGGTGGACAATTCATTAGTGAAGAGCTTGGAATTAAGCTTGAAACCGTCACCCCCGAAATGCTGGGACAGGTGAAAAAAGTGGTTGTTAAGAAAGAAGACACCACTCTTGTTGAAGGAGCTGGAGAGAAAAAAGCCATTGAAAAGCAAATTGCTCTAATTAAAAGACAAATTCAAGACAGCACATCGGACTATGATCGTGAAAAGCTCGAAGAGCGCTTAGCGAAATTGTCCGGTGGCGTTGGAATCGTCCGCGTTGGCGCAGCAACAGAAGTTGAAATGAAAGAGAAAAAAGACCGTGTAGACGATGCTCTTCAAGCGACAAAAGCTGCTGTTGAAGAAGGAATCCTTGCCGGTGGAGGAAGCGCTTTTATCCATTGCATTCCTGTTCTAAAGAAAATGGCAGATCAACTCACGGGTTGTTCAAAAGTGGGAGCTGAAATCATCATGAAAGCAATCACCTATCCCCTTCGCCAAATTGCTGAAAATGCAGGTCAAGAGGGATCCATTGTCGTTCAAAAGGTGATGGGAATGAAATGCGATGAAGGATGGAATGCCCTAACTGATGAGTACGGTAACCTTGTTGAAATGGGAGTCATCGACCCTACAAAAGTTGTGCGCCTCACAATTGAGCTAGCAGCTTCTATTGCCGCACTTCTTTTAACTACCGAAGCAATCATTACTGATGAGCCTCAAGAAGAGAAATCTTCTCCTGCTATGGCAGGTGGTGGAATGGACTATTAATTCCATCTTTGTCCTACAAAAAAAGCACTCCCGAAAGGTAGGTATTCAAGAGGGTTAAATCCCCCGAACACCCACTTCAAAAAGGGAGTGCTTTTTTTTTATCCTTCAATAGGCTATTGCTTGAATTATGAGCAATGGGATCAAAATAAAATTTCAATTCGAAATGGGTTCATGAAAAGGCTGAGTGTCATTCTTTTTGCGATTACCATTATCCTCTGTGGAGGAGCCTATCTAGCCTATACACATGTCGATCTTATTTTTACGGGAATCATCTCTCGCAAAGTAAAAGTTCCTGTCACGATTAAGAAAGTTCAATTCGACACAGAATCTTTTCAGATCCAAGAGCTTCAAATAGCAAATCCAGAAGGAGTAGATCCACCAACAGCTCTTAAGGTAGAGACAATTAAAGTTGACGCCCCTTACAGACATTATTTCAAAGATCCCATTATAATCGATCAAATCCAGCTCAGTCATGTCTATGTAAACATCCAGATTTACAATGAAGAGCAAACCGAGGGAAATTGGCATACGATTATGCACAATATGGAACAAGAGCGCAGTAGCCTTTTTTCCGTTGAGCGCCCAGCCCGAATTAAGAAGTTGATTCTCACCAATATCCAAATAGACCTTATTCTATCTGATGGAAGCGTGCACCATCTATCTCCTATAGACCGTCTAGAATTTGACGATATCGACTCTGAAAAAGGGATCCCTATTCAAGAAATTTCTGAAATCATCGTTCATAAAATGATGGGCTCCATCTTATTAAAAAAAGGGCTGAAGATTATTCTTGAAATTCCTGTAGGTATCATTAAAAAAGTCCTTCCATTTCTATAGTGCACCAGAAACTTTCCTAGAAAAACGGGAAATCCGAGCTCTTTTTTTCATTCCCATCTTTTCAACATCAAGCTGCAGCGTTTTTTCTACCCTTATTCTTTATACAACAAAAAGTCTTCATTTAGGGGCAGATAAGGCAATTACAATCACAAGGACTTTTGTTACTAGCGAGTATGAAAAAGATCTTTCTCACGCTTATGGAAAAATTCCCTTAGTTCATTAGAACAAAAAAATACCCTCTAAAGGTGTTTTCTAATTCCCAACAGACAAATTAATGATCTGATACTTTCCACTCTCTTCATCATAAAGAGAAATGTCAAACACGGGAGAATAGTGGGTCTTAGGCACAAAAATTAGAGTCTTCGAAAAAGAACGGGGAGCAATAAGAAAGCTATCTCTTGCTTTTTGATCAAAATCTGTATCTAAAGCTGTATTTGCATCGGAGGATTTAATTCCATCGATAATAGCAGGAATAGCGAGTGGTAAAAAAAAGAACGCTCCAGCGCCATATGCTGTAACACGTCCCACAGTAGAAGTGTGTACAGCCCGAGCAACTTGCCCAGGGTCAACGCAAGGAAGACTGATATATTTAGTAGAAAAAACATAGCGTGCGTCTGAATTATTTCTAAATGTCAGTTGAATCGGTTGGTATCCTTTAGCAATGACATTCCGATCTAAATAGGTCAAGCAGTCATGAACAGAATAAGGCTTACATCCAATTTCCATTCCCTGGACTTCCGGATAACTTCGTACATGGTCAGGATCAAGAGCAGTAAGAACGTTTGCTTTATAAGAGGCGCAGCCTGCGAATAAAGCTGCAAGCGCAGCGATGGTCGATAGATTAATTTTTTTCACTGTTACTCCTTAAATATTTTTCAACTATATTATCTTCTGTAGTTGTTTTTTGGCTAAGGGAATTCTTTCCAAAAATTAGCCCAACACGTGCGACAATTTCTTTATCCAATCCATAGCCCGGAAGATACCCAGCGGTTTTTTCACCCAGTTCACCGAAAAGAGCCCAATCCGAAAAAAGGTTTAGTTCCAGTATCTGAAAGTTCCCTCGTAGTAACCGGCGTGTTAAATAATCCAGGGAAGATAATGGACACTTAGAAAGAAATAAATCCCATAAAAAAAGCCTCCCAAAAGGGAGGCGACTCCAGTTCATGGTCACACTTCGAACTTTTGATTGGGTTGCCCTATCGCAAAAACTAGGGAACCTACCTCTATTTAAGGAGACAAAATAGTCAATCAAATGCTTTACAAACTTTTGAGGTGAAAAGAAAATATTACCAATACGAAGCCTATTGAGGAAACCCAAACAAATAATTTTTCATTTAATTTCTCAGCAGAAGACTCTCCACACCATGTTCGAATATCATATCCACGTTGTCCCAAAGCGGCAGCCTCTAAAGCGAAGCCAAAAATTTTTAAAATTTTAATTGCCAGACCCGGGAAAAGATAAAAAGTGTTAAAAAAATCTGCTACGGTAATTGCAAGATAAGCTAATCCAAAACCAACTAAAAACCACGTTACATAAGATAACCAAACACGTCTTACCCTCTTCTTTTCATCGTTTTGCTCACTGATGGTAGCTGTTTTTTCTGCCATAAACATACTCATTTGTTATGAGATTATTTCAGTAATAAATGTCTGCATGTCGCATCCCACCTTAACAAAAAAAAACTTATAAGTCAAATGTAATGCGCCAAACAGTGGGACATTTTGAAAACTTTACTGCCACAAGATCCAATCAAAAGAGAAAAAGGTACGGCTCATGCAAATTTTTGCTCCGTACGCAAAGTTATACTTTGCGGTTCTGATGGGTTCAGGCCAGTTGCGTAAAAAGTGCGCAGATTGAGGGTTATTTGCGTAGCTTTTCACCGCGTCTCCTGTTGTTTGTTTTATATGCAAGAGCTTTTAGATGGATGAGATAAAAAACTCCGGATGCTGGATTCGAACCAGCGACCAATAGATTAACAGTCTACTGCTCTACCGCTGAGCTAATCCGGATTAGCGAAGATATGAATTGTAGAGACTCTCAGATTTTAGTTCAATTGATTATATGGGTCTTATTTAAAGAACGTAAAAAATTGTGTGCAAAGAGGAGGGAGTTAGAGTAAGATGGCAGGCTATGGATCAACTGAGCGGATTTATCGATCACATCATTTTTTCAAGTGAAGAGACAGGATTTACGGTTGCTCGATTCAAAACGCCACGCGAGCAGGATCCCATCACTGCAGTCGGTTCATTGCCGGGAGTCCATCCTGGAGAAACCCTCCATTGCAAAGGAGTCTGGAAACACCATCCACGTCATGGAAGACAGTTTGAAATTGAATCTTTCGAGGTCACTGCCCCTGCCGATCTTCTGGGAATTCAACGCTATTTAGAATCAGGAATGGTCAAAGGGGTCGGCCCCGTTTATGCCAAACGCATTGTGAAAGCATTTGGAATGAAGACCCTCGAGGTCATTGATAAAACTCCCCAGCGCCTCACTGAAATTCCCGGGCTAGGGACCAAGCGGGTTGAAAAAATTGAAGCTTGTTGGAATGAACAAAAAGGAATCCGCAATGTCATGATCTTTTTACAAGCTCATAAAGTCCGCCCCTCTTTTGCTCAAAAGATTTTTAAACGGTATGGGGAAGAAAGTATCGATAAAGTGAAAGAAAACCCTTACTCCCTTGCTAAAGAGATTTATGGGATTGGATTTAAGTCCGCGGACGAGCTTGCTCAAAACCTCGGCGTTACTAAAGACTCCCCTCTTCGCATTAAAGCTGGGATGGAACATGTTCTTTGGGAACTAAGCAATGAGGGTCATGTCTGTTTCCCTAAAGAGACATTTATTCCTGAAGCGGAAAAAATTTTAGAGATCGAGGGCCCTTTAATTAAAGAACAACTGACAGAACTAGAGTTAGAAGGACATATCATGGTCGAGGAACTACAAGGAGTTTCCCACCTATGGGTGCGCCCTCTCTATATTGCTGAATGGGGCATTGCTCAAGAACTCAAGCGCATTAAAGACGCTTCTTGCACTATACGCCCTGTTTTAATCGATAAAGCGCTCGATTGGGCTCAAGAAAAACACCGAATCCGTTTTGCAAAAGAACAGAAACTTGCCATCTCTAAAAGCCTAGAAGAAAAAATCCATATCATTACTGGAGGCCCTGGAACAGGAAAGAGTACGATCACGCGAGCGATTCTTTCGATCACCTCTCAAGTCACAGATAAAATCACTCTAGCCGCGCCCACTGGGCGCGCAGCAAAACGGATGACAGAGATTACAGGAAAAAAAGCCTTTACCATCCATAGCCTCTTAGAGTTTGATTTCAATAAGGGGGGATTCAAGCGCACGCGTGACAATCCTTTAACTGCGCATCTTATTATCATCGATGAAGCAAGTATGATCGACACGCTTTTGATGTATAGCCTTCTTAAAGCAATTCCTGACGAAACACGTTTGATTTTTATCGGTGATATCGACCAACTTCCCAGTGTTGGCCCTGGTAATGTCCTAAAAGATCTAATCCATTCTGAAACGATCCCAATGACCCGCTTAAAATTCATCTTTAGACAGGGAAAGGGGTCTCGCATTGTCGCCAATGCGCACCGCATCAATGCAGGATACTTTCCTGAAACAGAACATGAGCAAGGAAGTGACTTTGTCTTTTTTAATGTAGAAGCTCCTGAAGAAATTCTCTCAAAAATTGTTACCCTCATCGAATGCCATATCCCAGAAAAATTTCTCTTCCATCCTATTGATGACATTCAAGTGCTTTCTCCGATGAAAAAAGGAGTCATTGGAACAGATAATCTGAACCATGCCCTTCAACAGAAGCTCAATCCACAACCTGAATCATTAGAACGGATGGGGCGTCGTTTTAATCTCCATGACAAAGTGATGCAGATTCGAAATAACTACGATAAGAAGGTCTATAATGGAGATGTAGGAAGAATCGCTTCTCTTGATAGGGAAAACCAAGAACTCACTGTAAATTTTGATGGGAAAGAGGTGGCTTATGATTTCTCAGATATCGATGAACTCATGCTTGCTTACGCTGTTTCCGTTCATAAATACCAAGGAAGTGAATGTCCTTGTGTGATCATTCCGGTCCATACATCCCATTTTAAGCTTCTCTTCCGCAATCTTCTCTATACAGGAATTACCAGAGGAAAAAAGCTCGTGATTCTTCTGGGAACAAAAAAGGCACTCGCCATTGCTGTTAAAACAGATCACATTAAAACGCGCTATACTGGTCTCCACTGCTTCCTCAAAAGGCTTCAATCCACTGCTCCGTTGTCAGCTTTTTAAGAAAATTTAGCACTCTTGCTTTCAAAGAGTTATTCAATCTTTCGAGCGTTCAAGGTTTATGCAATGGAGCTTCCAAGAGGGGCCTCTTGTATTTCTATAACCTCGAGGGAATCACCACTTCCCGCAGCTAGGATCATGCCCTGGCTGTCAATACCCATAAGCTTGGCAGGCTTAAGATTCGCGATAAAAGCAACCTTTTTTCCTAGCAAAGAGTGAGGATTTGGGTAAGCTTTTCGTATGCCAGATATAGCAGTGCGCTTTTCAAAACCTAAATCTACTTCAATTTTATAGAGCTTATCACTTTTAGGAACCTTTTCCACTGAAAGGATTGCTGCTACACGGATGTCGAGCTTTTGAAAGGCATCAAAAAAGATGTGATCTTTAAGATTTCCTGCTGCTTCTTTTACAGCCTTTCGTTGCTTTTCTATCACACCATCCTCCAGTTTAGAAAAAAGGACCTCAGGTTTTGGAAAGGTGCGATTTGGGGGAATGCCGGCTTGTAAAGCAGCTTCCCATTTTTGCTCTTTCAGACTTGTGTGATTCCCTAGAAGTTTCCAGACCTTTTCAGCGGTATCAGGAATGATGGGAAAAGAAATTAATGCCAAAGCATTGAGAGCTTTTAAGCAACAAGCAATGGTTGTATTTAACCCTTCAGGATCTTTCCAGGGCTTTTTCCTATCAAAATAAACATTTCCTTCCTGAGCAAGCTCCATAATCAGTTGTGTTGCTTTTCGAAGATGAAAATGAGAATAAGCTGCATGAATTGCTTGAGTGAGTGCATCAATTTTCTCAAGAAAGACCTCATCTTCATATTTAAGATCTCCATAAGATGGCATGATGCCATTGCACTTATTTTGAGTAAACACAAGGACCCGATTGACGAGATTACCATATTTCCCCAAAAGCTCGCTATTGCACCGCAGTTGGAAGTCTTTCCAAGAAAACTCACTATCTTGCGTCTCTGGCGCATTTGCAGCAATCACGTAGCGAATCTGATCGACACTGAAATGTTTAAAAAACGCTTCAAGATCGATATACCAACCGGCTGACTTGCTAAACTGTTTTCCCTCTAGGTTATAAAATTCGTTTGCTGGGAGTTCATCCACCATCTTGTAGGGCTCATCTTGCCCCATCGTCATGGCAGGAAAGAAAATTGCATGGAATGGAATATTGTCTTTCCCAATAAAATGCACAAGTTTTGTTTTCTCATCACACCAAAATCGCTTCCACGCCTCAGGATCCCCTTTTTTAAGAGCCCACTCCTTTGTCGCAGAAATGTAACCGATAGGAGCATCAAACCAAACATAAAAAACTTTTCCCTTAGCTTCCTCTAATGGAACCGGAATTCCCCAGTCAGAATCACGGGTAATGGCTCGAGGTTTAAGATCATCGATATAGTTTTGAGCGAAATTGATAACATTGGACTTCCAGTTTTTCTTCTTAATCCACTCAGAAAGCTGGTCCTTGAAAAGATCAAAACGGATGAACCAATGCTTTGTCGCTTTTAATGTGAGAAAAGCTCCAGTTAACTTGGATCGAGGCTTTTTTACGTCGGTTGCTTCATAGCTTGCGCCACATTTTTGACACTCATCTCCCCGAGCCTCTGCAAAGCCGCATTTTGGGCAGATTCCCATAACATACCGATCTGCAAGGAACCGTTGATCTTGTTCAGAATAGAGTTGGTTTGTTACCTTTTCTTCGATGTAACCATTTTTCAAAAGCTGCTTGAAATAGGTTTGGGAAGGTTCAACATGTCCCTCCCAAGTTGTTCGAGAATAGTGATCAAAGTCAATCTTCATCTTTTGGAAGAATTCTTTTAAAACTTGATGAAAATGATCGACGTGCTCTTTTGGAGTGCGCCCTGCAAGTTCAGCACTGAGTGTAATGGCAACGCCATGCTCATCAGAGCCGCAAATATAGAGCACCTCGTTTCCTATGAGTCTCTGAAAACGTGCATAGCAATCCGCTGGGAGGTAAGCTCCAGCGACGTGCCCAAAGTGCAAGGGCCCATTTGCATAGGGAAGTGCCGCTGTTATCAGAACTTTCATGATTGAGTTTCTTCTTCCATACGCTTAGGTGGGTGTTTTCGAATTTCTCTCAGAAGACGGGTCACATTTAAATCGTCATTTCCCCCTCGGATTTGTTTCTGAGCTACTCCAATTGCATACCGAGTCAGTTCAAAGTTATCTTTAAAAAACGTCGTATAGACTTCTTTGGTCAGTTCATCACGCGCCATGGTTTCCTCCTTCGCGATATTTTTCAGCAATAACGATCTTTTTCAAAGCTTTATAAGCTATTTCTAAATCGTCATTGACAATGGTATAATCGTAAAATTTTGCCTGTTCCATTTCATGCTTTGCCCACTTGAGGCGTTTCTTTAAGGTTTCAGGCGATTCTGTTTTTCTAGTCTTTAGTCTTTCTTCTAAAATTTCCATAGAGGGGGGAACAATAAAGATAAACGTCGCTTTGGTTTTCTTTTTCAGCTCTAAAGCCCCTTGAGTATCGATCACTAAGATGACGCTCTTACCCTTTGTTTGTTGGCTTGTCACCCTCTCTTTCAATGTGCCGTACTGATCTCCAAAGACTGTTGCATGCTCTAGAAAGTCCCCTCTTTTTACTCTTTCTTTAAAAGCATTCTTCGTTAAAAAGAGATAGTCTCTTCCATCGATTTCCCCTTTTCGAGGCTTTCTTGTCGTACAAGAAATGGTTTGAGTGACCTGGTTGGGAAAGGCATCTTTAAGCATACGGACGAGAGTTGTCTTTCCCGCCCCAGCAGGGGCACTGATAATAAAAAGTCGCCTTGTCATTCTATATTAGCCAGCTGCTCCCGCATTTTGTATAGTTCGTTTTTTACCCCTAAAATCACTTGAGTCATCTCAAGTTCTTGGGACTTTGCTGCAATGGTATTGACTTCGCGGTTCATTTCTTGCGTTAAAAAATCTAACTCACGCCCTACAAGAGCCTTCTCTTCCTTAAGAATGCCCTTACATTGCTGGATATGTGAAGAAAGACGGGTGATTTCTTCAGTAACATCAATCTTGTCAGTAAAAAGGACGATTTCTCGGATCAGCCGGTCTTCATCCGTCCCATGATTGATTTTTACCTCTTCAAGTTTCTTAGCTAACCGATCGTGATACCGTTTGGGAGCAAGCCTTGAGAGCTCTTCAGCCTTTTCAATAGCTTGTTCGATTTGATTTAGGCGTGGAAGAAGGTCGGCAACCAAAGCATGACCTTCGATCTCCTTCATTTCCATAAAAGCACGGGTCGCTTCATCAAATCCTTTAAGAAGCTCTTTTTTTAATCGTTCATCAGTAGGCGCTGTTGCTGAAGCTGTTGTCCTCAAAGCAAATCGCATGATCATTGAAAAAGGGACCGCCTCTTTGGCGTCATAACCGAGCTTTTTCGCGCAAGCTTCCCAATCTAAGTGGAGTTTTTTTAGAGCTTCTATAGGGGGAATGTCTAGTAGCGCTGCAGAATCGGCTTCTTTAGTGATTCGAATCGTGATATAGCCTCCTTTGACAACAGCTGCTAAACGAGCGCGGAGTCCCATCTCCAAAACGAGAAACTCTTTTGGAAGATATGTATTAATCGTTAAGCTTTTCCGATTCACCGAGTGAATTTCAATCAAAAAGAGTCCAGCGTTTGTTTTTGCGTGGGCTCTTCCATAAGCTGTCATGCTGCGAGCCATAGAGGAAATCTCAATTTTGTTGCGCGCTAGTTATATCCAACTTTAAAGGAGAAGTCAAGGACTTCACAGGTTCAAAACTCGTTCGGTGAATGGGGCAGGGTCCGTGCAGTTTTAGCGCTTCTACATGAACTTTTGTCCCATAACCTTTATGTTGAGCAAAACCATAATTGGGATACTTTTTGTGATACTCGATCATCAAAAGATCTCTCTTATGTTTTGCAATAATCGAAGCGGCTCCAATGCTAACTGAATGACTATCACCTTTTATCACAGCTTTTGAAGCAATGTGTGTCGGGGGAAGATGATTCCCGTCGATCAAAAGGTAATCTGGTTCTTTAGAAAGCTTTTTAACAGCTAAAGCCATGGCTTGAAGAGAGGCTCTTAAAATATTGATCTTATCAATCAGAGCATTCTCTATCACCCCAATTCCGTAGACGATAGCGGGGTGGGTGATTAAAACATGATAGAGCTTTTCCCTTTGCTTGGCTTTAAGCTTTTTACTATCATCGATTCCTTCAATATGTAGGGATCGAGGAAGGATACAGGCTGCAGCAACAACTGGCCCTGCAAGGGGGCCTCTCCCTGCTTCGTCCACACCAGCGATGAGCCGATGCCCTTCGAAGTAAGCTTGCTCTTCGTACACGGTCTGACTCATAGATCCTACTCCGACTTATGAGTTTCCTCTTCAGCTTTTTTCTTTACTTGAGGCTTTTCGACTTTTTTTTCATCAGCTTTTGGAGCTTCTACTACGGGCCTAGGAGATGCTTCTTCATGAATAAGGGCAGCAAACTTTGATTTTTTGATTCCGATTTTTTCTTTAACTTTTGCAGCTTTCCCTGCAGCTCCTCTCAAATAATAAAGCTTGGCGCGACGAACTTTCCCAGAGCGCACCACTTCAATCTTAGAAATGCGTGGACTATGCAGGGAAAAAACCCTTTCCATTCGGGCTCCATAGGCAATTCTGTACATTGAGAAAGTCTCAGAAAGACCTGATCCCTTACGGCCAATGACAGTTCCTGTAAAAACCTGAATTCTTTCTTTTTCCCCCTCAATGATTCGAATATGAACTTTGATCGTATCACCGACATTAAAATGAGGAATCTCTTGTTTTAGCTGTGCAGCTTCGATCTCCTCAAGTAGCGCTTCGCGGCTCATGACTTTTTTCTCCTAATTGTACCAATTTCAAAAAATATAGAGCCAAGTTTTGCTTGATCTTTGCATTTTATGTTTCACAATTGGTGTTATTTCCTAACTTTTCAATCAGATCAGGCCTCACCTGCTCTGTCTTTACCCGCGCCGTTTTTTCTTTCCAAGCCTCTATTTCAGCATGATTGCCATTTTGAAGAACCTTAGGAACTTCCATATCTTCAAAAATAGGAGGCCTTGTAAATACCGGCGCCTCAAATAGTCCGTTTTCGAACGAGTCTTGCCGTGCAGCCTCTTCATTGCCAATCATTCCTGGAACAAACCGGGAAACACTATCCACTAGCACAATTGCGGCGGGACAGCCACTCGTTAAAACATAGTCTCCTATACTGATCTGCTCGTCAACTTCAGAAAGTAGAGCCCTTTCATCGATTCCCTCATAGTGACCGCAAAGAACCACTAAATGGTCTTTTTCAGCGAGTGCGCTGCATTTTTTTGCAGTCAACGGTTTCCCTTGAGGAGTTAAGTAGATCACATGGGACTTTTTAGTTTTTACACTCCGTATGGCTTTAGTAACGGGCTCGGCCCTTAAAACCATTCCGGGTCCACCGCCATACGGACGATCATCTATTTGTTGATATCTCCCGGAGGCAAAACCTCGCATGTGTATGAGATTAATCTCCAAAATTCCTTTTTCCCGAGCCCGTTTAATCATACTGACATCAAATGGCCCCTTAAAATAGTCAGGGAAGAGGGACAAAATATCAAAGCGTTTCACAAAGGTTACTTTTTCTTTGCTTTACGTTTCTCACTGCGTTTTTTTATTTTCAATGCAGCTCTTTCCTTTAGGCTTTTAATCACTCTAGGAGCCTTTCGAGCCACAAGCATTTCTGCTTTTTCCGTGAGCTCTGCTCCTAAGTTAACCCAATGTTGAATACGATCTTCTTTAAGCAGCGCAGCTGTCTCACCATCCATATGTGGATCGTAATGTCCAAGATTTTCAACATATTTCCCATCACGTGGAGAGCGGGAATCTGCAACCACTAAGCGGTAAGTCAATCGATTGGTTCGACCCTGTTGTCTTAGGCGGATCTTTAATGCCATCTACATAAACTCCAATTCACAAAATCTAATGAAGTCATCTACTATAATCAATTGGGATAAAAATGGGTATGAAAATCCGTGATGCAACGCAATTTTTTGATTGAATCATCTTGAACTGAGAGGGAAAAACATTTTGGATTGTGCTTATAGAAAATTTTTACTTCAAAGAACTAAAGGAAATTGCCAAGCTTTCCTTTAAGCGCCGGGTCATTCGTGAATTTTTTCTTCATACCTGGCATTTTCTTCATCAGCTGTTTGATCCGCTTAAAGTTTTTGATCATCCGGTTGACAGCATTGATGGAAGATCCACTTCCAGTTGCAATCCGATGGCGACGTGGCGGAATAAGCTCATCAAGCCCTCTACGCTCATTGGGAGTCATAGAGAGAATCATCGCTTCAATCTTTCCCATCTCCTTATCAGAGACTTCAAATTCCCCAAGATTAGATAAGCCCGGCATCATGGACAAAAGACTTTTGAGTGACCCCATCTTTTTAAGCTGTCGCAGCTGCTTTAAAAAATCATCATAGGTAAAAGACGCTTTCAGAAGTTTTTTCCGAAGCTTTTCAACGTCCTCTTGGTTGATATGTTCTTCTGCTTTTTTAACAAGGTTGATCACATCTCCCATACCGAGAATGCGATCTGCCATTGATTGCGGGTTAAATAGTTGAAAGTCGCTCACCTTTTCACCCAGCCCCTCAAACTTGAGAGGTTTACCTGTAATTTCACGAATAGAAATAGCAGCACCCGCGCGCGTATTTCCATCAAGCATTGTGAGAATCGTTCCTGTAATCGCAATTTTCTCATCAAATTCTGCGGCAGTTTTGACAGCGTCTTGTCCTGTTGCAGCGTTGGCGACAAAGAGAATTTCATGAGGGTCTAAAGCTTTTTTAATTTTGCTAAGCTCTTTCATCAGCTCATCGTCGATATGGAGGCGGCCAGCTGTATCAACAATCAAAACATCAAAGGCTGCTTTATTTGCTTGGTCAAGAGCTTTTGTTGCAACTTTGACCGGATTTTTTTGATCGCGCTCTGCATAAATTGGAATTTCGGCTTGCTTTCCAAGTGTTTCTAATTGATCAATCGCCGCAGGGCGTTGCAAGTCGCAAGCAGCGAGTAAAACTTTTTTTTCTTGCTTCCTAAGGTATGCAGCAAGTTTTACCGATTGCGTTGTTTTTCCTGATCCTTGAAGGCCGCACAGTAAAATGACAGAAGGTCGGTGGCCAATGGTCAAAGGAGCTTCATCGCTTCCCATTAAACTTTTGAGCTCATCATGGATAATCTTAGTAAATTGATCGCCTGCGCTCACCGATTTTGTGATTGCTTCGCCAAGAGCCTTTTCTTTCACTCTTTTGATGAAGTTTTTAGCAACAGTATAGTTCACATCGGCATCCAAGAGGGCCAAACGGACCTCACGCACGGCATCTGAAATGTTTTCTTCTGTGAGCTTTTTTTTAGAGCCTAATGCTGTGAAAATGTTTCGAAATTTTTCAGTGATACCGCCAAACATCGATTTCTCCTGTGAGCCATTCATCTTACTGAAAATTCTTGTCATATTCAAGGAAAAAGAACCGGTCGTGGCCGCTCCAGTCTTTGTCACATTTCTTGTGGATCCAATGACTTTCGGAAAAAATTTCCATAAGATCCTTTCCCTGCCCTCTCCCAATTTCAAAAAATATTTTTGCTTTAGAGTGTAAAAAAGGGGGAAGCTCCAGTGCTAGACGGCGATAAAAATGAAGTCCTCCAATCAGGGCTTTTTTCGGCTCAAAGGCCCTTACTTCCTCTTCAAGCTTCTCATAGTCTTCAGGGGCAACGTAAGGAGGGTTACAAATCACCACATCCCCTTTCTTTCCCCTAAAAGGGGTAAGTAAATCCCCTTCTAAAAATTCAACGTCTAAATGATTTTTCTCGGCGTTTATCTTCGCAACCTTTAATGCCTCACCTGAAATATCTGCTAACTTCACTCGGCATGCAGAACGTCTATTTTTGACTGCAAGACCAAGACACCCCGTTCCTGTGCACACATCCCAAACCTCGAGAGGCGCCTTTGGAAGGCTTTTGACAATGAGATCCGCAAAAATTTCTGTTTCATAACGCGGAATGAGGGTTGCAGGAGTCACCTTAAGCTTGAGGTCTAAAAATTCAACCTCACCCACAATATAAGCAAAAGGTTCTCTCAGCCCTTTACGCTTCACCCACTGCTTATAACGTACCGCCTCCTTTTCTCCCAAAGGAGCATCATAGTCAAAATAAAGGTCCAGCCGCTTCCGATTGAGTAAGGCAAACAGGAGTTCTTCAGAAACGCGCCGCGCAGATTGGATACCTCGTTTTTCCAGATATTTAGTAGAACGTGTAGTGAGCTCACGGATTGTGTACAAAAGTACCCCCTGTCTCAAAAAATAGTTGTATAGGTTAGAAAAATCATTCTATTGTATGGGGTTGATCCACAGACTTAAGTTTCTCTTGGTGGAAGTGGCTGATAAGAGCTTCGGAGATCTCTCGCAGGCTTCCTTCCATGATCTGATCAAGTTTATACAAGGTAAGATTGATCCGGTGATCGGTGACGCGGTTTTGAGAATAATTGTAGGTGCGGATCCGTTCGCTGCGATCTCCAGAACCTACTTGAAATGAGCGCAGGAACGCTCTTTCTTCCGCTTCTTTTCGCCTTTTTTCTTCAGCAAGCTTTGCAACAAGAACGCGAAGCGCTTTTTCTTTGTTTTTGTGCTGCGAGCGCTCTTCTTGGCAGTACACAACAACACCTGTTGACAGATGAGTAATCCGAACAGCTGAGTCGGTCGTATTGACATGTTGTCCTCCAGCACCAGAGGCACGATAGGTATCGATTTTTAAATCTTTTTCATCGATAGTGAGGCTTTCTTTTTCTCTAGGTTCCATTAACACAGCAACAGTAATGGCAGAGGTATGAACACGTCCTTGCGTTTCGGTTTCCGGAACGCGCTGAACGCGATGAGTCCCCGCTTCATACTGAAGATAGCGGTGTACGTTTTTACCCGTCACCGAAAAGATGTATTCTTTGTATCCACCCGCTTCAGAATCAGTGAGAGCAAGGGTTTCCATTTTCCAGCTCATATGATCGGAGTAAAGACGATACATCCGCACACAATCACCGACAAAAAGCGCTGCTTCATCTCCTCCTGTTCCAGCACGTATTTCCATAATAACATTCGCGTGATCGTTAGAATCTGGAGGAACAAGAAGAGTTTCAAGCTTTGCGTTAAGAATAGAGACTTGAGCTTCTAGTTTTTCAATCTCTTCTTTGATGACAGAAGTGAATTCAGGATCACTTTCTTCTTTAAGAAAGGCCTTGTTATCCTCTAGCTCTTTTTCAGCTTTTTGAAATTGTTGATACGTCCCCCGAAGTTCTGAGAGATAGGAATGTTCTTGAGAGAGCTCTTTGTACTTCTTCTTATCAAAGTGGACTTCAGGGTTACCTAGAGCCGTTTCCACCTCTTCCAGGTGAGAGAGCAGCCTCTCAATTTTAGCTTTCAAGATGACCCCTTTGCCTAGGAAGCGCTCTTTTTCTTAGCTACTTTTTTAACAGCTGCTTTTGGCGCAGACTTTTTTTGCACCTGCTTTTCTTTATGCTCTTTTGCTTGAGCTGCTTTTTGCGCATAACGCTTCTTGAACTTATCGACGCGCCCTTCAGAGTCAACAAATTGCTGACTTCCAGTAAAGAATGGGTGTGAGGCTGAAGAGATCGGCACTTTGTAAACAGGGTAATCTGTTCCTTTAAACGTTTCTCTTTCTTTTGGCTGCAAGGTGCTTCCACAAACAAATTTTGTTCCAGTTGCCGTGTCCACAAATAAAACATCTTGGTAAGGAGGGTGTCCTTTTTTTTTCATCGAATCATCCTTTGATAATCACTGTAGGTTTATCGTAAGATTAAACTCTTTTTGAGGATAAAAAACAACGACTAAGGGATTTTTTAGAAAAATTTTATTCGGGAATCTGATAGGGTAGTAGGATGATGTATCGATCCCAATCCTCTAGACCCAACTTTGCTCGTGCACCAAAGATTGTTAAATGGACGATCTTCGCAACACTGATCATGAGTTTTTTTTCGCTCATTTCAAATGCTCTTTTTACACAAGTCTTTCATAGACCAGGCCCACAGTATCTTTTCAGTTTAACAACTTGGGGTATTCATAAATTTTTTATTTGGCAATTTCTTTCCTATCCCTTCCTACAACCGGTTGCATCAAGTGGCATTTCGATGACTCTGATTCTCCAAGTCTTTTTTGATCTTTATCTTTTGTGGACAATTGGATCTGCCATCGTACAAACGCGCGGTGAAAAACACTTTATAGGCCTTTATTTCGGAGGTACCTTGTTTGTCGGACTCATTGCTTACCTTTTCCTCTTTTTTGCTGGCTCTTCCCTTCCCTTTGCTGGCGCGAGAACATCCATCTACATTCTTCTGATTGGCTGGACCTTTCTTTTTCCTGAAGTAAGGATCATGCTTTTTCTCCTGGTTCCAATGCAGGCTAGGTGGCTTGTTTTTGGACTGATTGGAGGTAACCTTTTTCTCGATTTTTCCAATGGAAACTTTTTTTCCTTTTCCGTCGTAGGAGGAGCGCTGCTTTATGGCTACCTCTACTCTGTCATCGTCTGGAATAGCTTAAGTCCTTTTCGACGCCTTCATGCGCTAGAGAAACGATTGATTTATTGCAAGCGCAAGTGGTTCTACCGGTTCCAAAAGGTTGTCAATCTTAACGCTCAGCCTTCAAAAAGCTACGGCTTCAATAGGGGAAAGGTAACCATTCAAGATGAGGATTTTGCGGATGCTTGTCTCGATAAAATCTCAAAAAAAGGAAAACAGTCTTTAACAATTCGTGAGCGATTCCGCATGCGGCGCATCTCTTGCAAAAAACGTGGCTCCCATTAAAGATGCTTATCGAATATTTGATGGAAGTAAACAATAAAAAGCCTCTATCTTAGTTTCAAGCGACTTTTCTCGAAGCGTCACATGGCTCCTTGCGTGCAAATGCTATTTTTTTTCCCAAGCCATCACAGCCATTTTTGCTGCATGAATTCCTTTTAAAAATCCTTCTTCGTATCTAAAAAAAGGATGATTCTCTAGCTCGGGATAATCATTGGGTTGGAGAATATCATCTGAGGTCACATTTGGGACAATATGACTTGCATATTTCAGCAGTTTTTCTTCTTGCTGACGAATCAATGCATTAAAGAGGTCTTCTAATGACTGTTTCATCTCTCTTCCTTTGTATGTTAAAAAATTCTCTCATCAAGGTTGCTGACGCTTCTTTTAGGAGTCCTCCCTCAATTTGAAGGGTATGGGTCGGGTGCTTAGATTTGAAGACATTGATATAGCTTCCATGTGCCCCATGTCGAAGATCTGGAGCACCCCAAACAACGCGCTCTACTCTAGCTAGAAAAAGGGCGCCTGCGCACATCAAACAGGGCTCTAAGGTTGTATAAAGAGTGGTCTTAAGGAGACGCCAATCACCTAAGATGGCGGCCCCCGCGCGCAGTGCTAAAACTTCAGCATGAGCCGAGGGATCCTGCAGTTCTTCCATTTGATTATGAGATCTAGCAATCATCTTTTGATTATGAACCAAAACAGCGCCAACAGGCACTTCATCTTTATAAAAAGATTTCTTTGCTTCGAGCAAGGCTTCCTTCATGATCTCACGATCAAATTTTGAAAATATTTTTTTACTCATATGAGATGATCATAGTGGGATGGAATTTATTAAAGAAGACAAAAGAGTGTTCGATTGTTCTCCTCCTTGAAATATATCTCAGCGCTTGATACAATCAAGGCTATCATACAAAGAATATGGTCCTAAATCAATGTCTAACCAATACTGTCTAAAGGAGTCTAAACAAATGTCTTTAGATAAAGGAACTAAAGAAGAAATTACTAAGAAGTTTCAGCTGCACGAGAAAGATACAGGCTCAGCTGATGTCCAAATCGCAATTCTCACTGAGAGGATCACTGAGCTCACCGACCACTTGAAGCTTGCACCAAAAGACCATGCCTCTAGACTGGCTCTTTTAAAGCTGGTTGGTCAACGAAGAAAACTGCTCGATTACTTAAATTCTACGGATACGAAGCGTTATCAAACATTGATTACACGTCTGAAACTACGCAAGTAACATTGTCTCTCTAAAAGCCAGGGGAATCGCCCCTGACTTTTTTTATTCAAAACTCAGCACACGCATCCTTTTACTTAGACGGCAAGCAAAGCAAAGGTAAACTTTCTTTGAGTGGCAAAATCCATAACCAAAGGCGCTACAGATGAAAAAGAACAAAAATTTTCGCAGCCCTAGCCGCCGATATAAACAAAAAAATTCGTGCACTAAGTGTTCAAAACTTCCCTTCTTGCATCTATTCTCTTGTCCTGATAGACTCTCATTCTTTGCCCCTGAATCTGATCTACGGATATTTTTTATGAATGCTCGTAAATCACATGCAGTGGTGTTAATCTTAAAGACGACGGGAGCGACATGGAACCGAAACACAACACACTTGAATCGAAATCTGTAACTCTATACATAGGAGGAAGAGAAATCGCCTTTGAATCAGGGAAAATCGCCCGTCAAGCAGGTGGGTCTGTCATGGTCCGCAGTGGAGATACAATGCTTCTTGCAACAGCATGTATGGGCCCTGCTCTAGATGAGGTTGATTTCTTACCCTTAAGAGTCGATTATCAAGAAAAATTTTCATCTGCGGGAAAAACTCTAGGAGGGTTCATTAAACGTGAAGGACGACCAACAGAAAAAGAAATCCTTACCTGTCGCTTGATTGATCGCCCGATCCGCCCCATGTTCGAAGAGGGCTATTATAACGATACACAAGTCATTACAACGGTTCTTTCTTATGACGGCATCCACCAAACAGAACCACTCGCAATTTGTGCCGCTTCCGCAGCACTTGTCCTCTCTGAAATTCCCTTTATTAAGCCTGTCGGTGCCGTCCGCGTGGGAATGATTGAAGGCACTTTTGTTGTGAACCCAACAGTTGAAGAAATGAAATCTTCTGTTCTCGACTTAGTTCTAGCTGGAACAGAAGATGCCATTTTGATGATTGAAGGGTATTGCGACTTTTTATCTGAAGACCAAGTCATGGAAGCGATTGCAACTGGACACGAAGCTATTAAAGCGCTCTGCCAAACCCTTGCAGACCTCCAAAAAGGTATCGGAAAAGAAAAGAATCGACAAGACCTCCGCTTTCTCCCAGAAGGGCTAATCGAAGAGGTTGATAACATGATGAAAACCCCTCTTCAAGATGCGATTCGACTGATCGAAAAAACAGTGCGTGAAGAAGCCCTTGCTGCGATTCGACAAAAAGTGCAAGAAACGCTTCTTCCAGAAGAAAATCCTAAGTACAAAGCATTCGAAGTTGCTATGGCAATCAAAAAAGTCACGGCACACCACATGCGTCAAATGATTCTCAAAGAGAAAAAGCGCTGCGATGGACGAAGAACAGCGGATATCCGTCAAATTTGGGTGGAAATGGATCCCCTTCCAAGAACCCACGGAAGTGTTCTATTTACGCGGGGAGAAACACAAGCGCTTGCTGTTTGTACCCTTGGTGGCGAATCAATGGGACAACGTTTTGAGACCCTCGATGAAGCAGATGGCTTAAGAAACTTCTACCTCCAGTATAGCTTCCCCCCTTATTCAGTGGGTGAAGTCGGAAGAATGGGGCCTCCAGGACGTCGAGAAGTAGGCCATGGAAAACTGGCTGAGCGCTCTTTAGGAGCAACTATTCCAACAAAAGAGAGCTTCCCTTATACCATCCGTCTTGAGTCTAACATCACGGAGTCTAATGGCTCTTCCTCTATGGCATCGGTTTGCGGTGGTTGCCTAGCGATGATGGGCGCTGGTGTTCCCATTAAACGCCCTATTGCCGGAATTGCTATGGGACTGATCCTTGAGAAAGAAAAGTACGCGATTCTTTCTGATATTCTTGGAATGGAAGATGCTCTGGGCGATATGGACTTTAAAATCGCTGGAGATGACAAAGGGATCACAGCTTTCCAACTCGATATCAAAGTGGAAGGAATTAATCCCCAAATCATGAAAGTGGCCCTTGTACAAGCAAAAGAGGGACGGATCCATATCTTGAAAAAGATGCTCGAAACTTGTCCAAAATCTAACGCTAAGCTATCTCAGTATGCCCCTCGCATAGAGACAATCAAAATCAAACCGAGCCAAATTGGAACGATCATTGGCCCCGGTGGCAAACAGATCCGTGCAATTATTGAGGAAACAGGCGTT
Organism: Simkaniaceae bacterium; assembly: GCA_030064985.1. Classification (GTDB taxonomy): domain Bacteria; phylum Chlamydiota; class Chlamydiia; order Chlamydiales; family Simkaniaceae; genus Neptunichlamydia. The sequence continues at coordinate 57,184 of JASJDV010000018.1, read as the reverse complement.
GATATTAACATCGACGATGACGGCTATGTCAGCCTCGCTTCGACCTCTACTAAGGGGATGGATCAAGCCCGCCAAATCATTTACGATTTAACGGCAGAAGCAGAGATTGGAAAAGTCTACAACGGAAAAGTTGTGACGATTAAAGATTTTGGTCTTTTCGTTGCATTCCTAAACGTTCAAGGACTCTGCCACATCTCGGAGATCGCTCACGAGCGGATCGAAAACATCTACGACCATTATAAGGAAGGAGATTCCATTGAGGTCAAAGTCCTTAACATCGATAAAAATGGAAAAATTCGCTTAAGTCGAAAGGCTCTTTTAGAAGCAACCTCAGAGTAGGTTCTTAGATTTCCCAATCAGTGGAGCGGGGGCGACTACTTGCTGATCGATTAAAATGTAGAGCAACAAGAAGAATGCAACCGCTCTTTGTAAAATTTCGTGAATAGAACGGTTCACATCGCATACTCTACCCCATGAATCATGGTTATTTTTCCCGAGGTTAATGGCACTTTTTTTGCCATCTAGTAGCTGTGTTATTTCAACCATCGAACAACTATCTCTACTTATTTATGACAGCCAAGCTCCCAGTGGCAATCATTTTATCTTCATATATTTCTTCCACATTGTAGACATGACGTCGATTTTTTCTGACGTTATGGTCTGTAAACGTTGTCTGTTCACCTGAGAAAATGAGCACTGAATCGCGATAGAGCTTGTAGTTGGTAGAAACGGTGCCATTTACAGAGGATGACCATTCAATCACATTGAAAAATTCGGTTTCTGCGATGAAGCAGTCCTTTTTACAAGAAGCTGAAACACTAAGGCTAGTCATGGTATTGGTATTGTCTCCATCTGCATTATCATCTGCAACTGCATTGTCATCTGCAACTACATTATCGCCTGCATCATCTGCATTATCATCTGCAACTGCATTGTCATCTGCAACTACATTATCGCCTGCATCATCTGCGTTAGCTTCTACAAATGCGTAATCGTCAAGGAAGATAGCAACCCCTTTGGGGTTTTTTCCCACTGTAATAGTCTTTAAAACGGTATAACCATTTGTATCGATAACGCTCACATTGTCGCTATTATAGTTTGTAACATAAGCAAAAGATCCACTCGGAGCAATGGCAGTGTAAAAAGGATAGTTTTTCACGTTAATGGTTTTTGAAGCTTTGTAACTATTTGCATTTTTATCGATCTCGATGACGGCAACTTTTTTGTCTTGAGTAAAAAAATTGGAAACTTCGTTTCTTTCTGTGACCAAAGCAAAGGATCCATCAGGCGCAATCGCCACTCCATAAGGATAGTCTCCCACTTTAGTGGTCGTTAAAACGGTGTGATCATTTATGTCGATGACACTAACTTTATCGTCGTTCTCATGTACGACCAAAGCAAAAGATCCATCAGGCGCAATCGCCACTCCAACGGGATTCTTGGTAACTGAAATTGATGATGCAGCGGCACTATTTTTATCTACGACGCTCACGGTCCCATCTTTTTTATTTGTAACGTAGGCAAAAGATCCATCAGGCGCAATCGCTACCTCTGTAGGCACGTCTCCTAATGTAATGATCTTGTCAACTTCATGAGTCGTCGTATTTATGATACTAACGGTGTCATCGTCCTGATTGACCACACAAGCATAAGATCCATCAGGCGCAATGGCTACACCTATAGGACTATTTCCTACTGTAATGGTGTCGGCGTCCTTAACTTCATGAGTCGCCGTATCAATGATACTAACGGTGTTATCGCCTTCATTAGTGACATAAGCATAAGATCCATCAGGCGCAATGGCTACACCTGCAGGAGAGTTTCCTACTTTAATGGTTGTAGCAGCTGTATGAGTCGCGGTATCTATGACAGTAACAGTACCATCATTTTCATTCACGATGTAGGCAAAACCACTTTCTGAGGTAAATGTCATAGCGCAATTTGAGATAAAAAGCAGTAAAGATAAAAGGATTTTTTTTGAACTTTTCATAAATATCAATGTTCGCTTGTATATGCATTGATAGTTTAGTTTTTTTTACTAGGCTTTACTTTTCAAAAACCTTAGTGTCAGCATCAACAGAGGGTCGCAGCACTAATGCTATTGCTATTAAAAGATGATTGCTTTTGTCATTTTTAGTGATCCTGACCCTATAATTTTAAAAGTGGTGCTAAGTGGGTCTAAACATTCTCATCTATAAATGACGCTCTTTTTCAAATGCAAAAAATGCGAATCATCTGATGAGAAGGTCCGTCATCTTTTTACCATAGTTGTGCTTACATCTTTGTTGTCCTTCTTAAAGGAAGAGGGACGTTTAAGCATCGAGACAACCTTTCGCAGCTTGCCGTAGATGCATGTATTACACAGTGTGACGTATCTATTTTCATCTGCATTAGAACAAATAAAGATCTGCTGCCAAGTGATCCTATACTAAAAAGACTCAGGACATCCAGCTGGAGAGAGTGGTTTTTTCTAATGACGTACAACCACTCTTTAAGGTTTTTTCTAGCAACCGTGCCTCAAGATCAATGCAGCAACGGTTCACATGGCTATACCCTACCCCATAAATCAGGTTGTTATTCTCGAGGTTACTGGCACTTTTTTCGCAATATAGAGATGTGTCATTTCAACCATCGACCAACCATCTCTACTTATTTATAACAGTCACGCTCCCAGTAGCAATGGTTCTAGTTATGGCTCTAGTTGTATCTTCATATAGTTCTTCCATCTTATAGACATGAAGTTGATTTTTTTTGACGTTATGGTGTGTAAACGTTGTCTGGTTACCTGATAAAATAAGCGCTGAATCGCGATAAAGCTTATAGGTGGTAGGAATCGTTTCATTTACAGATCTATTTGCAGAAGATGACCATTCAATCACATTGAAAAATTCGGTTTCTGCGATGAAGCAGTCCTTTTTACAAGAAGCTGAAACAACAGGGCTAGCAATAGCTCCATAAGCGTCAAGTAAAATAGCGGCTCCTTTGGGCTGCGTGCCCACTGCAATAGTGTCGCTAACGGTATATGTCCCTGCAGTTGCATCGATCTCAATGACACTCACTGTATTATTATCTCTGTTTGTAACGTAAGCAAAAGATCCACTCGGAGCAATATCAACTTCAAAAGGATAGTCTCCCACATTAATGGTGTCGCTAACGGTATACGTCTCTGCAGTTGCATCGATCTCAATGATACTAACTGCATCATCGTTTCTGGTTGTGACCAAAGCAAAAGATTCGTCAGCGGCAATCGCCACTCCATAAGGATTGTCTCCCACATCAATGGTCGTTAAAACAGTGTGATCACTTGTTTGGATGACACTAACTTTATCGTCGCCCTCACGTGTGACCAAAGCAAAAGATCCGCCAGGGGCAATCGCCACTCCAACAGGACTACTATTATCTAGCGAGATGACTGTTACATCACTGTCACTGCTGTCCCGCTTTATGACGCTCACAGTCCCAGCGGTTTTAGTTGTAACGTAAGCAAAAGATCCATCAGGAGCAATGGCTACTTCTGTAGGCTGGGTTCCTACTGTAATGGTGTTTTCAATTTCATGAGTCGTCGTATTTATGATACTAACGGTGCCATCTCCCACATTGGTGACACAAGCAAAAGATCCCTCAGGGGAAATGGCTAAACCCTCGGGACTATCTAGTGAAGTAGAATCAATGGTCTTTTTAACTGTATGAGTCGTCGTATCTATGACACTCACAGTATTACTGTCCTTATTTGCAACGTAAGCAAAAAATCCATCGGGAGAAATGGCTACGCAGTTAGGATTGTTTCCTACCGTAATAGATGTAAAAGTTTCATGAGTCGACGTATCGATGACAGTAACAGTGTTCTCGGTTTTATTAGAGATGTAGGCAAAGCCTGTTTCCGAGGTAAATGTCATGGCGCAATTTGAGATAAAAAATAGTAAAAATAAAAAGATTTTTTTTGAACTTTTCATAAACTTGGTGCTCGCTTGTACATGCATTGCTAGTCGGGGTTTTTACTGGGCTTTGCTTTTCAAAAACTTTAGTGTCAGCACCAACAGAGGGTAGCAGCACGAGACTAGCCAATGCTATTGTTAGTAAAAATTGATGATTTCTTTTGTTATTTTTAGTGATCCTGATCCTATAATTTTAAGAGCGGTGCTAAGTAAGTCTAAACTTTTTAGTCTGTAAATGACGTTCTTTTTCAGATGTAAAAAATGTAAATCATCTCATGGAGGAATCGATCATTTTTTTGTCGCAGTTGCACTTACATTTTGTTGTCTTTTCTGCAAGAAGAAGGATTCCTAGCACCTATTTATTTAACACCACTTTCATAATTTTTTATCTTTTTCGCGGAATTTAGGCTTAAAATTCTAAAAAGTAACAATAATTCAACCCATTAAATTTTACAAATATTTTTTACTAAAGCTCTGGAATAAGCTGTTGTTTTACCATGAGGTTCAACAACTTAAGTAACTTATAAAATGAGAAAAATATTGAAGGTGTTGTTCTGCAACGCCTTGAACGCCTCAATTGTAGCTTAGACTGCAGGGCTAAATCGGACCAGAGTAGAGGGGGACTGTGGATTTGATGACAGTCAAGTATCAAGGCAATTCCTCGCGCAAAATGCGTTTATTGCAAAATGTGACGCATCTATTTTCATCTGCATCGGAACAAATAAAAGTCTACTACCAAGTAATCACAAATGAAAAGACTTAGAGCAGCTAGTTTTGGTTGGATCTTAAACGCCTTGAGGGGCGGGACCAGCACCGGTTCCTGTAGAACTTTCCGGGGGTTTTCTTTGAGGCAGCAGCCGAGGGGGAATCTTACGATGTGCTTCACTGATTGCTTTGAGCTTTTGATGCTTTTTATCAGCATCCCACACTCCGTTCATGATTGCGTGAACATCTTCTTTATCGAGCGTTTCAAACTCGATAAGCATTTGTGTCATGAGTGCAACTTTTTCTCGATTATCGGTGAGTATTTTATGGGCATAGGTGTTTGCTTCTTCAAGGAGCTTGCGCACTTCTGAATCGATTTGTCTTGCCGTTTCTTCTGAATAGTTTTTTGAGCTTGATCCTTGCAGCGCATACGCATGTTCCTCAGAGCGTTCATCATAAGCAACTGGACCTAGCGAGGTGTTCATTCCCCATTGACAGACCATGCTACGTGCAAGCTTTGTCGCTTGTGAAATATCGAGCTGGGCGCCACTAGAAAGGTCGTGAACAAAAAGATCTTCTGCAACACGGCCACCCATGAGTACAGCAAGACGATCAATCAGCTCTTTACGCCAGTAGCTTGTTTTATTTTTTTCTGGAACAAAATGAGTTGCTCCTAGAGAAAGTCCTCTAGGGATAATGGTCACTTTTTCTACAGGATCTCCCCTTTCTACAACCAGACCAACAATGGCATGTCCAGACTCATGATAAGCGGTATGTTCCTTTTCTTTTCGATCGAGCTCGAGACTACGCCGTTCTTTACCATATCTCACTTTATCACAGGCTTCAAGGGTATCTGCTTGAGTGACAGCTGAACGCCCTTTACGCGCAGCTAAAAGAGCAGATTCGTTGAGGATGTTCATAAGGTCTGCGCCGGAAGATCCCGGAGTTGCTCTGGCAATGTCCATCAGATCAACGCTGTGGTCGAGTTTGATTTTTTTAGCATGGACCTTTAAGATCTCAAAACGCCCTTTGATGTCGGGGAGGTCCAGGACAACATTTCGGTCAAACCGCCCAGGCCTTAAAAGCGCTTTATCTAAAACATCGGGACGATTGGTCGCAGCCATTAGGATGACTCCTTCATTGGTATCAAACCCATCCATTTCAACAAGGAGCTGGTTTAGTGTTTGCTCCCTTTCATCATGTCCTCCACCAATACCAGCACCGCGATGACGTCCGACGGCGTCAATTTCATCAATAAAGACGATACAAGGGGCATTTTTCTTAGCTTGTCCGAAAAGATCGCGGATACGACTCGCACCGACTCCAACAAACATTTCGACAAAATCAGAACCTGAAATGGAGAAGAAAGGACGAGCCGCTTCACCAGCAACCGCTTTTGCAATTAAGGTCTTTCCTGTTCCTGGAGACCCGATTAAAAGGACTCCTTTAGGAATTCTTGCTCCAAGAGCTGTAAATTTGGAAGGGTCTTTCAAGAAATCAACGACTTCATGAAGCTCTTCTTTTGCTTCTGTTACACCAGCAACATCTTTAAATGTCACCTTGTGCACGCTCTTGTTAAGCATTTTAGCAGGAGATTTTCCAAAGCTCATAGCTCCAGAACCCATTCCCTTCATCTGTCTAGAGAATACGAAATAGAGGATAAGGAAAATGACAAGAATCGGGAAAATTGTTAGGAAGATATAACTTAGATAGTTAGGAGACGGCTCTTGGCTTTTAAAGGTCTTTTCCAATACGAGGTTACGTGGTTGATCAGGAGCCTTATAGGGAGTTCCTTTGTTTGCTGCAAAAGCTTCCCATTCTTTTTTACTCTGCGTAAACCATAGACTAAATTCTTCTGGACTTTGTTTTTCAAGAGCTTTTGTTGAAAGCTCTTTATTATTGAAAAACCAAGTGACATTGGCAACGTTTTGGCGTGATTTGGCAAGTTGTGCTTCGTTTTCTTCTAATGCTACGACAGTTTGCTGGTACTGATTCAGGTCCACTAAATAATTACGCACGCTTCGCAGCCCCTCTAAAGTCGTATGATTACCTGTCTTAAGCAGTTCTAGGGTGATTCGATTAAGGGTGATTAACCCTGATTGGTAACTTGCTAAAGCTTCTTGAGGCGTTAGATTTGACGTCAAAGTTTCAGCCACTTTTCCTTCTGCAGCTCTTAGATCTTGCTTCATTGCTTCCGTCCCAATTCCCAGCGAAGGTGAGCGGTAACTTTGGATGAGTTTGAGAGTGTCTTGTCCAAATGATTGGATTAAGCGGGGCGTAGGATTTTGAGAAACAGCGCGGTATTCACTCTGAAGATCAGTCAAATTAAGCATTTTTTTTGCTGGAAGAGAGTGAATAACAACGCTATTTTGTCTGTATTGTGTGTCGTAGTAGGGACTAATAACACGAAAGCCCCCTTTAGGAATCGGTGTTCCGCTTAGGATAAGGAACAGCTCAGCAGAACCATGAACGTTTGCTTGCAATGCATCAAGGGCGCCAACAATGTCTTGTTTCCCTTCAAGTAAAGTGTGATTATTATCTAAGAGTTCGAGGAATCGATAGCGCGCTTTTGACTCATCGGTGAGTCGCTCTTTAAATTTCCCTGTAAATGTCACGAGATTATCATTTTGAGCGGTCTTTCGACTTTCATCTTTTTGAATCAAGTCGAGATTGACCAAGTGCTCTACTTGGTGACTAAAGGATACTTTTCCCCCTTTCTCATTCGACAGGTTTTGAACCGTCAAAATGATCAAGATGGCGGCTAAAAGAAAAAGTAAGAATCCGGCAGGAAAACGTTTCCTGGGTTCTTGAGGTTTGTCAGGCTGATCCATCCGCTTCTTAAATCTATTTTTTAGAGACTGAAAGTCTTTCTTTGACCCTTTAATTTTTTCTATTACTGACATGAAAATTCCTTAGCAACCCAAAAAGTTTATACAATGAACAAGTGGCTCGGGCTTAAAGCTCTAGTAGTCGACTTATTTTATATCATTGTTTAATTTCTGAATAGTTCTAACTCATCCATTGAAAAAGAAGCTTTTCCAGTTAAACATTCGCTAATGATTTTTTGATCTCTCATAAAAATAGGAGCTTTATCATAGAAAAAGGAAGGAACACGATTTGATGCGTACCACTTCTTTATCTTCCTTCTAAGAAGTGGTCCTAATTTTGAAAGTCTTCTGATTTCATAGTCTCCGTTTGGGATTTGTATCTTTCCTTTCCAAAATGTTTTCCAATCCCCTACTGTTTCTTGCTTCCAATTTTCAGGCGTTTGAAAATAATCGGGAAAAGCTTCCTTATAAATAAAGAGATGGGATTGACTCAGTTGAAAAGTATAGGGTTTGGCCTGGATCAGGCGGGAAGAACGGCGTTCTTTAATCAATTTCATTAAAACCTCTAAAGCATCATAACTTATTGAAGAGAGCTCTTTTAGAAAAAATTTTAACTCCAGAGGATGAAACCCTAAATTCAAATCGAGATAAGAACCAAAGGGGCCAGCAACAAATGCTTTTTTAATCGTTTTCCCCTTTTCTTCAAAATAATAGGCGAACTCCTGGCATGTTTTCCCTAAGCGAGCAAAATTTCCTTCCATTTTCTTCCCAAAGATTTTTTCAAGTTGAGGAAAGAGGTTCCCTCTTAGTCTAGAACGGAGGTAGGCGGGGTCCTGATTAGTAGAATCTTCAAAAAAATGGAGCCGTTTTTTCTTAAGATAGGAATAGAGATCCTCTTTTACAAGAGGAAGAAGGGGGCGCCAAATCGAAAGGTTGCCTTGTTTTCTTTCTGGATAAAGACCCCCCAGCCCTTTGATGCCAGAACCTTCAGCAACTCGCTTAAAAACCGTCTCTGCTTGATCCCCTTTATGGTGAGCTAAAAGAAGTGCTTGAAACCGGTACTTTTCTTGCAGCGCTGAAAAGAATGCCATCCGTTTGTCGCGAGCGCGGTTTTCCAGATCTCCACCTTCCATTTTAGCAAGACAGCACAGATGGAAAGGAAGCTTTAACTGTTTTGCAAGATCGTTTAAAACTTGTGCTTCTTTTTTGCTTTCCTCTCTCCATCCATGATCAACATGGGCAAGATGCAATGAAAAATCAAGTTCTTGTTGCGCTTCCAACAGAAAATGAAGAAGAGCCATGGAATCGGGCCCACCAGAAAAACCTAAAAGAAGCTTGACTCCTTTTTCTAGGCGCGGTGTGAGAAAATCTTTGACAATGCAGCTTTTCATCGACCTCTTAGATACGCTTTTTTTAACTCTGCCGTTTCGATAGCGTCGGTTCTTCTCCAAAATTCAAGTATTACGAGTCTATCTAGAAAAAAGGAATTAGGATACAATAAAGAGGATTTTCGGTGTTTTTTTAATCTAGGACAGCTGTACCCATGCCTCTTCTTTGGCGTTATCTTCTTCGAAGCTACTTTCAAATCTTTCTGCTCTGTGTGGGGAGCTTCGTAGCGATTCTTCTTGTCACACGTGTTCAAGAAGTGGCCCGCCTAGCTGCTCTTAATTCTCATGTTGGAAAGATTTGTCTTTTTACCCTTTTTCAAATTCCTTATGTTCTTCCGATTGCCATACCAATTTCTGGGCTGATTGCTGCCATCCTATTATTCCAACGTCTTTCACACGCTCAAGAGCTCACTGCATTTAGAACCTTAGGGATTGGAGTCCAGACCCTCGCTACCCCTGTATTGATGGCGGCATTGCTACTATCCGTCCTAAATTTTGCAGTTGTTACAGAAGTCACTCCTCGTTGTCGCTACTACTCGCATCATTTGATTCAAAACCTCACACTCATTAATCCCCTCTTTTTGATGAAAAAATCTAAACTGTTGAAACTTCAAGACTCTTATGTCGATATGAAGATGACACATCTTGGAAAGGAGGCAAAAGAGATCATTTTTGCTGTAAAAGATGGATCCAATGACAGGCTGAGTCTGATGATAGCCAAAAAGTTTGCTGTGGATGACAGCTTAATGGAAGGAAAAAATGTAACGATTCTCTCTACCACCGGAGAAGAAGCGCCGTTTTATGACAATCTAATCATTGAAAATCAAGAAACAATGTCAACTTCTGCTGCGGCTCTTTCTTCTTTGATGCAAAAAAAAACAGGGCGCATAGAGATGAAATATCTTACGCTGAAAACGCTTCTCAAGACCTTTTCAGATCCTAATGCAAAAGAAAAAACAGCCAAGCAGGCAAAGTTTGAAGTCTGCCGTAGGGTTTTCTTTCCCCTTATCACTTTCGCTTTTACCCTCTTGGGCTTTTCAGTGGGAATGCAAATGGGCCGCGGAAGAAAAAAATGGAGAATCTCTATTGCCATTCTCTTATCCGGTCTCACCTTTATCTGCTCGATCGCCGCAAAATCTTTTCAGCTCGTTCCTTATAAAATGGTTTTCTTTTATGCTCTGCCTCTTCCTATTCTTTTCTTTGCCTCTTACTGGTTCCAAAAGCGGACGATAGAAGGTAGAGAATGACAGTTACTAAGATTTGGCAACGCTATTTTTTAAGTGAAATTCTCAAAATCTTTTTTCTCTTTCTCCCTTGCTTTTTTTGCCTCTATGTTTTGGTCGACTATTCGATGCACATGCAAGAAATGATGAAAAGCAAGCATCTCTCGATTAAAGATCTAGCGATTTATTACGGAATGCTTTTTTCAAAAAGATGTGACCTTCTCCTTCCCCTTGCTCTTCTAATAGCAAGCGTTAAAGTTCTCACCTCTCTAAATCATCGGAATGAACTTTTAGCTTTTCAAACCTCCGGAATCGCTGTATATCGACTGACGCAACCCTTTTTCTTCGTTGCTCTAATTTGTGTAGGGCTCAGTTATGGAAATTTTGAAATTCTAGCTCCTAAAGCGCTTACGTACATCGACCACTTTGAAAACAAATACCTGAAGAAAAAAACGGCCCAAAAAGCAACGAAGCAAGCTGTTCACGCCCTTGCGTTGGAGGATGGAACTCGCCTACTTTATCAACAATATGAGGCAGAAAAAAAAGAATTTTTTGATCTTTTTTGGATCCTTTCTATTGATGAAATTTATCATATTAAAACGCTTAAAGTGGTGGATTCTACCCCTATTGGAACCTTTGTCGACCATCTAATAAGAACTGCATCTGGAGAAATCAAAAAAATTGCTTCTTTTCCATCTCTTGTTTTTAACCAGTTAAATCTTAATTTTGACCTCCAGGATCACCTAAGCACCCCAATAGAAAATCGCTCGATTAGTACTCTCGTCACAATGGCGCTGGGTAAAACCCCTCTTTTCTATGAACACAGATCAGCTGCGCAAACCCACCTCTACTTTAAACTGTTTATGCCCTGGCTTCCTGTATTGGTTTTGATCGGAGTCTTTCCTTGTTGTGTTCCATCTGTCCGCTTCCTACCCACCTTTCTTATTTTTTCTGTAACGATTTTTGGCTACATCACTTTTTTTACTGTGATGGATGGGTGTGTCATTCTTGGCGAAACGGAAGTGCTCCCTTCTTTTTGGGCAATTTTTACACTGCCCATAGCGTTCTTTGCTACAGCTGGCGCTCGATTTATTAAAATGTGCGTAAGGTCATTGTGAACTATAAAAAATTATTCATTCCCCCATTTATTGTCTTGATCACCATTGTCACTTGGGTGACTCCTTCCATCCGTCCTTACTGGGATGCCCTCGATTCAAAAACTTTTTATTTCTTAAATTCGTGGGTGCATCGCAGCTCTTTTTGGCAAAACTTTTGGGCTTTTAATGGGCACAGGATCATGGATTGGATCCATGATCTCATTATGTTCCTCTTCTTTTTTTTCAGCATTAAATGGGTCGCTGAAGGGTTAAAAATGCGCAAGATTGCGGAACTGATCTTTTCGATCTTCTTTATTGCGCTGATTATCTGCATGGTCAATGGCCTTCTCTTCCCTGAGTTTATTCATCTGCCTCGAAAAAGCCCAACAATTGTTGATAAAGCGGCCTTCCGGCTCGGAACAGTGATTGACTGGATCAAAGTCAAAGATCATTCTCAACATAGTTTTCCAGGAGATCATGCAACAACAGCGATACTCTTTACCTGTCTCATTTTCCATCTGATGGGAAAACGAGTGGGGAGCATGACTATTCTTTACGCGATTTTCTTTTGCCTTCCTCGCCTTATTAGTGGGGCCCATTGGCTTACCGATAGTCTCATAGGAAGTGCTTCGATTGCCATTATTGCAACAAGCCTTGCTTTTGGAACCCCCTTTGCAAATTGGGTCATTACAAGTATAGAAAGAGGATTAGTCCATTTAAAAGAAATAAAGCGATAAAAAAATTCCCAAAAAGGGAATTTTTGGGAATGCATAAAAAGAAAGGAAAGGGGGATGGTTCTTAACGCTTCGAGAACTGGAAGCGCTTTCTTGCTCCTGCAAGACCATATTTCTTGCGCTCGCGTTTACGGGGATCACGGGTAAGATACTCTTCAACTTTGAGGGCACCTCGTCTCTCTTCGTCTTCTTTGACAAGAGCGCGAGCAATACCGAGTCTTGTAGCAATCATTTGACCTTCGATGCCGCCCCCTTTGGTGCGGATGATTATGTCGTAGTTTCCTTCGAGTTGAAGCTTTTGTAAAGGGGCAAGAATTGTTTTTCTTTGGATGTCAGAAGTAAAATACTCTTCCATTTTCCGTCCATTGACATCAATGGTTCCTTTTCCTCTTCTAAGCCTTACCGCGGCAATGGCTCGCTTGCGTCTTCCAACTCCGATTGTTTCTTTCTTCACGACCATAATCTTTCTATACCTCTACTGCTACAGGTTTTTGTGCCTGTTGTTCATGTTTATCACCAACAAAAATACGCAATTTTTTAAGTTGGGCTTTGCCTAACTTCGTTTTAGGCATCATTCCTTGGACGGCATGACGGATGATAAAAGTGGGCTTTCGTTCCATGACGATCCGATAAGGAGTTTCGCGTAGACCTCCGATGTGTCCAGTGTAGTGTCGGTATATTTTTTGAGCCTCTTTGCCTCCACTGACCACAATCTTATCAGCATTAATAACAATGACTCCATCTCCAACATCAACGTTCGGTGTAAAAGTTGTCTTGTGTTTTCCTCTAAGAATCTTGGCGACTTCAGAAGCAAAGCGGCCGAGGGTTTTCCCTTTTGCATCAAGAGTCAGCCAGCCTCGAGATCGGTGTGCTTCTTCCTTAGTCAAAAAAGTCGTTGTATCTTTTTGCTTAGCCATTTCAGCTGTTCCTTTTCACTTGGTGTTTGACATAAGAGAGTATAGATTTCTTTCTTTTTTGCCAAGTCCTACCAATCACCAATCAAAAATTTTTGATCGAGAGCTGAAAAATCGCTTTTATTTACACTAGATCTATTGAAGCCTCAGCAGCATTAAAAAAATCGTTGACTGCGCAGCAGTGGCTGCAACTTTTTTGACTCAAACTCTTTATTGAGGGAGGTGATACACCTTACTTGCTTACCGATCTTTGCACGGCTAGCTTTGGCGCTTGATTCTTGCACTCAAATCCCTTAAACTCGTGAACAATGCACAAGCCAAAGACATTTTTTGTTCGCACCTATGGATGCCAGATGAATGAACTCGACTCTGAGCTCATGGTGGGCCAGCTCCTGAAACGGGGGCTTAAGCAAGTCTACAATGAAAAAGAAGGGGATGTTCTGCTTTTCAACACCTGCTCGATCCGAGACTTGGCTGAGCGAAAGGTCATGGGAAAGATCGGCCAATTAGGCCGCGGCAAAAAAAAGCAGATCATTGGGGTGACTGGCTGCATGGCCATGGCCAAGAAAGAAAGCCTTTTTAAAAAGCTTCCGCATGTTGACTTTGTCATAGGAACCAACAATATCACTGACCTAGGAATGGTCTTGGATCGTGTGATTGAAACAGGTCAAAAACAACTCAAAACCGATGATCAATTTGAAGACAATCTCGATTATCTCATCGCAAAGCGTGACGATAGGTTTAAAGCGCACGTCTCGATTATCCGAGGTTGCGATAAGTTTTGCACTTACTGCGTTGTTCCCTACACAAGGGGGCAAGAGGTCTCACGCCCTCCTGAAGCTATTGAAAAAGAAGCGCGCCATCTCGCTGACCAAGGATACAAAGAACTCACTCTCCTCGGACAAAATGTAAACAGTTACGGCAAAGACAAGCCTGAGTGGAAAGAACTTTTTCACGATCTTTTATATCGACTGGATAAAGTGGAGGGAATTGAGCGCATCCGCTTTATGACAAGCCATCCTATTGATATTACGCGTGAGCTGATGGAAGCAATACGAGATCTTCCAACGCTTTGTGAGTTTGTCCATTTTCCTATTCAAGCGGGCTCTAGCCGCATTCTCAAAAAAATGCACCGCATTTACACCAAAGAGCAATACTTTGAAAAAGTGGCACTCTTTAAAGAAATTGTCCCCAACGTTTCTTTAGGAACCGATATCATCGTAGGTTTTCCAACAGAAACTGTAGAAGAATTCGAGGAAACCCTCGAGGTCTTTAGAAAGGTGCGTTACTCAGTTGCCTTTCTCTATACTTATAGTCCTCGAAAAGGGACTCCTGCTATGCGGTGGAAAGATGATATTCCCCAGGAGGTTAAAGAAGAGCGTCTCCAACGTTTGATCGCACTTCACGAGGAAATCACCGCTGAAGAACGGCAATCTCTTTTAGGGCAAGATCTCGAAGTTCTTGTGGAACGAAAAAATAAAGACGGTCAATTAAAAGGGCGGACTCGGTGTTGGAAAAAAGTGATATTTCCTGGTGACGACACCCTCATTGGAACACTCCAAAACGTGAAAATCCATAGCTACAATCACCAAACGCTTATGGGTACCCAACAATAAAGTTGCACAATTTTGTCAATTGAAATATCTGTTGATTTTTTAGATAAAAATACAATATGTTGTGTTTTTTAAACTGTAAACTACATCATACTGCATAAAAAGGATGGCGGATATGCATCAATGTCTCTTAGATACAAAAGGTAGTAACAATCAAGAACAGTCAACCGTTACTGTTGATCCTATTCAAGCAATGAATGAATATTTAGATAGGCAGGATTGGCGCATTCATGCGAACGCCAATCAAGGCTTTTCCCTCGGAGGATTAATTTTAAATATCTCGGGAAAAATAACAGCTAACTACTGGCTTTCTCATATTTACTCTAAAAAAATCGGAGAGGCCCACCGAGAAGGAGATTTTCATATCCACGACCTTGACCTATTGGCAGGCTATTGCGCGGGCTGGTCTCTCAAAACTCTTTTGTCAGAAGGTTTTAATGGAGTGGTTGGCAAAGTAGAAGCTAAACCCCCCAAACATTTTTCAAGCGCAATCGGTCAAATTGTTAATTTTCTTGGAACACTGCAAAATGAATGGGCAGGCGCTCAAGCTTTGAGCTCTTTTGACACGTACATGGCACCTTATGTGAGAAAAGAAAGACTCTCCTATCGCGCAGTTAAACAGAAAATGCAAGAATTGATCTTCAATTTAAACGTTCCTTCGAGGTGGGGAACTCAAACCCCCTTTACGAATTTAACATTTGATTGGGTGTGCCCTGAAGATTTACGAGAGCAATTTCCAATCATTGGAGGAGAAACCCTGCCATTTCGTTATGGGGAACTGCAACAAGAAATGGACAGGATCAATCAAGCATACATCGAGGTGATGATGGCTGGAGACGCCAAGGGACGCATTTTCACCTTCCCCATTCCCACTTACAACATCACCTCAGATTTTCCCTGGGATAGCCCCAACACACACTTACTCTTTGAGATGACAGCAAAGTATGGCCTTCCCTATTTCCAAAACTTTATTAATTCTGAGCTGCAACCCAACATGATCCGCTCTATGTGTTGCCGCCTCCAACTAGACCTTAGAGAACTCTTAAAAAGAGGAAACGGTCTATTTGGATCTGCAGAGCAAACAGGATCGATCGGTGTTGTTACCATCAACTGCGCACGGCTAGGCTTTTTATTTAAAGGAAATAAAGAAGGTCTATATGAAAGGCTCGATGATCTTTTAACAACTGCCAAAGAAAGTTTGGAAATGAAACGAGCAACCATTCAAAAATTGATGGATCAAGGGCTCTACCCTTTTACCAAACATTTCCTCGGAACCCTTCGGAATCATTTTTCAACCATCGGCGTTAACGGAATCAATGAAATGATTAGAAACTTCACCCATGATGCAGAAGATATTACAACTCCTGAGGGGTTTCAGCTTGCGGCTGATTTTCTCGATCATATACGGTCAAGAATTACAAAGTTCCAAGAAGAAACCAATCACATGTACAATCTAGAAGCAACACCTGCTGAGGGAACAACCTACCGTTTTGCTAAGGAAGATAAGAAAAGATACCCAGACATCCTCCAAGCTGGAACAGCAAAATTCCCCTATTATACCAACTCTTCTCAACTCCCTGTCGGCTATACTGACGATCCTTTTGAAGCCCTTCGACTCCAAGAGAACCTTCAAGCAAAGTATACGGGAGGAACGGTGCTACACCTTTATATGTCTGAAAAAATATCAGACGCTGCAGCCTGTAAAAAGCTTGTAAAGACCTCTTTAGAAAAATACCGCCTTCCCTACATCACAATCACCCCCACTTTTTCTATCTGCCGCACCCATGGATACCTTCCGGGGGAACAGCCATTTTGCCCTGAGTGCGACGCCCTCCTTTTGCAAGAAAAAGCTTCTCTTACCGATGAAGAAAGAGAGCCTTGCGAAGTTTGGACACGTGTGATGGGATATCACCGCCCCGTTTCTTGTTTTAATATCGGAAAAAAAGGAGAGCATCATGAACGCATTTTCTTCGAAGAAGAAAAAGCTGCCCTCTAGAAAAAGAGCGCTAAACGTTGGAGGATTTCTTCCTTTTAGTATGGGAGACTATCCCCTGCACCTCTCAGCTGTGATTTTTTGCCAAGGATGCCATTGGAGGTGCCGCTACTGTCATAACCCAGGATTACAACCCTTGTCGCAGCCAAAAAAAGATGCCAACTCTGAGTGGGCAAAAGTCATGGCTTTTCTAAGAACGCGGCAAAACCTTCTCGAAGCTGTTGTGTTTAGTGGAGGAGAACCCCTCCTTCAGCCCTCTCTCATCTCTGCGCTGCGCGCAGTTAAAAAATTGGGGTTTAAAATTGGGCTCCACACCAATGGGACCTCCCCCTCTCATTTTGAGAAAGTTCTACGCTACCTTGATTGGGTCGGGTTAGATATCAAAGCTCCACTGGAACACTACTCTAAAATCACGGGAGTCCCCAAAAGTGGGGACTCTGTATGGCACTGCCTAAAACTTCTCCTAAAAGCAAAAATCCCTTACGAATGTCGCACAACCGTTCATCCCCAACTCCACTCTCCAGAAGACATGCGAAAAATCATGGAACAGCTCCACCAGATGGGAGTGCACCATTACGTGATTCAACAGTTTCGCAACGAAGGGTGCAACGATGAAAAACTCATCAGGAAAGAGCCCCGTTTAACGATAGACTCTACACTTATAGGCCCATTAGGAAATCTTTTTAAGACTTTCTCAATACGGCACTAAGTTTTTGTCGCGCGCCCTAAGAGACCGATCGATCTCACTTCGAGCTTGTGCACCGCAAATGCTTTTGAATAGGGCAGCCTAAAAGCTATTTCAAAGGGGCGCTAATGCGTTAAAGTATTTTTTGGAAAGAAGCTGCATCGAGAATTGTGATTCCTAGATCTTTTGCTTTATCATATTTTGACCCGGGATCTTCACCGACAAGCACAAAGTCTGTTTTTTTGCTTACGGAGCTACTGACTCTCCCTCCTCGCTCTTTGATGAGCGTCCCAGCTTCACTTCGAGTGAGTGCTGCTAAGCTACCGGTAATCACAAAAGTTTTTCCCTTAAAGGCATGCCCCTCAATCTTCTGAAGTTGAGTTGTGGGAGTAACCCCCAAATGGAGGAGGTCATCGATTTCTTTTTGGTGAGCAGGATCTCTCAAAAATTCAATGACAGAGTCAGCAACTTTAGCGCCAACACCATCAATGGTACACAGTTCTTCTTCAGACATTTTAGCAAGCTTTTCGATACTTCCTGCGCTGTCGGCAAGTAATTGAGCGGTTCCTTGACCAACGTAGGGGATTCCAATTGCAAAAATAAAATGCGCAAGGGTTGTTTTTTTTGAGTCTTCGATACTTTTTAAGAGGTTTTTGATCGACTTTTCCTTCAACCCTTCGAGCTTAGAAAGCTCTTCTGCTGTCAAACGATAGAGATCGGAAGCACGCGAGATAAAACCATAATCGGCGAGCTTTTTGATAATTTCAGGACCAAGATGATCGATATCCATTGCATTTTTGCTCGCAAAAAAGGAAAGACGGCGGAGGTTTTGTCCTCCGCATTTCGCCTGATTAGGACACCGAACGGCAACCTCCCCCTCTTTGCGGATCACTTCTGCTCCACAAATGGGACAAACTTCTGGCATGATCCAAGGCTTTGAATGGCGCGCGCGCTTTGCTGTGATCACATGGACCACTTTAGGAATAATGTCTCCCCCTTTTTCAATGATCACATAGTCCCCTTCCCGAATATCTTTTCTAGCCACCTCTTCTTCGTTATGAAGCGTTGCTCGAGAAATTGTACTGCCTGCAAGAGGTACGGGTTTTAAGTCTGCAACAGGGGTTAAAATGCCTGTGCGCCCTACTTGAACTGAGATTGCTTCAATCACCGTTTCTGCTTGTTCAGGAGCAAACTTATAAGCTGTTGCCCAGCGAGGACTCTTGGCTGTTGCTCCCATCATATCGTGGTATCGAAGAAGATCTACTTTAATGACAATCCCATCGATTTCAAAGGGAAGATCTCCGCGGATCTTGTCAATTTGATCGGCAAAAGCAAAGATTTCATCAACGGTTTTACAGACCTTAAAATACTTCTCAGATCCAACGGGGAAGCCCATTTTTTTTAGATAGTGGTGGATTTGAGAGTGCTTTTCTTTTCCAGACCCTATAGCACTATAAACAACGATAGTAAGTTTTCGCTCGGCCACTTCTTTTGCATCGAGAAGTTTTAGCGATCCTGCTGCGGCATTTCGAGGATTGGCCCAAGGCACTTCCCCCGCTTCTTCCCGCTCTCGATTCAGCTCAATGAATTCTTTTTTTGGAATAAACACCTCACCACGGACTTCAATCGAAACGTTTTCCTTAAGCATCTGGGGAAGGGTTGTAATGGTTTTAATATTTGGAGTGATGTCATCGCCCCACTTTCCATTCCCACGAGTAACACCTCTAATTAGGGTTCCCTCTTCGTATTTTAGAGACAGCGCCACTCCGTCCATTTTGAGTTCAACACAATAGGTAACGGGACGTCCTTCCAAGAACTTATCGACCCTCTTAATAAAAGCAGCCACTTCTTGCTTGGAATAGGTATTGCTAAGCGAAAGCATGGGATATTCATGCTTAACTTGAGGAAACCCTTTTGTTGGGGCTCCTCCTACGCGGGAAGTGGGAGTGTCTTCAGGAACCCAATCGGGATGCTCACTTTCAATTTTCTCAACGCGTTTAACAAGCAGGTCATATTCATAGTCTGAAATTTCAGGTTGAGAATGTTGAAAATAGAGAGTGTCATGCCTCTTTATCTTTTCAAGAAGCTTTAAATAAGCGTCCAAAGTAGTCATACAGATAATATTACGGTTGCAAGAGGAGGAAGGGTCAGGTTAATTCCCCCTTTTTCAGCTTTTATTTCAGAGTTTATTATGCCAGATCCTTGATATTCTTTCGAATCAGTAGAAAAAATTTCCCTCGCGTTTCCCTCAAAGGGAATGAAATAATCTTCCAAAGTTTTAGGATAGAAATGATGGATACAAAGAAGGGTTTCACCTCCCCCTTTTCTAAGATAGGTAAGAACTAAATTTTTTTCATCAAAGGGTTCGATCCATTGAAATCCTTCAGGGGAAAAGTCATCGACATAAAGGGCAGGATGAGAAAGGTAAAAGTGATTGAGTGTTGCCAAACAGGTATAGATCCCCAAATGATAAGGGACTCTCAATAGATCCCATGGAAGTATTTTGTTGCAGTTCCACTCCTCTTTTTGCCCCAGTACTCCTCCCATAAAAAGAAGTTTTTTTCCTGGATGGGTCAGCAGATAACTGAGAAGAAGACGGAGGTTAGCAAACTGTTCCCACTCACTTCCTGGCATCTTTGATAAAAGAGATTTTCTCCCATGGGTGACACTATCATGGGAAAGGGGCAAGATATGTTTTTCAGAGTAGTAGTAAGTCATCTCATGGGTCAAATTTTTAAAAACATGACTGCGATACGGATGATCCGTCTCAAAAAACTTCAAAATATCAATGGACCACCCAAGATCCCATCTCAGATCAAAACCCAATCGATTGGGATCGGTCACCCCTGGATAGGCATGAGATTCTTCAGCCATCATCAATGCGGTGGGAAAAGCTTTGTGAACCTTTGCATTCAGCTCTTTTAAAAAGGCGATCCCTTCAATGTTTTCATTTCCCCCTTTCACGTTGGGTTTCCATTGATGCTCTTTTCTTTCAAAGTCGAGGTAGATGATGGAAGAAACAGCATCAACACGGAGACCATCGAGATGCATTTTATCAAGGTAGTAGATAGCGCTTCCAATAAGAAAATTTACGACTTCTGGTTTTCCATAGTTAAAGATCAAGGTATCCCACTTTGGATGATACCCCCACCTTGGATCTTCATGCTCATAGAGGTGCGTCCCATCAAATTGGACAATGGAATGTGCATCGGTTGGAAAATGACCGGGAACCCAATCAAAGATCACCCCAATATCGTTTTGATGAAGATAATCTACAAACCACTGAAAATCTTCAACCGTTCCATACCGTCTCGAGATCGCGTAATAGCCAGTGACTTGATAACCCCAAGATTCGTCTAAAGGATGCCCCATCAGCGGGAGAAGCTCAATATGGGTAAATCCCAGCTCTTTCACATATTCTACAACAAGAGGCGCTAACTGCCGATAGTTCATGAACTCTCCCCCTCTTGTTTTCCACGAGCCAATATGAAGTTTATAGATATTCAGGGGGTCATGAAGGCAATGTTTCCTTTTTTCCATCCACTGCATGTCGCTCCATTGATGGCGATCAATCCGTGTCACTACCGATGCTGTAGAAGGGCGCATCTCACCTTGATAGCCATAAGGATCTGCTTTTAATCGTAGGTGTCCTGCGCTTGTATGAATGGCAAATTTGTACCGCTCTCCTTCTTGCAGGCCAGGAATAAAAAGTTCCCAAACTCCTGACGACCCAATCATTCTCATCGGATTTTTCTCAGTTGCCCAGTGATTAAAATCCCCAACTAAAGAGACTGATTTTGCATGGGGAGCCCAGACAGAAAATTTCACCCCTTGAACTTCCTGATGTGTACAAAGTCTTCCTCCCATAACTTCTGAGATCTTCCCATGCTTTCCTTGATTAAAGAGTCGAGCATCTTCAGTGCTAAATGTTGGAAGAAAAGCGTAAGGGTCATAGGCAACAAGTCCATTTGGATGAACGATGTGGTAATCTTTCAGTGTCATGGAATGCTCTAATCGATATTCAAAAAGACCTCCCCCTAAAGAACTTGCTTGAACATTTTGTCCAAAAACTTTTACCCAAACCTTTTCTTTTTTTGGAGCATAGAGGATAATACTTTTCCCGTTGTTGTGAAGCCCTAAACAGCTGTGAGGATTCGTTCTTTCCATGCACCTATCCTGAATTTTTCCCCATCTTATGGTCGAGGCTGCGTCTTGTCTATTCTTTTCTCTTCAAATAGGCTGAGGGGCGTATGAAATGGGCTCAAGATTCGCTCTTGGCGTTCGCTATTTTTCAGGATCAAAACAGTGCTCATAAAGACCCCTTCTCTCTTTTTCAAGCAACTTTTTCTCAATTTTTATTTCTGAAAACGATCCAGACTATAAAAGGCGTCTTGTTTAAGCTCTAAAGGCGTTCCGACCGGCACAAGTTCTCCTCTCCCTTCTCGGCCCATTCTGAGTCGGAAAGATAGAAGGGGTTTTTGGAAAGCAAAGGTCACGGTTTGATCTTTCTTTGAATGAAGCATTAAACGTCGAATCAGTTTTTTCGACCATTCTAAATCCATCGAAAGTCCTTCAACACATTCAACTCCAATAAAACGTCCAGAGTGGATCTCTTTCGGAAGACAAGGGAGAATCACAATATCTCGATCTTTGATATCAATGAGAAGTTTTCGAATAAGACGTGCTCCTTCTGCGAGCAAAATAAGAGAAGATGCTTCCTTGGGGATTTCTTCATCTGAAGTGTGACTTTGGTAATCAGTATCTATGAGGCGCGGAGAAAGGATGCCGTCAAACCCCATTTTGAAAAGCTCTATAAAAGCCTGTCCAATTTGCTCTCGATTTTTCTCAGCTAAACGATCAGCACACGTTTTTAAATAACGGGAAGTTCCGCTATTTAGAATGGGATGCTCAGGAATCTGTTGTCCCAGTTGAAACCAGATCGGAAGGATCTCTTCAAGGCGTAACCTTCGCTTTACCAAGGACCAATCTTGTTTCTTAGAAGATCCAAAGTGCATTTTTTCTGAAGACTTTAGAGAAAAAGTAGGAGTCGTTGTTGGGATCGTCAGTTTTTCTTTCCTTTTGAAATTTTTAACCTCTCCTTCAAAATCAAAGAAAAGTCCCTCTTCGGGACACCGTTCCACAAAAAGAATGATTTCATGTGCAGAGGCAACGAGGCGATAAGAAAAATAGCCCCTTTTCCCAAGCCCAAAAATACGTACCCACTCTTTTTCCAAATCTTGCATCACAGTAAAAGACTCTGGCGGACCCTCGAATTGGGGGAGAATCGTTAAGACTTCTCGCCTACCCAGCGAAATCAAATTTTCGAAGATCAGTCTAGCAGGGTAGACAGTCACCTTCCAAGGGCTCTTGGGGATAAGAAGAGCTGTTCCCACTTCATGGGAAAAGGGTCTATATTTTTCTGTGAGTTTGATCTTCACCCATCAATCCTTCAGGGTTATTGCCAATGCATTTTACCCTAATTAAGGTATTTGGTCTCAAGCTTTCTTTAGGAACGTAGATGGGAAGAAAATTTTCTGTATGTCCCAGTAAATAACCAGGTTTTTCTTCGGTTTCAAGTAAGACAGAAAACTCTTTTTCAATAAATGTTTGACGAAGATCATAAGCATTTTTTTCAGCACGTCTCAAAAGGCGGCTTTTCCTCTCTTGAATCACCATAGGGGAAACTTTATGGGGCATCCGTGAAGCGCGGGTTTTGGGGCGATCGCTATAAGGAAACATATGAACTTTGGCAAAAGGCACCTCATCCATAAGATTAAGTGTCTCTTGAAATTCTTCTTCCGTTTCTCCTGGAAAACCCACGATCACATCTGTCGTAAAGGTAAAATTAGGATTTTCCTTTAGCAGTCTTGTGGTTGCTGTCATAAAGTCTTGCTTTGTATAGTTCCGACGCATTCTCTTCAAAGTTAGGTTTGATCCTGATTGAAGCACAATATGCATGGAAGGGGCTGTTTTTTCTCCAGTAACCACCACATCAATCAAATCATCGTCGACTTCATCGGGATCAATAGAGGAAATACGGATCCGTTCAAGACCTTGGATCTTATCGACCTGACGAACCAAGTCCGAAAGGCGCACCGGAGGCGACTGATCTCCATCAAAATCTCCAATATTAATCCCTGTCAAAACAACTTCTTTGTAGCCATTTTCAACAAGTACTTCAATTTCTTTGAGAATAGTAAAAACCTTCTTTGAACGAGAGCGCCCTCTGACAAAGGGAATCACGCAATAACTACAGTAGGAATTACATCCATCTTGGATTTTCACAAAGGCGCGCGTGTGCGCCTCAAACCGCTCAATTTGAAACTCAGGCCACTCTTTTTCAGGAAAAACTTTTGAAAGAAGGTGTTCTTTATTTTGATTTGAAACAACATGGGTCACTGCTTCGAGCTGCTCAAGCTCTTTTTTTAAGCGCTGCGCTAAACAGCCTGTAACAACCAATGCCTCGGGGGAAAAATCTTTTGAAATTTTTCGAATTTGATAGAGAGAACGCTTATCAGCCGATTCGGTAACTGTGCAGGTATTTATAATGCAAAGATCGGCTTTTTCTCCCTCTTTTGCCTCGACATAGCCCTCTTTCTTCAGTTGGTCAGCAAAAGCCTGGGATTCATATTGGTTGGTACGACATCCTAGTGTGACAACTTTATATTTTTTCATGACAGTCAAGTGTAACACCTAAGAGCTTTGCGCACGACAATTTTTAGAAAGTACGAGGCAAGTGAGGCAAATCATCCTAGGCAGAATGGAGATAAAAAATGGGGGTTACAACAACCTCTTTCATGAAAACTGTAATAAGACAACTCCCATTATAGAAACAAGTAAACCTGCTAAATATACTGCATAGCCTATCATTTCCTGAAGCTGTAAAAGAGTCGAAAATCGGGCTAGTGTTACACAGGTTATTCAAAATAAGCGTAGCGAAAATCAATCTCTTTCAAAGAAGAAATATACACACCCTTAAGGTGTTTGTTACACGCAAAGTAAATCTTACTAAAGCAAAGAGGGATAACAGGCATTTCTTCCATTAATAACATTTCAGCAAGGTGCAGATGCTCCCGTCGTTTTTCAAGATCAATCTCCTCATCCGCTTCTTTAAGAAGGTCTTGATACGTTAGATGTTCCCAAAAACTTACATTCATATCAGAATTTCGATAACGGAAAACATTAAGCGTATAGCTAGGATCTTTAATCACTGAAGACCATGTTATGTCCGCAATCTCATAATCACCTTTAATCATCTGATTCATATGAACCGGAAAATCTAACTGATCGATTTCAACATGAAGTCCTAAATTTGCATGGAGTTGTTGTTGAATAGCTTGATTAACCGTTAAATTGAAAGAACCATCACGTTGGCTTAAGGTAAGAGTAGGAAGATCCTCTAGTGCCATTCCCATTTCAAGAAGCGCTCGATCGAGGTGCTTTTTTGCAAGTTCAATATTGCCATTTTCAAAATAGGGCTTGTCAGTAACAGCTATATCGGCATTTAAAATTCCCATTGCTGGCTTTTCACCTAGTTGAAAGATATGATCAACAAGACTTTGTCGATCAATCGCATAAGCAAGCGCCTTACGGAAGTTTTTATTATTAAAAGGAGGTTTTTCGCTGTTTAAAAAGAACATATGTAATCCAACTGCGTCCATCACTTGAAGCTCTCCTTTTTTATAAGCATGCGCTCTAATATCTGGCGGAATTGAACCAGTAGGTTGACCAACCCAATCAAGCTCTCCTTTCTCATAAAGTAGAAATTGGGTATTGCCATCGGGGACTATCACTATTTGAATTCCATCAATTTTCATAGAGCGGCTGTCCCAATAACTTGGATTTTTTTCAACGTAAATCTCACCTTCTTTCCATCTTTTGACTAAAAAAGGACCGTTTGTCACAAAATTTTCATTCATACCATTGCCCCATTTAAAATTCTTTAATTCAATTCCTTTACGAATCGGTGCGTAGGTTGAGCGCACACAAAGTGCTAAGAAATAAGGTGCCGGATGCTCTAGTTCCACTTTTAACGTCTTCTCATCAAGAGCCACAATCCCTACATCATCCACACCCACCTTCTTTTCAAGGCAGGCTTTAACATTTTTGATCGCATAAAACAGAAATGCACTTTCTCTAGCCTGCAAAGGACTCACAGATTTTTTCCAAGCATATTCGAAATCATAAGCTGTAACAGGATCTCCATTTGACCAATAGGAATTCCTAAGCTTAAAGGTATAGGTTTTTTGGTCTTCTGAAATCGTGAACGATTCAGCAACCCCCGGAATAATTTCTCCTTTAGGCCCTAATCGCATCAGTCCTTCATATAACATGTCTAACAAATGAGTGGAGGGGCCTAACGAGTTCCGAGGATCTAAAGACTGGACTGGAGCTGAAAATGCAAGTTTAATGACTTGCTTTGGTTCCTGTTTTTTTTCTTTTTCCGCACAAGAGAAGAGTAAGGGAATGATCAATAGTAATGATAAACTTTTCATATTTAGGCATCTGATGTTTGTTTCTAATATTTTTGATCGTAAAAACTAAATTTTACTATATCTAAGGGATACTAAATGAAGTGAAGTAATTTTTCTATTTTCTATGAATTGTTCCTGTTTGAGAATGAGTGTTGATTTGAGTGTACTTTGGGAAAATCGATTGAACCACAAGGCGGAAATACGTTGGTACGAAGATCATGGTGGTCAATAGTTAAATCTGAGAGATAAAAAATGGGAGTAACAACCGCTTGTTTCAGCAAAAGTTCTTCTGCTTTCATCAGAAGCTTACTTTTTTCAGCCAAGTCTTCAGTATGTACTGATTGATTTAAATAGCTTTGAAAATCGTGGTTTAGCCATCCTGTAAAGAGTTTTTCATTTTCAAACGCTTGCAATGTATAAAAAGGATCATCAAAACACGATGCCCAGTAAGCCATCGCTAGTTGATAGTTTCCATGTTTCATTTTTTTAATGTGCTCTGTCCATTCATTGAATTCAATCCTACAGTTCACATCAAGCACTTTTTCCCACCGATTTTTAAGTATTTTAGCGCTTTGAATATGAAACATTGAGGTAGAAATATGAACGACTGGAAAATCATCAATTTTTATCCCTAATTTGTATAAAGTCTCATCAAAAAGCTCTTTAGCTTTTGTTGCATCCTCTTGGATTTTGAATGGACTATCTAGACATTGAGATATTTGATATGGTAAGGGGGTATATGCCTCAAATTCTGCTCCTAAATGATGGTCAATATGTGTTTGCCGATTAATCGCCATAGCAAAGGCTTTGCGAATGTTTAAATGATTGAAAGGAAAATTAAGCACATTGAAACACTGCCATAAAATCTGAAGAGAATTATTTCGAATGATTTTTTTTGTTGAGATGTCGAAATGTAAAGGGCCTGTCGGATACGTATGTGGCCTAATACAGTCAAGTTACTTTTTCTTAAACATGGTAATAGAGGAATTCATGCTTAATCTCTTAAAGGTTATTTGATTTATTAGGATATTATCATGATTCCAATACGGTGGGCTCTTCTCCAAATCATGCAAACAACCGGCACTAGGATTTTTCTGTTTAAAGGGTCCATTACAAACAAAATGCTCGTTTTTTTGAAGTAGCCATTTAGGGTCTAAATCATCAATGCGATGATTGATGGGTGCGTAGAAGGAACTTGCTATAAGTTCTAAGAAATAAGACGTTGGATGTTCGAGTTCTACAACGATTGTTTTTTCATCAACGGTTGTAATCCCTACTTCATCGATTGAAGCCTGCATGTTTTTCACCGCTCTAGCGTTTTTAATGGAATAAAAAGGATAGGAGAAAGGAGACAAGATTGGTAGCTGTAAAATTTTCTTCCAAGCATATTCGAAATCATAAGCCACGACAGGATCACCATTTGACCAATAGGATTCTCTAAGCTTAAAAGTGTAGGTTTTTTGGTCTTCTGAAGTTGTGAACGACTCAGCAACCCCCGGGATAATTTCTCCTTTAGGTCCCACTCTCATCAACCCTTCATATAACATTTTTATCAGATGACAACTAGGGGATTCAACTCCGACTCCAGGGTCTAACGAACGGACTGGGGATGCAATTGCAAGTTTAATGGCTTGTTTGTTTTTTTTACCAGAGCACGAAAGAAAAGGAATAATCATGAATAATAACAGGAGTCGAAACATTGGGATGGAGTTACAAGGGTTATTCAAAATAAGCGTAGCGAAGATCAAATTCTCTTAAAGGAGAAATATAAATGCCTTTAAGGTGTTTGTTACACAAAAAGTGAAATTTATCAAAGCAAAGAGGAACAACAGGCATTTCTTCCATTAATAACGCTTCAGCAAGGTGCAGATACTCCTGTCGTTTTTCAAGATCAATTTCATCATCCGCTTTCTCAAGAAGATTTTTATAAGTTGGATGTTCCCAACGAGCCATATTTATAGAAGGATCCCGATAACGGAAAGGATCAAGCATGTAGCTAGGATCTTTAATCCGTGAATAATATCTTATTTCCGCACACTCATAGTCACCTTGAAGGACTCGATCAAAAAAAACCGGCCAATCTGCACGATCGATTTCAACATGAAGCCCTAAATTTACATGGAGTTGTCTTTGAATAGCTTGATTAAGTGTTGAATTAGAGGCACCATCACGGTGGCTTAAAGTAAAAGTAGGGAGATTTTCATGCGTCATTCCCATTTCAAGAAGCGCTTGATTGAGGTGCTTTTTTGCAAGTTCAACATGGCCATCTTTAAAATGGGGTTTATCAATGATAGCTAGATCCTCATTTAAAATTCCCATTGCTGGCTTTTCACCCAACTGAAAGATATGATCAACAAGACTTTGTCGATTAATCGCATAGGAAACCGCCTTGCGGAAGTTCTTATTATTAAAAGGAGGCTTTTCGTTATTTAAATATAGCCAACGCAAGCTAAATGCATCCACCGCTTGAAGCTCTCCTTTTTTATACATATTTACTTTAATATCTATCGGAATTGAACTCATAGGTTCACCGATCCAATCAAGCTCTCCTTTTTCATACATTAAAAATTGGGTATTTTCATCGGGAACTATCGCAATTTGAACCCCACCGATTTTTATAGAACGGCTATCCCAGTAACTTGGATTCTTTTCAAAATAGATCTCAACACCTTTCTTCCACTCTTTGAGTAAAAAGGGACCATTCGTTACAAAATTTTTATTCAGATCATTGCCCCATTGGGAATCCGTTAAGTCAATTTCTTTATGAATCGGTGCACAGGCTGAGTACACACAAAGTGATAGGAAATAGGGTGCTGGATGCTCTAATTCTACTTTTAACGTTTTCTCATCAAGAGCCACAATCCCAACATCATCCACACCCACCCTTTTTTCAAGGCAAGCTTTGACATTTTTTATCTTATAAAACATAAATGCACTTGGTTTGGCATGCAAAGGATTCACAGATTTCTTCCAAGCATATTCGAAATCATAAGCTGTGACAGGATCACCATTTGACCAGTAAGAGTCTCTAAGCTTAAAGGTATAGGTTTTTTGGTCTTCTGAAATCGTGAACGACTCAGCAACTCCTGGGATAATTTCTCCTTTTGGCCCTAATCGCATCAGCCCTTCGTATAACATGTTTATCAAATGACAACTGGGAGAGTCATTCGAGATCCTAGGATTTAACGAACGGACTGGAGCTGAAATTGCAAGTTTAACGACTTGTTTGGGTTCTGTTTTTTTTTTGCACAGGAGAAAAGTAAGGGAATAATTGTAAACAATAACAGTGGTTTTTTCATGCGGGGTATGTGTTATTTTGTCAAAAATAATAGACTACTTTAAAACTGAGTTATCTACAATTATTTTTGTAAATTTTTTACTTACTTCGTAGAAAGCACTCTTGTATTATGACAAACAAATTTCATTATATTGAGACTTAGATATAAAAAATGGGAATAGTAACAGCCTCTTCTATCAAAATTTCTTCTGCTTTCATTAGAAGCTCAGCTCTTTTAGTCAAGTCTTTAGTACACATTGATTGATCTAAATAGTGCCTAAAATCGTAGTTTGTCCATTTCACAGGGTTTATTTTATAGTTTTCATACTGAAACGATTGCAACACATAAATAGGATCATCAATCCACGATACCCACGAAAGCAACGCTATTTGATAGTTTCCTCTTCTCCATCTTTTAATGAGATCTACCAACTCAACAATTTCAATCGTACATTTCACATCCAAAACTTTTTCCCACTGACTTTTAGATATTTTAGCGCTTTGATAGTAAAACTTCGAGGTAAAAATATGCATGGTTGGAAAATCATCAATTTCCATCCCGATTTTGTCTAAAGTCTCATCAAAAAGCTTTTTAGCTTTTGTTTCATCCTGTTGAAGTTTAGCTGGGCTATCTAGACATTGAGATATTTGATATGGTAAAGGAGTATAGGCCACAAATTCTGCTTCTGAACAAAAGTCAACATGTTTTTGCCGATTCAAAGCCATAGAAAAGGATTTGCGAATGTTTACGTGATTGAAAGGAAAATGAATCGTATTTAAATAATACCCTAAAACTTGAGAAGAACAATATCGATTGGTTTTGTCTTTTGAAACATTGGAATCTAAAAGATTAATTGGGTACACATATGGCTCAACATAATCAAGTTACTTATTACGAAACATTTTAGCAATGAGATTCGTATTTAAGTTCTTAAGGGCAGCTTGATTTAATTGGATACTCTTTTGATTCCAATACCCTGGGTTTCTCTCTAAATCACGCGCATAACCTGAAATAGGATTTTTCAGTTTAAAGGGTCCACTACAAACAAAATCTTCGTCTTTTTCAAGCAGCCATTCAGGTCCTAACATATCAACGCGATGATTGATGGGTGAATAAAAGGTAGTTGCTACAAGTTTTAAGAAATAAGGCGTTGGATATTCGAGTTCTACAACAAGCGTTTTTTCATCAATAGCTGTAATGCCCACTTCATTGATTGTAAAACGTCCTTCTTTTACCGCTTTAGCGTTTTTGATGGGATAAAGAACATGGGAAAAAATAGTCAAAAGTGATGGGCATAAAATTTTCTTCCAAGTATATTCGAAATCATAAGCCACAACAGGATCGCCATTTGACCAATAGGATTCTCTGAGCTTAAAAATATACGTTTTTTGGTCTTGCAAGATTTCGTAACTTTCCGCCAAATCTAAGTGCATGGCTCCGTCACTATCGAACAACAACAAAGTTGCAAAAAGGAAGTTAATCACAAAAGAGGACTGCTTATCTACTCCAATTTTTGGGTCAAGCGAAATAACGTTTATACCAGGAAGCCTCAGAGTTTGGTCTTTATCTTGCTCCTCTTGACATTTTTTTAACGTTTTTATGACTGTTTCCTCAAAAAATTTTTGTTTTTTCTCATCGGGTTCTTTGTAAAGATAGCCTAGATAATGGTTGCGATCGTATTTGAGAACAAAAGAAAACAAAGAGCGGTGCTGACACTGGCTGACTGCAATGTGATCTTGAAATTGCGCAAAAAACTTCGCATTATCTATGCGAATGATAATGACTTTAGCATTTTCAAGCTTATCCACTTGGATAAGATAGGATCGAGTCGTCGGGCTTTCTTGTTTGCTCATTTTCAGAAAAAGCTTAAAAAAATCGGATAAAAGTTGAACAGGAACCGTTGTATGAGCTTCAATAGGGGTTAAGGAATAAAAGAAATCTTCCAACAGCTCTTGATCATAAATCGCTGTGTCTTGGAAAAGACTTTTGAACTTGTTAAAAATCTCATTTTGCACAGTGAGCAGCCCACCGTTGTAGTCGCGGATATCTCCTAAGCGTTCTTCTAGAAGGGCCACAATCTTTTGTCTGGCTAAATAAAGATTCACCGAAAAGTCTTTTCTTAAAAAAGCTGGATCCTTTGCCATCTGCATGCGAAAGATGTTTGCTTCAACCGCATGCATTTCATCAAGAAATCTCAACGTTTGCACCCGGTCAAACGTAAAGCGAACGGAACACCCCTCGCTTTTTAGAAGATTTTGCAATAAAGTCGTCTCTTTTTTTTTCACTCGCGCTAGGAGGACTGTAAAAACTAGCTCTTCTTGAGAACTTTGATCAAAAATGATCATCGTTTGAGGAATATCATTTACTGCGGTGATTTCTTTTGAAAGGACCACGAGGTTCTTTATCATTTCTTCTTGATTACGAGCCATAAAGGGGGGCGCGGCAGGATGCTGAACTCTTTTTTTCAACTCTTCTTGTAATGACTTGCTTAGGCGTTTTCTATCATTCAGTGTTAAATTGGTTCCATCATTTTTCTTTAGTTCGACATACAGGGTTGTCATCCAATCAGTGGAATGGTTTGCAACGTACGTTGATCCTGAAATCATGAACACATCGGGAATCAAGGTTTTAATCGCTGCTAAGAGATGCTTTTCATTAAAAACCTCATACTGACTAAAAAAGTTCACTCCAACAAAAAGACCCAAAATCCGTTTTTTCTCTGAAGTATATCCAGGTATGAAACGGATCTTAACATGTCTTTTTGTTGGGAACATTTTGATTTCTGTCTCCACATAATTTTGAATGAAGACAGAGTTTAGAATGATCTTGCCAATGTGAACAGCGGACCGATCTTTTAGAAATTCTTTGGGTGCACGAGTCTGAATAGAAGCGAGTCTTTCAAAGAGAGTGGTATCGAGGTGCTCAGGAAAGCGTTTTATTAACGGAATGAAGAATTCTCGAACAAGATGCAGTTTCGTATCGAGAGAAAAGTTCTTAGTTGCTAAAAAAGCTCTCGGATCCCCTGTTTTCGAAAAAACTGTATCGATTTCCTTTTGTAAGAAGGGAAGCTTTTCTCTCAATGTATTTGCTTGTTCTTCACTTTGAATGAAAACCTTTGCCTCACCAACAAAAAGCCTTTTTCCCGGACAATGATCAAAGCGAAAAGCTATGTGGTCAAAGGAAAAAATGATCACTTTCTGGTAGGGAAAAAGGAAATTTTTAATGATGTCTACAAGAAAAGTTTCTGCGGGAAGAGTCTCCAAATGGTCGACCAAGAAAAAAAGAGTGACACCATCAGGGGCAGACTCAAAAGGGCTCCAAGTTGTCCAAGGAATCGTATCTTCGAGCCATCGGCCAAAAGATGTGTTATCTTCAAACGGCAAAGGATCGGTAAAATATGAGAGCAATATCTCTCGCATCTTAGCTAAATGGATCGTAAGGTTCTTTGAACGGTTATAAAAAGGATCTAACGAGCTGATCGTCAAATCCTGTGGATGTTTGAGTTTTTGTTTAGCGAGAAGTTTCGTTGCCATAAAAATCGTTCACACTCCCAAAATTTTTATTTTAGCAAGATTCTTTATTCGATTCATTCTGCATAGTTGCATTTCTCTTGAGGTTATAAAGGACTTATTTTTTGAACACAATGTATAAGGCTTTTGATAAGGATTCTATTGCGTTACAAACATTAGGGTTTCTTTGCTTTAAGGACTTTAGATAACATCCCAGGAAAGAGGATGCGATGAACCGGATAAAGGATCCACCAATAAATCCGACCCAAAATCCCTTTCGGACGAAACGTTGCGGTTTGATCAACAGAGTTTTGGTGGACGCGAAATTCGAGCCAAGCTTCTCCTGGCAGTTTCATTTCAGCGTAGAGTTTGAGAATGCGGTGTTTTGGATCTACTTGTAAAACCCGCCAAAAGTCAATCGTATCGCCTGATTTTAAAACCTGGCGGCGCGTCCTTCCTCGACGAAGCCCGACTCCCCCGATGAAGCGATCGATCAATCCCCGAAAACGCCAGGCCCAATCCATGAAGTAATAACCGCGCCTGCCTCCAATTGCATAAATCCGTTTAAAGGCTACATCAGGATCTTCTTTGAAGGACTTAGTCACTCTATAGCGATAAGACCCATTCTCTGGAATTTTCAACATGTCATAGTATTTAGGGTCCATCCCGCTACTTGTCCAAGAATCGCGCCAACTCGAAATCACTGCATTTTCTTCAATGCGGCTGAGCGCTTTTTCAACAGCTTCTTCGTAGCTTAGACATTTCCTCGGGAGAATTTTATCGATCTCATGTTCTGTGCAAACTGCATCCACTTTCATGCTATCGACCAACGAACGCGCTAAAAAGTAGTTCGTAGCGGTGATAAAAACAAGCCAGTAAGAAGAGAGTTTAGGGGTAAAAAAGGGAACGGTAATAATCCAGCGAAAAAGGCCTCGAACTTTTGCATAGCCTAGAAGCATCTCTTTATAGGTGAGAATGTCAGGTCCGCCAATATCAAAGGTTTTACTTATACACTC
The DNA here is from genome assembly GCA_030064985.1 of Simkaniaceae bacterium. Lineage (GTDB taxonomy): Bacteria > Chlamydiota > Chlamydiia > Chlamydiales > Simkaniaceae > Neptunichlamydia. The sequence continues at coordinate 23,792 of JASJDV010000018.1, read as the reverse complement.
TTTTTTATCAAGGGCTTCATTGAGATAAAAAAGAACGTCACGAACAGCAAGAGGTTGGCAACAACTTCTTACCCATTTGGGAGCAATCATAATGGGGAGCTTTTCAGCAAGGTCTCGAATAATTTCAAAGGAAGCACTCCCTGAACCAATAATGATTCCAGCACGAAATACTGTAACAGGAATAGGTCCTTTTTGGAGGATCTGTTCTACTTCTAAACGGGAGCGAAGATGTTTCGAAAGGTTTTTGCTTGAGATCAAGCCCGTAAGATAGATTAACTGCTTACAACGTGTCTTTGCTAGCGCTTTCACAAAATTTTCAGCCGCTTTTCTATCCTTTTTCTCAAAGTCTTCCTGGCGATTTGACATCGAATGCACCAAATAATAAGCGACATCCACCTTTGCTGGAAGCTCCAAATTTTTAAGAAGATCTCCAGGAATGACTTTGACCTGATCTTGAAATTTCTCAGGGATTAAAACGCTTTCTGGAACGCGGGCCAAAGCAATCACTTCCTGCCCTTTTTCAGCAAGGGTTTGAAGAAGACGGGTTCCGATATAGCCCGTAGCGCCTGTGAGTAGAACTTTCATAATTAATCCTGATTCTCTATGCTTAGCTTTTTTTAATAAAGTTAAAATTATTCTCTACTGAAATGGCTGAAAAAACCGAAAAAGCAACCCCTAAGAAACTGCGCGATGCAAGGAAAAAAGGGCAGGTTGCTAAATCAAAAGATTTTCCCGCAGCCTTTACTTTTGCCGCCTCCTTTGCTCTCATTGTTGCCACTTCGGGTTTTTTCTTTAAAAATTTAGCGGGTTTTATGATGCAAGCTTTTAATGGCGTGAAAGCAGGAGGTCAAATAAAAACGCATATTCCGCTGTTTATGCAGTCTGCTTTTCAGGTTATTTTCACAACTTCTATGCCCTTTATGATCCTTATTTCGCTAATTGGCGTTTTGGTTAATTTCTTAATTATTGGGCCCCTCTTTTCTATGCAAGCATTAAAGCCTGATAGTAAAAAATTAAACCCTGTGACCAATTTAAAAGGAATTTTTAATATTAAGACTTTTGTTGAATTGATCAAATCAATCCTGAAAATTACAGGTGCTGTTCTCTTGATTTATTCCGCAATATACAAAAGTCTACCCGAAATTATCGCAACAGCTGGAATGCCTATTCTTGGCGCTGCGATTGTTTTTAGTAAGTTCTTAATTCAAGTGGCCTTTCGCGTTGGGATTTTCTTTTTAGCTATTGCGATTTTCGATCTCATTTTCCAAAAGCGAAACTTTGCTAAAGAAATGAAAATGGAAAAGTTTGAGGTCAAACAAGAATATAAAGATACCGAAGGAAACCCTGAAATTAAGGGGAAAAGACGACAGGCTGCTCAAGAAATCGCTTATCAGGAAAGCCCAAGGGTTGCTAGAAATGCGCGCGTTGTGATCACGAACCCGACCCATATTGCTGTGGCCCTCAGATATGATAAAGATGACGACCCCGCTCCTTTTATCTTAGTCATGGGAAAAGGAATAGCAGCAGAAAACATCATGAAAATTGCGCAAAAAAATGATATCCCTATTATGAGACAGGTCGATTTAGCGCAAGAACTGTACAATAAAGGAACAGAGGGGCAATATATACCGGAAGAGACCTACGAAGCAATCGCCGAGGTCTTAAAGTGGTTAAATAGACTTGAAGCTACAGAAAAACCTGAATACAATGTCGATCTATTTAGATAGAAAAAGATGTGAATTAATAACACAATGCGGCATCGATAGGATGATATGAAAAACCTCAGCAGCTATTTCGGAAGTTCAAAATTCTTAGCGCTCATCAACCGATCTAGCGACGTTATTCTTGCTGCCTTTGTGATTGCGATTATTGGGATGATCATCATTCCTGTACACGATACTGTTATCGATATCATGATTGCAATAAATATGAGTGTTTCCATTTGTCTATTAATGGTTGCTCTCTATATTCAAAAAGCAGTTCAACTCTCTATCTTTCCTTCTATTCTTCTCGTTACAACCCTCTTCCGATTAGGCATTGAAATTGCAGCGACAAGGCAAATCCTCCTCCGTGCAAATGGAGGAGAAATCATCCAAGCCTTTGGAGAGTTTGTTGTAGGAGGGAACTTTATCGTTGGAGGTGTTATCTTCTTAATCATCACCATTGTGCAGTTTATCGTTGTCACAAAAGGTGCTGAGCGTGTTGCTGAAGTTGCTGCACGCTTTACCTTAGATGCAATGCCTGGTAAACAAATGAGTATTGATGCCGACCTTCGAAGCGGGATACTTGATGCAAACCAAGCGCGAGAGCTGCGCCTAGCTCTCCAAAAAGAAAGCCAACTTTACGGAGCCATGGATGGTGCCATGAAATTCGTTAAGGGAGATGTCATTGCTGGTATTATCATTGCCGTAATTAACATCGTTGGGGGCCTCATTATCGGGATGCTGTCTCACAATATGAGTGCTATGAAAGCAGCGCAAACATACTCTCTTTTGTCGATTGGGGAAGGATTGATCACACAAATTCCCTCCCTTATGATCTCTCTCACAGCTGGTATTGTCACAACGCGGGTTTCTAGTGAAAAGAAAAATACCAACCTTGGTAAAGAGGTCTCCTCTCAAATTTTTGGCCATTCTAAAGGATTGATACTCGCCTCATGTGTTACTTTTGGACTCGCTTGGCTAAAAGGATTCCCCTTTTGGATTTTCTTGGTATTGGCAGCCCTTTTTGCTGGAGTCGGGATACGCAATTGGTTTAAACGAAAAGAGCGCGCTGCAAAAGCCGCAGCAGAAGGTATGGGATCTGCAAGTATTGAAACAGATGTTGAAGGACATACCGTTGTCGGTGGAAGTCTCGATAGTTATGCCCTGACCCTACCAGTCATTCTTGAGACGGGGAAAAACCTCACAATTTTGATTAAAAAGGAAAAAACAGGGGCAAACTTTATCAATGAAATGGTTCCGAAAATGCGGCATGCTCTCTACCAAGATATAGGGATCCGCTTGCCTGGAATTCATGTTAGAACAGACTCAAACTCCTTGGAGCCAAACGAGTATTCGATTTTCCTTAATGAAGTTCCGATTGTTCGCGGTCGGGTGATTGAAAACTCTGTTCTCACAGATGCGAACGAGGAAACGCTAGGTCGCTACAACCTCCCCTTCACAACGTCAAAAAATATGATTGGAACAGCAGCGCTTTGGGTTGAAAACCGGTATGTTGAAATCCTAAAAAAAGCAGGAATCAAATACTGGAAACCACTTGATGTGATGATCCTCCATTTGTCTCAATTTTACAAGCAATATGCTTCGGAGTTCCTCGGTATTCAAGAAGTGCGCGCTATCTTAGAGTTTGTGGAGAAATCATTCCCCGATCTCGTTAAGGAGGTAACACGCCTTGTTCCCCTCCAAAAGCTTACCGAAATTTTCCGGCGACTGGTTCAAGAACAAATATCGATTAAAGACCTCCGTACTATTTTAGAATCCCTGAGTGAATGGGCTCAAACAGAAAAAGATACGGTTCTTTTAACGGAATATGTCCGCTCCTCGTTAAAACGCTACATCAGCTACAAATACTCTCTTGGACAAACGGTTCTATCCGTTTATCTTATCGATCCTGAAATTGAAGATATGATTCGAGGAGCGATCAAACAAACTTCCGCAGGGTCCTACCTTGCTCTTGATCCCGACTCTGTCCAGATTATCTTGCGTGCAATGCGTGAAGTGATTGTCCCTACACCGCCAGGTGGACAACCTCCTGTCTTGCTCACCGCAATTGATGTACGCCGCTTTACACGCAAGCTTATTGAGGGTGACTTTCCTGATCTTCCCGTGGTTTCTTATCAAGAAATCGTCCCTGAGGTTCGCATGCAACCTCTCGGCCGCATTCAATTATCATAATCTTTAATTTGGGATAGGTTCATACTCTAGTGCGAAAAAGACAAATAAAAAGAGTCATACTTTTATTTTATAGATTTCATTGTTTTGAAAAAGCCGTCATGCTTTCGCACAACGGCCGGGGACCAGACTTTTCAGCCTGGAAAAAGAAGGGGGAAGTTTTTTGTAAGCGATCGCTATGGTCTATACCTAGCTTTAACTCGTCTATCTGTGTATCACATAGTGCCCTTTTTGTCTATCACAATTTTATTTTGTATGTTAGGCTACAGTTTTTAGAAAGGAATTGATGCGAAAATAGCTAAGCTGATTTAAAATTGGAGCGATTTTGACGCACGATTTTTAATCGAATTTAGGTTCTTAAACCGAAGACATTTTCTATAAGACAAAGAGAAGATTTTACGGAGGCAAAAGACAAAGATGAAAAATGATAAATTGTGCGAAAGGGGGGACTCGAACCCCCAAGGGATTTCACTCCCACTACCCCCTCAAAGTAGCGTGTCTACCAGTTCCACCACTTCCGCATAAGTTAAAGGCATCTATGATAACAAAAAATAGTTAGAAAATCAAGTGTTTTAGATTGAAATATTTATTCATAGGACTCATTAAACTCTACCAATGGACCCTTGGTCCTTTTAGTCAAGGGCAGTGCCGCTTCTACCCTTCCTGTTCAGAATATGGGCTTGCAGCTTTCAAAAAGTATGGAACAGTTAAGGGGATCTACCTGACGATCAAGCGGATCTTGAAATGCAATCCTTGGCATCCAGGGGGGCCAGACACTCCTCCTTAGGGAGGAAGTAAAAGTTCTGTGCCAAGTTGTAAGTTTTTTGATTCAAGACCATTCATTTCTTTGATGACTTCAACTTTAGTGCCGTAATCAATGGAGAGTTTCCAAAGGCTATCTCCAGCTTGGACAATATAGCGGCGTGGTGGATTTTCTAAAAGCCTGTCAGCAAGTCCTTGCATTTGATCGCTCCGAAGGCTGTTTTTAACCTCTGATAAAAAGGCTTTGCATGCAGGGGTTTCTCCTGCCAAAAGAGCAAGGAGCTGTTTCATTTGAGCATCATCAAGTTGTTTTAAAGCATACTCTTTCTCAAGCAAAACCAGTAAATGAGCCGCAAGCTTTGAACCTTTTTCCATGCGAGGCATTAAGAATGGGATAAAATCAGCAACTTTTCCGTCAGGGCTTTTTTGGATTTGTTCAGCTAAAACTTTTATTTCTTCCCAACTTCCCTCAGTAATAAAAGAAAAAAGAGCCTCTTCAGAGATACTGCAGGGAAGTCGGTGAAAAGCCCTCTTAACGACAAAATACTCTGTTGTATTTTCAAACGCTTCTTTTAGGCTTTGAGGAATCTCACTTCTCATCTGTATTTCTCGAAACAACCCTTCGGGGGTCAAGGGCCAAACTTCCGTGCGAGCAAAATTCCGCACTGCTTCAAGCCTCCCATCGCTTAACCCTGGGTAAAGAATGATCTTTTTCTCATCGTCCAAAAGCATCACTCTTCTCTCAATCGGGTAACCTGCAAAGGCACGTTCTACATCAAAGTGATGGTATGCTCCTAGAAACGCTAAGGCTAAATCACAGCGGCGTTGTCCTTCTTCTACGTGTGTTTCATCGTAAAGCGCTTGAACAAGATTTTCATAAGGCATTCCGCTAAAATTTCGAATGACCTCCTGATTGGAGAGTGTGACTTTCTTAAGAGGAACTTCCATTGCTATAGGAATCACTACCTCTTTGCGCTCTTTTACAACAAACGTGACGAACGTGGCAATCAGGGCAATATTTAAAGTTCCACTTATGATGAGTGCGTGTATTAAAATTCGAGAATGATAGTGAAGATTTTTTTCAAAAGAATCCATAATCAATAAGATATCAAACGAAAAATTTTGGAAGCAAGGATCGTTTTACTCTTTACCCTAGAGAAAAAATTAATGCTCCAATAGCAAACTTATGGTAAACTTAGAGGGTAAAAAACTTTGGATGTAACATGCGCGTACCCCTTTCTTGGTTAAAAGACTATGTAAAACTCGATGTGTCCACTGAAAAACTCTCTGAAGTGCTCACTCTTGCTGGACTTGAAGTCGACAAGGTAGAGCTAACACCTTTCTCATTTAAAGGGGTCGTGATTGCAGAAGTCAAAGAGACAAAACCCCACCCCAATGCCAATCAGTTAAAAGTTGCTCAGGTCTTTGACGGGAATGAGACATTGCAAGTTATTTGTGGTGACCCTAGTTGCGCGGCTGGAATGAAGGTTGCATTAGCCAAAATTGGAAGCTCTCTTACCGACAAAAAAGGGAAAACTTTTACGATCAAGAAATCAAAACTACGCGATGTAGAATCCTTCGGAATGCTCTGTGCTGAAGAAGAACTCGGCCTTGCAAAAAGCTCTGAGAGTATCATGGTATTAAGCGAAAATGCTGCAGTTGGAACAGATTTAACAAAGCTTTTTGGCGATCCCATTTTTGAAGTTTCTCTCACCCCAAATTTAGGGCATTGCATGAGCATCTTCGGGCTGGCTCGCGATGTCGCAGCTCTTTTAGATCAGAAAGCAAAAAAACCTTCCGTTCCACTTGCATCGAGTCATAACCGGTGCACTGTTAGTGTAGAGATAAAAGAGAAAGAGAACTGTTATCGGTATTGCTGTCGGAAAATTCGCGGTGTAAAAGTGGGATCTTCTCCTGAATGGATGGTTCGCCGCCTTGAAAGTGCGGGAATAAGAAGCATCAACACCATTGTAGATGTCACCAATTATGTCATGTTAGAACTTGGACAACCTCTGCATGCTTTTGATGCGAAAAAAGTTCATGGGCAAAAAATCTTTGTTCAGTCCACAGAAAAAGAAATCTCTTTTACAACCTTAGATGGTAAAAAACGGAAAGTTCCTGAAGATGTTTTGATGATCCATGACGCAAAAGGTCCCATAGCAATTGCAGGCTTGATGGGAGGAGCTGATTCAGAAGTCGAGGAAGCGACAACAACTATTATCTTAGAAGCTGCCCACTTTAATCCTTCAGCGATTCGTCGAGCAAGCAAGGCTCTAGGTCTGCGCTCTGAATCTTCTGCTCGTTTTGAGCGTGGGATAGATTTTGAAGGTGTGTCTTTAGCTTTAGATCGCGCTGCAAGTTTGATTGCTAAACTTGGAGGAGGAAAGATTGATGAAGGAAAGGTGGATACTGTTGCTAAAAAACAAAAGAAAAGAAAAATTACGATCCGTCTTTCAAGAACTAATCAAATTCTTGGAACGAAATTGAGCCTAAGCGAAATGGAGTCTTTTCTAAAGCGATTGGAAATGGAAACAAAGAGAGAAAGAGAAACACTTGTAGTTACCATTCCTTCTTATCGGAATGATATCGATGATGAAATCGACTTGATCGAAGAAATCGCTCGTATCTATGGTTACAACACGATTAAAAAACGAGAAGTGCGCGTTGTCAATTCTCCCCTTCCCCACTCCCCTCTTTACCTCATTCAAAAAGAATTGAGAACGCAGCTGATTACAAGTGGCCTCCAAGAATTCTTGACTTGTGATCTTATGAGTCCTGGGCTTTCAGAACTGTCTATTGAAAAAAATCTAGGCGAAAAAGAAGAAATTCACGTTCTTTATCCAAGCTCTCTTGATCAATCGATTTTACGGACTTCATTTCTTCCAGGAATGCTCCAAGCCGTCAAACATAATTTCGACCGGCAAAATGAAAATATTTCAGCTTTTGAGATCGGAAAAATTCATTTTAAAGATGGTGAAAATTATTGCGAACGCTTGACAGCAGCTATCTTATTGACAGGAAAAGTGCGTCCCCACCATTGGGGAGTGAAAGCTGAAAGTGTGGACTTTTTTGACCTTAAGGGAATTGTAGAGAATGTTTTAGAAGGACTTCACATAACTGGAGAATGTTTTTCCTCAACCCAACTCAAGAGTTTTCACCCTCAAATTCAAGGAGAAGTCTCTATGCAAGGATTACGGCTAGGGGTTTTAGGTGAAATCCATCCTGATCGACTGAAACGGATAGGGATTGAAAAAAAAGTCTATTTTGCCCAATTGGATCTACAGGATCTCATGAGTGTCAGAGAAAAAAATAGAAAAATGTCTTCTCTCGCTCAGCTTCCTGCATCCACAAGAGATTGGACCGTCACATTCCATCAAGATGTTTACCTAGGGAGTGTCTTTAAGGAAATTAGAGCCTTCTCATCGAAGCTTTTAAAAGAGTTTTCCCTTCTCGATCTTTATGAAAATGAAAAAATAGGCAAAGATAAAAAGAATGTTACTTTCCGTTTTACATACAGGAGCGACAAACAAACGCTAGAACAGTCTCAAGTTGAGAAGGAACATAAACGTTTAATTGGAGAAATCACAAAAAAGTTCCGTGATTTTATTTCCTAAAATGTTATGCTCAGAAAAATAAATTGATGAGGTCGACTATGAAAAAGTTTTCTTCTCTTTACATTGCACTTTCTGGCCTATTTGCTTTTAGCTGTCAGAATTTGAGCAAAGATCAAAACGAAAATATTGTTTCAAAACGGTATATCCACAAATATGGATACGATGTGTCTAAAGAAGAATGGAACGGAGCAAGCTATCCCGGTCAAGTGATCACCACTCTCCGGAGCGGTGTGACTGTAACGGCCTCTTATGAACATGGAGTCCTCCACGGTCCTACCACTCATACTTTTCCCCACTCTCATACAACAGAATCTTTACATATTTATGAAAGAGGAAATCTCGTCAAAAAGGTAACATACAACATTCGAGGCATCCCCCAACAAGAACAAATCTTTCTTTCGCCTTCTCATGTTAAAACAACAAAGTGGTACCAAAAAGGAACTCCACTTAGCGTTGAAGAATATCATAATAAAGAACTCCTTGAGGGTGAATATTATAATGAGAAAAATGAGACAACTAGCCGTGTCATAAAAGGATCGGGTGTCCGGATTACAAGAGACCAACACGAAAACATTATCGCTAAAGAAACGATGGAAAATGGATTTGCTGTCTTAAGGGAAACTTTCCATCCCCATGGAATTCCCCACACTGTTCTTCCTCTCTCTGGAGGAAAACTCCATGGACAAAAGAAAGTCTTTGCCCCAACAGGGGAGCCTATTTCCATCGAATCTTATAAGCTTGATGTTCTCCATGGCCCTGCAACCTACTATCAAAATGGCTGTCGCTATCTTGAAACCAATTACCGCGAAGGTTTAAAGCACGGAAAAGAACGTCATTTCGTTGATGGCGAAACAGTTGTAGAAGAAAACGCATGGATGGAAGGTCAAAAACATGGCCCTTCAACAGTCTTTTTTGATGGAATGTCACGCACCCACTTCTTTTATAACAATCAAGCTGTTAGCAAAGAAAGGTATAGAGAACTCTGCGAAGTTGAAGAAAATATTGCGATTATGAGTGAGCGCGTTTTCAACAAAGAATCACTTAAAAAGGGATAAGATTCACAAATAGATCACCCTTGCTGGTTCAGAAAGGTTTAGTTGCCACTTCTTTGGAGGTCACCATCAGAGAAAAATCTTAGGAGTGGAGAAAAAATTACTTTAAACGCAAAGAAGCCACTATTCTCGATCTTAAAAAACCCAATTCGATTTACGGAGAAAGTATTGCCTTAACGGGACGAGAAAAAGATGCCCGTGCAATCGGCAATATTTGCAACAAAAAACCTACCTTCTAATCATTTCCTACCACAGGATCATTCAGAGTAATGATTTTCTGGAAAGATTTGCTTATCCTATTGAAATGAAACAGTTATGATTTCATTGTGAATCTCAATCAAGCCCATCGCTAAGAAAAAACTACTCATCTTGATCGGTTTCATCGATAAAAATTTTGTTTTGATCCTCATTTTCTGGGTTTCCAATCAGAACCCAAAAAGCGCGCATTAAACGAAATAAAAGGGAAAGACCACGGTCCATTTCATCCTCGCTATTTTTTTCTTTGTCCTATCATAAAAAAAGTTTTCTGCAAACGTCTTTATCATTTGCTACTGATTCTTAAAGCATTATGAAAAATTCTCGCTCGGGATTACTTTGGCATGGATTTTTCAAAGAACCTAGATGAAAGGAGGAACGATCGTGGAAGAGCATAAATTACTTAGAAAGATCGCGAAATTAGAGTCAATGTGTGATCAACTTCAGTCAGAAATGAGATATCTTGATCAAATACTTGTTGAAGTTGGGTTTGAAGAAGGTCTTAAGACTTTAAAAGCCGCAGCCATAGAGCTTATTGACAAGAAAAAACCACCGGGTCACTCTTAAGGATTGGGTTGATTTTTGTGAAGCTTGACCTTTTCTTCGAATCGAAGCTTTCTAAAAGGCTTCGGATGATTAGATGCCTGGAAAGGGCGAACACGGGGAGCATCCACGCAAGACTCTCTGCAGCAACCTTTGATTTTTTCCGCACAAGACTTGCAACTGATAAACAGTTGATTACAATCCATATTTGCGCAGTTATAATAGGTATCTACTGTTGCATCACAATGACAACAGTGGCTGATCACTTCCGATTTTTCTTTATCGCTGATAGGAACAACTAGACGATCGTCGAAAACAAAGAGGTTTCCTCTCCAATGCTTATTCCCTTTTTCAAGACCATATTTAATAATTCCACCTTCTAACTGGTAAACCTCTTCAAAACCTTGGTCTTTCACTAAAGAGGAGTAGAGTTCGCATCTAATCCCACCCGTGCAGTACATCAGCACTTTTGTCTTTTTAGGATCATGCTTTTTTTTCAGTTCTTCAGCGTATTTGGGAAATTCTCGAAAGGTTTTAAGTTGAGGCTTTTCTGCTCCTTGAAAATGTCCCACCTCCCATTCATAGTCGTTGCGAACATCTAGAATGACTGTGTTCTCATCTCTTTGTTCAAGCATTTTTTCCCATTCATCACTCGATAAATGTTTGCCTGCGCGCGATAAATCATAATCGCTATCCATTGCAGCAAGTTGCAGGCGGTACTTGATGGTTAACTTTGGAAAAGCTTGTTCAGGGGAACGGTGGACTTTGATTTCAGTCTTTTTGTAACGTTCATCTCCCCAAAACCACTCATAAAAATCAGAAGCCTCTTTTTCCAAAATGCTCATTTGAGCATTGATACCTTTCTCGTTGATGTAAATGCGGCCCAGTGCGTCTTTTTCTACAAGAAAACGTTTCCACCTTTCAATTTCACGATGGGGCTTATCAATTTCTTTGAAAACATAAAAAGCTAACACTGAATAGTCCATGGAAACCTTTAGAGCGATTTTTATGGAAAATGTTAGCGGATCAAATGGATTTTAAGCAAGAAGGGCTTCTCGTCGATTTTCAGTACCGATTAGCTGGTGCTCAAGCAAAAACTATTTCTCTTCTAATTTCCTTTTCAAAATGAGTCCTCTTTCTTGTACACATCCATCAAAGCAAGCTTTTCTTGAAGCTTCTCTGGAAGATCAGGATTTTTTGGATGTGGCAATAGCTAAAAGTGTCAAATAAAAAATATCTTTACGTCGGGATAGGTTTATCTAGTGCAAAAGATGGCTTCATGGCAAAAAAGGGAACAGTCACCCATCTCCCAATATTTTTTTACTATTTTTTAAGAAAATTAGACAGCATAGCACTTGTACAAAATGTGTCATTTGCGCTAAGGTAGAAGGTCTTTCATCACAAGGAGTATTTAATGTCTCGCTACACTGGTCCGAAAAACCGCATTGCTCGTCGTTTCGGAGTGAACATCTTTGGACGCTTGCGCAATCCCCTCTTACATAAACCAAATCCTCCTGGAATGCACGGCGCAAAACGGAAAAAAAAATCAGACTACGGAATTCAGCTCGAAGAAAAACAAAAATTAAAAGCTGTTTATGGAATGCTTAGCGACAAGCAAGTGCTCAGTTATTTTCATGAAGCTGTTAAAAAAGAAGGCAATGCTGCGCATCTTCTCCTTCAACGTCTAGAATGCCGTCTAGATAACATCGTCTACAAGCTAAAACTTGCGTCAACAATTTTTCAAGCTCAACAAATGGTTGCGCATGGGCACATCCTTGTCAATGGCAAAAAAGTGGATGTCCGCTCATTCCTCGTTAAGCCTGGAATGACTATTTCTGTCAAAGAAAAGTCAAAGAATAGGAAGGGACTTAAAGAGTGCGTTGAAAATACTTCACGAACTGTTCCAGAATACCTCTCTCTTGATGAGAAGAACTTCTCTGGACAGCTTCTTTCAACTCCGGAAGCTGACCAAATTGTTCTCACTCTTCCCATTAACATCGCGCTTGTCTGCGAATTCTTAGCGCACACTCACTAATGGATGGAAAAAAGCAGCTACTGATCGGTGCACATACTTCCACAGCGGGAGGTGTGCACAATGGTCTCATCAGAGGCCAAAAAATAGGCGCAACAACCATCCAAATCTTTACTAGCAACCAAAAACAATGGACCGGACGGATCTTTTCAGATGAAGATCTGACTCTATGGAAAGAGCATCTCCTAGCTAGTGGCATCACCGATATTATGAGTCATGATAGCTATTTGATTAATCTTGGATCAAATAAAGAAGAACTCTTAGAAAAAAGTCGAAAGGCTTTACGAGAAGAAATTCAGCGCTGCCTAGCGCTAGACCTTACTTACATGAATTTTCATCCTGGAAGCGCAACAGGTGCCCCTGAAGAAGAATGCCTTGACCGAATTATTGAAAGCTTAGTCACCTTAGAACCCCTACTAAAAAATAAAAAAACGCGCCTTTTACTTGAAACGACTGCAGGGCAAGGAAGCACGGTAGGTCACCGCTTCGATCATCTTGGCTATATTATTGAAAGGGTAGAAGGTAAAATTCCTATCGGAGTTTGCATCGATACTTGTCATATTTTTGCTGCGGGCTATGATATTCGCAACGCAGCTGCTTGGGAAAAAACTCTCAATGAATTCGACGAAAAAATCGGCCTCAAACACCTCTATGCATTTCATGTAAATGACTCTCTTCAACCTTTTGGCTCTCGAAAAGATCGCCACGCCAATCTTGGGAAGGGTGCGATTGGTCTCAAATGCTTTGAAACGATGATGACGCATCCTAAAATGCGTCTTATCCCAAAATATCTAGAAACTCCTAACGGCGATGTTATGTGGAAAGATGAAATCGCACTGCTTAAAAGCCTCGCTTGCATCACGTCAAAACACTAAATCCATTGTTCAGGCTGATGCAAGGCTACCACCGATAAGAAACGAGGTTCTTATTGCGCTGTATTAGATTCAGGGAAAGATAAAATTGCTCTTACAAAAAGAAATGAGGCAAGTAGAGAGCATCTCGACTAAACCAAGTGTAGCAAAATATTTTCCTGTTTGCTATGGGTAAAATATGGCAAATATTCCTTATGCAGAGTTAAAAAAAGGAACCTTCCTGATCGCTAGCCCCAATATCGAAGAAGGAATCTTTTACCGCAGCGTTGTCCTCCTCTGTGACCATAGTCCTGTGGGGTCTTTTGGTTTGATTGTGAACAAACCCTTGGATGTTCAATTAGAAGAAGATTTCTTTGGCCTTGCAGGATCTGATACGCAAATTGACATGCGCGCGGGTGGTCCGAATCAACCCAATCAAGTGATGCTCATCCAAGATCAGCGACGGGATGAAGAGACAAGCCTACAGATCTGTGAAGGTGTCTACCTAAATGGGGATGTAGAGTCTATACAGGAAAAAGAGAGGATTCCTCAAACGCTTCTTTGTTTTGGATATGGAGGATGGGCTTCAGGCGCTTTGGAAAGAGAATTCCTTAGTGGCGCATGGTTTCTTTTTCCGGCAACCAAAGAACATATCTTCAACAGCCCTGCGGCTAAGCTTTGGCAAACCCTTCTTAGAGAAATGGGAGGAAAATATAAAACTCTTTCTCTCCTGCCAGAAGATTTAGAGCTTAATTAACCGTAAGGACTTCTTTGCAATCCAGGGTAGAACTTAAAATTCTCCTTCGATCTGCTGGAAAAATTTTGCTCTGAAAAGAGGTTGCAAGACTTTAAGGATCTTATCATGATCTCTCGCAAAGTAAGTAGCTAGAATACTCAAGGCGCTCGCCATGCGACTCAATCTCTGGTAATCAACAAGACGCTCACGAATAGTAAGAGCAGGCCCACATAAAGTCCACACTAGATGATCTTGCTCCTTTAAACTCCATTTTTCATTTTTCCCAAGGAATTTGAGAAGGGTGAAAAAGGCAGCACTCGCAGTCGCTCCAATATCGACTCCATCTTTACAAGAAAAAGTAAAAGTAGCAGGCTTAACCATCTCGAGAATTTTTAATTCTAAAAAGAGGTAAAAAATCTCAATAAAATCTAAGCGTTCTTTGCGCGGGAGTTTGACCTTCTTTTTAAAGAAGTTGGTATGGATTATAGGGATAATCTTTTTCACATAGGTCTGCAGCTTTTTTTTATCGATTTGCTTTGAAAAGAAACACCCACACTCCTCCCCACTTTTCACCTGCTCTTCTAAGAGCTTGATAAAGCCTTCGGTCCGATCCACTTTAAGATAGTCTTCTGTTTGGAAGTAAAAATTATTTTTCTTAGGAAGAGTAGCTAAAACGAACTGGTTCGAAAATTCAGCTTTTTTCTGAAGTTTTTCTAAAGCCTCGCATCTTGCATGTTCTTCCCATGAAGTCCGATCCTGAAGATTAAAATGGAGGTGTTTTTGTAGCTCTTTCTTTGCTTCGAAATGGCGAAGAAACCCTTCAAACTCATGAATCACTTCTGCCTTGTTAATATGGGTATGAAAAGTCGGGCATGGAATTTTTAAACAGGAAGAATCAAAGGCCTCGCTTGAAAACGTATACAGATAGTAAGGAGGATTTCCTTGGTTGATAGGATCAAATCCTTCTTTCTTGTTTCGGTCTTGAAAAATATCCAAAATCTTAAAGAGCGGGCCGCTCGGAAACTTTTTGAGCATTTCGCTCACACGATCGTGAATAGTAAAGATCTGAGACATAAAATGATCGGTTGTGATTCCTGGTACCCTTGCAGGAGCTTCTCCATCCCAAGCCCGTTTGATCAGATCATGTAAATAGTCAAGCATTTCCTGTTTTTTTCCACTGTGAGTAAAAAAGGCAAAACAAAAGGCGTGAATTAAATGGAGAATTGCCCGTGCTAGCCGATCTGTTTCTTCTATAGAAACGCTGATGAACTTTTGATAATCAGGAGAATCGAGGATATCTCGTAAAAAATGATGAAAGTCTTTCAAATAACGTGTGCAGACTTTCCCCATCGTATTTTCAAGCCGGTTATGAGGATTGCAAGCGAGCATCAAAGACATGGTCAGCTTGAGCATTACGCCTACAAAGGGAACTTCCTTGTGGTGAAGTGCAGCTGCATAAAAATTTCCCAAGTCAATTTTAGCGCTTTCTCGAATCTCTTGAGCAATGCTGTGTGCTTCATGATCTAAGAGAATATGAATCCTAAGCAGAGGATCTTCTCCTTCAAATTCCCTGACAAGCTCGTCAAAATCACTGACAAGCTTGATATGACGGAGAAGGTTGCGGTTAAAAAAAGGTTTGCCATCATCTTTACGAATGTAAAAGAGTTCATACTCTTTATCGCGCTTGACCATTTCTAAGTCTTTTAACCCCTGCCTCCCAATATCAATTGTCTCATCTTCAACAGCCCACTCTTCTTGCCACTTAGTCTCAGAAACCAAGACTTCTTCAAAACGCTTAAGAATATTTTTCTTAAAGTAGGTCTTGAGATCCTTATATTCTTTAATCTCAGCAACCTTTCCTTCTTTGTACGTATGTTTAAATAGCGCGCTACATTTATTGAGCTTATCAGCTGCTTCATCAGCAAGGACCATGATCGCCTTAATCCCCCTTTGCATATCACGGTCCTTAAAGTGCTTTTTATCTTTTGTGTAAACGTGTTGTAGGTATTTGTGGACCGTCTTAAAGGTTCCTTTAACTACTAAAAGAATCTCTTCTTTTTCTTCAGCTTTTAGATCTTGAAACTTATAGAGTTGCCCCTTAACTCCAGTTGTTTCTCCCTCTTTTTCTACGGCAACACCAAGTTCTGCTATTCCAGAGAGATTATCGACCGCAGCCGTAATCGATATCTCTTCTTTCTCAGCTTTCTTCCTCTTCTTCGCCACAATTTCCCCGTAGATAGGTTTCTTGCCATAACGTGCACCGTATTTCAAAAATTGGGAGTTTGTCAAGAAGAACCTCAAAATTCTTGTCCAGAGCGATTGACCCTTGCCAATTAAACAGCGCATGAATGAGAATCAAGATTTTGAGGTTTTTGTCGATATAGACAAAACCCCATTTTTGAAATGCAACGCGCCTCTGTATTTACTTATCCTTCTGCAGGAGTAAGAGGGGAACTACTATCAGCGGAAACGTTTAGTTAATTGAGCATTCTTAATTTTGGGTATCAAGAAGTTAGCAAAAAAAGGTATAGCTTGTGCGATTTTTTGTTGCTGAAAGAGTCGTGTTGGTGGTAGTGTTACGCCGAAAAAAAACCCCACACTTTTCCTGTGGAAAAAATTGTCGATAACTGTGGAAGCATTACATGTCTTTTGAAACAAAAAAAGCAACTTGGTCAGATTTTTTAGTGTTCATGCAAAACCGCTGTTCCAGAGCTGAATTTGAAAACTGGATTGCCCCCATAAAATACGTGAGCGATTGTGAACAAATCACTCTCCAAGTTCCGAATGTTTTTGTGCAAGAGTATCTTCTCGATAATTACAAGGAAGCTTTGAAAAGTTTCTTCCCAAAAGACAAAAAAGGAGAACCTCTCATTTCTTTCTTAATTAAAGAAGGAGAAAAGAAAAAAGCTCTCAAAAAGCCTGAATCCAAGCCGAAAAAGAAATCAGAGTTCGAACAAAGTCTTTCCTTTAATATGTCCTACACCTTTGAAAATTTCATTGAAGGACCTTCTAACCAATTTATTAAATCTGCCGCCCTTGGCGTCGCTGCTAAACCAGGCAGATCCTACAATCCTTTCTTTATTCATGGAGGTGTAGGACTCGGAAAAACACATCTTTTGCATGGAGTTGGACATCACATTCAATCTCACCATAAAAAGCTCCGCATTCAATGCATTACAACAGAAGCTTTCATCAACGACTTAGTCTTTCACCTTCGCAATAAATCGGTGGATAGGATGAAGCGTTACTACCGCAGTCTTGACATTCTTTTAGTAGATGATATTCAGTTCTTGCAAAATCGGCTCAATTTTGAAGAAGAGTTTTGTAACATGTTCGAAGTGCTTATCAACCAAAATAAACAGATCGTCATTACCAGCGATAAACCACCAGGTCAGCTAAAACTTTCAGAACGGATGATTGCACGAATGGAATGGGGACTGGTCGCTCATATGGGAACACCTGATCTAGAAACACGCGTGGCTATCCTTCAGTATAAAGCAGAGGCTGTCGATCTCCACCTTCCCAACCAACTTGCCTTTTACATTGCAGAACACATCTATAACAATGTTCGCCAATTGGAAGGAGCCATTAACCGTCTGAGCGCCTATTGTCGTCTCATGCATTTAAAACCCTCACAAGATGTTGTCGACTCAACCCTAAGCGAAATGTTTCAAGCCCCTGCCCGTTCTAAAATTTCTGTAGACCGCATTATCCATAGCGTTGCTTCCATGTTTAATGTGCGGGAAAGTGATTTAAGGGGAACTTCTCGAGCAAAACAAGTAGCCTATCCTCGTCAAATCGCGATGTATCTGGCCAAAGAACTTTTGGGAGAATCGCTGATAAAAATCGCTTCAGCCTTTGGGGGAAAAACACACTCGACCCTTCTTCATGCTTGGAAGAAAATTGCACAACAACTCGAAACAGACGCTGTTTTGCGTCGCCAAATTCAAATGACCCGCCACAATATCGAAGCTTAAAAAACTTTAGCTATAGGGTGTTCACGCTGGACCGGTCTTAGATCTGGAGAACCAAATGACCATCAACAGATAAAAACGTGCGGAATTTTTTAGACAATAATGATGGGAACAAAGTTTTAAACCCTATGGTCAATAAGAGCAAATGTGAAGATTTTTTCAGGGAAAAAACCTGCCAATCTTTGCTTTGCTTTTAATACCTCTTCTATTGTCCGTAAACTATCGGTAATCAAGAGAATTTTTTTGTCTTGCAGTTTTGAACTTGGCAGTAAAAGAGTACAACTTAGGAGGATCGCCAACTCTTTTGCTAAAGAATATAGAGGTTCTTGTTTCGGAAAAGGACTATCGATTAAAGGAACAATTACTTCAGGGCAGGGCCAAGAAGTTTTTGAAAGGGTAATAACCATTAAAGAGGCGAGGGTTTTGCCCCGTTTTTTTTTAAGAAATTCTCGGTGAAGATCCATAATGGGACCGCAAGGCTCAAAAAGAGACCGATGGGGATGGAGAGGATCGCAGTGTTGACACGTCTTAGGTCCCCAGCAGCGGGCACAACGCTGGCTTCGATCAATCCATTCTAATTGCTCAAAACAAGAAAAGCAGAGCAGCTGGTGGGATTTTGCAACCCTTTCACTGCAATGCAGACAGTAGGCAGGATAAAAAAAACGGATTAGGCTATCTAAGGCCGTACTTAGGATTTTCAAAAGTGCCCCCAACATGGAGGGTAAACGGTTCGGTGACTTTAAGAAGAACATAGTGCTTCATCTTAATGTTAATATTGAGATTCCCCTCAAAATCTAGGTAAGAGTGTTCCACGGGGGATAGGAAAAACTGCGACCGTTTTCCTTCGCTGTAACTCCTCTTGAGATTGGTTAAATAGACACGCCCATCGTTCAAGACAAATTCTAAGTCACCCCTGACAGGAATTAAAAGTCCCATATCTAGGCCAAGGCGCCCTAGGATCTCAAAGGGGATATCGAAAATATGGTAGTCTCTTTTAAAGGTATTAATGAAGTTAAGGTCCCCTTTCCCTTTGAAGCTTTTTATAGCGCCAAGGGTCCCTCGGATCGTGTAAAAATGGAGGTTGCGTATCGTGAGCGGTTTAATCTGTGTAGGATGTTGTCCAATTTTCTTCAAAAAACTTGGACGGAAATCGGTAATGGTTACCTCTGGAATACTTAGTTCCCATTCCCCTTGATCATTTTGCATGAGTTGAATCGTCTCTATAGAAAACAGTCCTGAAACATCACTTACATTAAAGTGATTGAGCTCAATATGGTTGGAATGGATATGGATTTTACTGAGGAGTGTTTCCATGACAGAACCCATTAACTGGAAATTCTTTCCTTTTAGATAGCCAGAAAATTGACTCTCATCTAGAGATGTTTTTGAAAGAACTAAATCCCCGCTCAATTCATATCCCTTCCCAATTTCAAATCCCTGGATCGTTTCTCGGATTTTGTCTGGGAGAAGTTTGGTAAATCTTGGCACATCGATTTTGAGCTGTCCCGCTAGAGCCATTTTATTTAAGAAGGAATTTTTTGGATTATGGTGGAAAGAAAAATCTAGCCCGCAAACACCTCCTTCAATTGTTTGGATGAAAAAGCCTTCGTTCTGATTCCAGTCGGTTGCAATGATAAGAGGAGCCTGTTTCTGATCTTCCTTTGTTAATTCCTTAATTTCAAACCAAGATCTAAAGCGATCAAAGAAAGAAAGGTTGGCACAAATGTCAAAAAGGGTCTCATCAAAAGTGGTGTTGATATTGAGCTTGAGCTTTGTATTTTCAAAGTTAAAGGAGAAATGATTCAAACACCAGGCTTTATCTCTAATCCAATAATAGCCCTCTTTTAACGCTCCTTTTGCCTCTTTTTTCTCACCTAAAGAAAAATCAAATTCAGCTTCTATTTGGTTATCCCACTTAATGGGATAACCAAAAACAATGAGACGTTCTTCTTCATATCCTAAATGGGGAAGCGCATGTGTTTGCCCCAAGAAAGAAAGCATTTCTGGAGGAATAATCATTTTTACCCCTTTTCCTTCTAAAGTTTCTTTCGTATATTTTAGAGAATCAAAATGACATTTTGCCCATAATTGATTCGATCGAGGATGAATAAAACTAAAGTTTGATTTTCCTATTTTGAAGCCCAAAAAAGGGTGGTAGGTAATATCGAGAACTTCAGAACTTTCAAGGCGAAGTTTTGCTCGACCCAATTCCTCACCAATAAGCTGAATGTGAGAGTCAAGAAACCATTTTTGCAACCCTTTAGAAAAATCAAAAACGATCTCTCCTGTTGCGAAAAGAGTTCCACACAGATAATCCCAATCAAACTCAATGCGGGGAAAAAGGTTTTTAACTTCTCCTAGTTCCAATCTAAGCCCTTCTACGGGGAGGGTAAAGGTTTTAGCTTCTTCACTAAAAAAACCATGCTTTGCCCTTAAAAAGCTTTTCTTCCACATAACCTCAAGGTTAGAGATTTCCCATTTTGAGTGCTCTTTTTTCATTTCAGCTAAAACACTTAAAGCCCCCATTTCAAAGCGCTCTAGATTGAAATGGTTCCTTTTCCGATTTGCACGAATCGCTAAATGATCGAGCTTTATGGGTCCTAACGATAAATATTTACTCTGGGCATCAAAAAGAAATGTCTCTGCTGAAAAATTATAATCGAGTTTTAGAGCTAAATCTCCTTCTACGCTTGGACCATACATTTCTTCCAAGGTTTTTGATTTCATCGGAAAAATGCCTGCAGAACTTAAAAAGTCAAGGGAATGAACAAGATCAAGAGAAGATAGATGTGTTTCCATCTGCGCTCTATTCAACCTTCCCTCTGTAAAAGTTAAAGTCTTCACATCGATCAGCGCCCCATAAAGATGGGTACGCTCGTGATCAAATGTTAGAGCAAACTCATCATGGGCAGGAGCTCCCCTTCCCACTAACCGACAAATTTCATGTGTTGGAGCCTCTAAACGACAGTCATAAGTCAGAATCTCTTCTTTACTGTCTATTTCTAAAAGGGGAACATTAAGCTTGTAGCCGCAAGGAAAATGTCCAGCAGTCAGCATCAACGTCCCAGCTAATTTTTCAACAACAAAACGGTTGTCATCGGCAGAGTAATAAAGTTCTCCTGCTAAATTTTCAATTCCAAATGTGGAAGAGAAGGGATAACTGCCCTCTGAAAAATGCAGAGCAATCTTCCATTCTAGAAGTTCTTCCACTTCTCCGATATAAGCGCGAAGATGCATACCGCCAGAACCACTGATTATTTTACCTTTCAAGGGAAGATCCACCCCTTTAAACGTTTCAAAATGATGTAAAAAGGCAATCGCACCTTGAGCTTCTCCCTCAATCGCATAGGTATTGACGGTCAATTCGCTCCGATCATCTAAACTAAAATCGACAGCCACTTCTGCTCGAAAACGGACATCATTCGCAATAGCGTCGATATTTTGAAAGAGAATTTCTGTTCCTTTCAAATCAACCTCTGCAGTAAACGAATCAAATTCAAGCCCAAAAGAATGTTCTTTAAGTCGTACTCCTTTTAAAGGAATTTTACCGCGCCAAAACCTCTCATTAAAATCATAAAAGAATGTATAGTTTGGAGCTTTTTTAGCCCCACTAATTTGAGGATCTATATCGATTTCCTCGGAGCCATACTTGATGTAGGTCGGATCAAGGGTCAACTCAATACCTTGAGAATTAAATGTTCCTTCAATTCCAATCTGCCCTTCTGCTCTAAATTCTTTATTGCAAAAAATAAGAGGGAGATTAACCGTTCGATCAGAGATTTTTTCTCCTTTAAACCATCCAGTCTCCAAAGCTTTTTGAAATTTTTGCTCCTTTAACTTCTCAAGATCCCAACTCCATCCAAATTGAATCGCATCAGACTTTTGTTTTTCTCGGATAAAAGCAAGGATCCCTTCTACCCCAAGATGATGATCCAGCGTTTTAAGCTTCAAATCTAAATCAAAAGCTAAAGGATCACTCAATGCTTTGCATTTTTTTATCTCTAGAAGATCAGCGAGGTTTTCAGAGAAAATCAAAGCGTCAACATGGAGATGTAAATGGGTATAAAGGCCTTCAAAAGCTAACTTACCTCGAGCCCCTTGATACTCAAACTCAAAAGTTGAAGGTTTCACATATTGATCATGCATCGCTAAGGAGAAATTCAGCCCCTCTAAGGTCCCTTTTTCTCCATAAGTGATGCTTCCTTCAGAAACAGCAATCTCCCAACAAGTTCCGTCATAAAAATCGGGAGTTGAAAGATCAAACTCCCCTTGTCCAACAATATTTTTTGCTTGCCACAGGAGATTTTTAGCAGGAAGATACAGTTGAACATTGGAAGCTTTCACTGAAGAGAATTCGAGCCGGGTCAACTTTTTCTCTTCAATCCGACCACTTCCTTGCCCATTAAATGTTCCACCTTCAATAGATATTTTATCTAAAATAGGCAATGAGGTGCTTGCAAAATGTTTACATAAACGGAGTTGATGTGATGCAAGATTTTGACAGTCGGTCTCTAAAACAAACTGGCGATTCCCTTTTGAGGTAAGGGCAAAATAACTGCGCATTTTCTCCTGGGAAAAAATCTGCGCATCAAAGGCTACTCTCCAACAGGCTTCATTTTCAATCTTTGATTCCCCTACAAGATGGAAAGGAGCTTCTTCATTGTCTCCAGAATAGTTTCCATGAAGTTCTATCAGTGGAGTATCGAATTGGTTAAGCCGTAAGCTCCCATTAACATCGGCAAAATTCCATTCTTGGTTGGAATGCGGATCCTTAATCAAAACCCGCAGCCCTATAATTTCTCCATCACCAACTAAATAGGGCCAGACCCTTTCAAAGAAAGGATAAGACTCTAATGGCTTAATCTCTTTTTTAGAATCAAACTGTTTTTTCCAACTTAAGTGGTGAGCAGCAACGGAAAAAGCATAGCTTTCATGGTGAAAGGCAAAATCAAAGAGATCGAGATCATACTTAATAGCATCAACGCGTTGAGAAAAACCATAGGATAGGGAAAAGGTTCCTTTTAAGGTTCCTTTATCCAATACAAGTTGATCTTCTATCTGAGGCAAGAAGAACCGCCCGATTTCAAAAGCCCAAATCACGTCTAAATCTTCAAAATTCAAGTCGAATTGAAGGTCCTGGCGCCCTTTTGAGAAGTTTGCAAAGAAGGTCGCTTTTTCCCCCTTTTTTCCCATTTTTAGTACCCCTTTTTCTCCCCTTTCAGGCTGGATAAAGGTGACAACAGCCACCTGGTCTCCAAAAGTCACTTCACCTTCTTTAATCTTGATTGGGGCCTTGAACAAGTAGTTGTTTAGAAGCTCATAAGCTCCTTTCTTTTTTTTTTCTCCTTTACATTCTCCACTCGTTAAAGAAACGTGAGGAGAGTCCATGGTAATTTTTGGAGAAAGCTTAAACGGAAATAACTGAAAGTCAAAGGCAATCTTTAGATCTTCCATTTCAGCATGAAATCCTAGACTCCCTGTTCCTTTTCCTCTTTTTAAAGCCACATCGCGCAAAATAAATTGCCCTTCATCCCAATGAGATGTTTCATAACTAAACTCAATGGATCCCCCTTCAGGAAGTCGCAGCCCTAAATAGGATTTGACTCCGAAACAGATCAGCCGATGGTGTCCTATCCCAAATGCCAAGAGAAGTGAGAATAAAGAAATGAATAGAGTAAGACCCTTCTTGCGCATTATTAAACCTAAAAATTTCTATCGCTATTATAGCGGATTGATTTAAAAAAATCCCAAGAAAAAGTAAATGTACGGAAGGTGTTTGATGCAAGAGACTCTTGAGGTATCCTGACTTCGAAAAGTTTTAGATTTTCGTTTGATGTCGACAGAGAAAAAAATGATTGTAGCGCCTCTACTTTCAACGCACCCTTGCAAGGGTTATGGCACCTACGCAGGCTCTTTTACTCTAAAAAAAGTCTATTGTAGCTCTTAACACCTGACAAAATTTCAAAATAAAGTTTGAGAGAGTATAATTGTTCTTCATGGATCAACTTGGAGAAAATTATGAGAAGAACACAGGGAGGAATTCCCCACATGGCAGCGATTATTGAAGAGGATCTCGAACA
>JASJDV010000046.1 GCA_030064985.1 Simkaniaceae bacterium | reverse complement strand
GTTTAATCGGCGATTTAGGTGCGGGGAAGACCACTTTGACTAAAGGGCTCGCTTCAGAAATTACAGGAATTTCGCCCCATCAAATCAATAGCCCTACCTTTACTTATCTCAATGTCTATGAAGGCGATGAGCGCCATCAAGCCTTGATGATGCTCGATCAGATGGTTGTAATACAGCGCAAGAATAGCAAAAAGCTAACCATCTGTGAAGCAGCTAAAGGTTATGATGGAGATATCTTCCGAGAGCCACTCCTCCACAATTGAGAGAACGTTTTCTTGGTTAAAACGGAAGGGTCGGAGGCTCCTGATGCGATGGGGGCGGTTGGCGGTTTTATGGGAAGCTTTTAGCAAGCTCAGGTTCATCTATATGTGGTTAAGATATTTAGTTGGATAGGTTCATGTAGCTCGACGTAGTCTCAAAATTTCCCATCTAAAGCTTTCTGACTATGTTACCAGGGATGTGGATGTGGTGATCCGCATGAACTTTCAAGGACTTGGAATGTTTAGCGATGGCTACAACCAAGAAATTTATGAACATGGACGAAAAATGGCGCAAGCGATCCTTCCCCAGATTGAACCACTCATTCAAGACAGACTTCCGATGATCCATGAAGAATCATTTCCCCCTTGGGTTGATGCAGATTTAGCGGAGTAAAATTTGTCTGTTAAATTTTTTTTGAGCGAACGATTCCTTGAGCTTTTTCAGCCTAATTTGTCTTAATCACTGTTGCTTCAATCATCTGTGACTTGCTAAGTGGTAGGTGAAGACATGATTTTTTCTTTTATTATGGTTGATGTTTATTTATTTCCAAACGCAAAAAATGGCATGAATCTATCCCAATTTAAAGGTTTTAGCTGATCGATTAAAGAGCATCACCCCTGATGGATTACATTTCTTTAGAGAATATAAGTGAGACCTTAGACCGATTAAAATGCCTCCAATCGCTCTGATCTTTTCTCGCAACTTTGTTGATACGCACAAAAACCAAATCAAAGTCTTTACTTTCTTTAAGCTCACGGACCCATCTATGCAAAGATTCTTCTTCCAAAAATTTTGGATAGGGAAAAAGAAGGCAAGGCGTTTGCTCTTTTCTTTTTTTCGTTTTATGTAAAAAATTTTTTAAAGCCTCTTCGTCGAGATCCCTTACATAAAGAAAATCGATCGAAGAGAAAAAGTGGAGAAAAAAATCCATGTAACGCTTTTTTGTTCGAGGAATATAAAAGTGGAGCTTGGGATTAAAAGCAGCTAAAAGCGCAATGTGAACGCCTGTAATTTTTTCCCGAAGAATAAGGACAAAGGGGCGCTCTTTTTCTAAAGGAAAATTTTTTACTTCTACTTTGTAAAGCGGCTTGACAAAAGTGCGCGCCAAATAATGGAAAAAAAAACCAGAAAGCCTTGACGCAATGACTAAGACAAGGACGAAAATCATCCCTCCAGTCATCATAAAGCCCTGCGCTGCGCTCAAGGTTATGACCTCACTAAAGAAAAAGAGAAGGATCGGCGCCATAAGAACTCCGCAAAAACTTAAAAAATTTGCTGCTGCAACAACCTGTCCCCGTCTTTGATGCGGGGTAAATCTCTGAATGAATGCATCGAATGGGACGATATAAAGCCCTCCAAAAAGTCCCAGCGCAAAAACTGAAATAAAGATAAACAAAAAGAAGTGGTAAAAAATCCCTAGAAGGAAAAAAATGATTGAAGCAATCATTCCTGCAAGGCACGCAAGCCCCGTTTCTGGATGAGCTTTGCATAACCTTCCCGCAAGGAGGGCTCCAATTGCGATTCCAACAGCTGTGAGCAAGAATAAATAGCCCCCAGCAACCTCACTGCAGCCCATCGATTGAACAGCATAAGGGATCACATTGAGTTGGAAGTAAGCGCCAATAAATAAAAATGAGGCTGACCCAAAAATCGCCGCTAAGAGATAAGGTATTTTAGAGGCGTAGACTAAGTTCTTGTAAATCTCATACAAGAAGAAAGGGTTGATTCTTTTTGTAGTCTGCTTTGACGCAGTTTTTGGAATGAGGACGGATGCTATAAAGCCAAGGACTGCAAGCAGGGTTCCTATCCCAGCGGTTAAAGGAAAGTTTTTGTTTGTAATTTGCGTTAAGAAAGAGGCTAAAAAAGTCCCAAAGATGATGCCAAAATAGGTGAACGATGCGATGAGCCCGTTGGCTTTGGGAATATCCTCTTCCTTTACAAGCTCCGGGATAATGCTATACTTTGGAGGTCCAAAAATAGCGCTTTGCATGGAAAGCAAAAATAAAAGGGTATAGCTTGCCCAATCGCTCTTACATAAAAAAGCAACGATTCCTAAAGCCATAATAATCACTTCAGTAAACTTTAGCAGGATGATGATCCGTTGTTTGCTAAATTTATCTGCAAAAGCTCCTGCTACAGAAGAAAAAAGGAGAAAGGGAAGAACATAGATAATACCTACCCACGTTAAAATAATGGGAGAGGCTTCGATTCCCTTGAGATCAATAAAGAGAAAAACAATCAAATACTTGAAGAAATTGTCATTAACAACGCCTAAGAACTGCGCAGTATTTAGAAAATGAATCGCATGACGCTCATAAAAAGACTCCCGCTTTAAAACTCCAAAACGATGGAGCATCTTTTCAATCGTTTGAAAAAAACCCTTTTTTTCATTCTTCTTCTTAAATAAACCCATAAACCTTATCA
The DNA here is from genome assembly GCA_030064985.1 of Simkaniaceae bacterium. Lineage (GTDB taxonomy): Bacteria > Chlamydiota > Chlamydiia > Chlamydiales > Simkaniaceae > Neptunichlamydia. Next base: position 5,967 of record JASJDV010000046.1, on the reverse strand, counting down.
TACCCCCTGGGAAAGGATAAAAGAAAGTTTCATGTATAAAAAACCGATTGTTACTCTGAGCAACTCTGTTGAAACATTAGTTCATCTTCTTGGAGCGCGCCTTTTTCTAAAGGGGCAAAATCCCTTCGAAAAAAAAATGGTTCTTCTTCCTGATCTCAGTTTAAAAAACGCGCTTTTGACCTCCTTTGTTTCGGATGAAAAAATCGATGTGGTTTTAGGGATTGATTTTATGGAACTTGGTTCCGGGCTCCAAACGCTCCTTAAGCTTTGTAAAAACAACACCCTTTTTTTTCCTCCTTTTGATCTTCTGACACTTCAGCTAGAAGCTCTTATCGACACCCCAGGCCTTGCTCCTAAATTAGCTATAGAGTTTCTTAAGTATGGAAAGTATGGGGGTCCTTTTCTAAAAAAATGGGCAGGACAGTGCTGGCAAAAAAAGCTTTGGGATCAAGTTTTTTCAAAATGGAACTATCCTTATCAGCTTCTTGAAACCCCTCTAAAGAAACCAGATCAGAAAATGGAAATGCATCTCTTTAATTTTCCTTTTCTGCCAAAACTGTATCATCTCTTTTTTGACAGGATCGCGCACTATTTTCCTGTCTATTACTACCAATTTTCTCCTTGCCGGGAATTTTGGTCAGATACGGTAACAGATTATGAGAAGATACGTCTTCTTGAAAAAGATGAGCACTTTTCTCTTTACTTGGATCAAGGACATCCGATGCTCTCAAATTTAGGAAAGATGGGAAGAGAAAATTTTCGCATCTTAGAAGAAGAGGATTTTATTTTTGATGAACACTACAGCGCGCGCGCGCCCTCTTCCCACTTAGCGCACCTTCAGACCGATATCCTAAACTTTAAAAACACAAACCCCAAAAAAGATCCCTCCCTGCTGCTGCTCCCTGCACCGACTCGATTGCGTGAAGTTGAGCTTCTCTATACAAAGCTGCTCCAGTTAAATGTAAAGCCTTCAGATATCCAAATTTTTGCCCCAGATATCTCTTCATATGCACCCCTTATTGAGCTTGTGTTTCAATCGGAAGAATCTCCCTTCGATTTCACGATTTATGACTTGCCAGACAGTCCTCTGTTTCAAGTCTTTTTTGACCTGCTTTCTTTAGATCGTTTTAGCCCTATAGATGTTTTTAAACTCTTTTCAAGTCCCTACTTTGCCTTTTTCTCAGAAAAAGAAACAAAACTTTTAAAGTCTTGGATAGATCAGAGTGGAGTCAAATGGGGCGTTGACAAAGCGCATCGAAAAGACCTGTTGCCAAACCTTTTTGATGAAACAGAAAATGGAACATGGAAAGAAGCTTTTGCTACTCTTTTAGCAAACCTTATTTTTATTCCAAAAAGCCCCACTGATTGGGATCTTCCCTACTTAGATTTTTCAGACGCAGAGATCCTGGGCAAAGGAATAACGCTCGTGGAATCTATGCGCGCTGATTTAGACTTTTTGAAAAGGGCCCAGTTGTCAGGTAAGAAGTGGGCAGACCATCTTCTTCTTCTTTTCAATCGCTATTTCAAGGCGGCAGAAGACACCTTTACGGCCTTTCAAGAAAAAATTCTCCTTCTAAAAGAAGTCGAAGGATCTCTTTCCTTTTCCGCTATTAAACGTTATTGGCTAAACTGTCTCAAACAAAAAAGAGGGGTCCGGTCAACTAAAAACTTAGAATCTTTAACCTGTAGATCGCTGCGCCCAGGAGTGATTTTTTCCTCAAAAGTCATCGGTCTTTTAGGACTGCATGAAGGTGCTTATCCTCGCCTTTATCTTCCGCTGTCTTTAAATATACTTGGAAAAGAAAGTGATTATTGTCCAACGCCTCCGGATGAAGATCGCTACCTTTTTCTTCAGGTTCTCATGAATGCTCAAGAAAATATCTTGATCACCTATCAAAACTTAAACGATGAAGATGGACAAGAAAGACCTCCTTCAATTCTTATCCAAGAGCTTGACCCTAAAGTAGAAACCCATCCTCCCTTCCCCTTTCATCACGACTACTTTTCCAGTTCTAAAATCTATCCTTTGCGCCATTACAAAGCGGCCCGATCCTACTATGAAAGAAAGAAAAAACTTCCTTTTGTTCCGGAATATCTCCATGCAAAACCGCTTCCCGAACCCCAAGCCAAAGAAACGGTTACTGCGCAAGATCTTACCCGTTTTGCAAAAAATCCGATCCGTTTTTATTTCAATCATACACTCGACTTTTATCTCCAGTATGAAGATCATACAGATGAAGAGTTTTTCCTCTCCCCGCTTCAAAAATACAAACTTCTTCAACAAAAAGGATCGATTCATCAGGCTGCAGCTCAAGGCAAACTCCCTCTCGGGCGGTTTAAAGAAATTGCAGAAAAGACAATCAAAAAAGAACGGGAAGGAATTGTTCCTATCGAAACCTACCCCTATTCCTTAAAAAACTTCGAAGGAACTCTTGATATAGCAAAAGAGGGATTTCCTTTTTTAGGAACCGCTAAGCTCCAAGACCTCATTAAAATCTACCCCCTATACCTTGCACTTTGCGTTGAAAATCCGATGCCTCTTATCCCCTTAAAGGGAAACAAACGATTCGAGTTAAAGAAAGATCCAAAACAGGCTCTTAAGGACTATCTCGATTATTACTTTCTTGCTCAAGAAACTCCCTCCCCACTTATCCCATCGTTTGCCGAAGCTCTTTTGAAAAAAGATGTAAACGCTCTTGCTTCAGGGATGAAAAAGGGTCCATCCGATCCTTATCTCGCTCTTATTTTTGCAGCGCCGGAAGCATATGATCCGCAAGTTATTTTCGATACCTGGTCTCCTTTTCTGCGAAAAACTTTTGAGCCTCTTTTGGAGATGGTCACATGAAAACTTTTGATGTTTTAGATCCGCAAACCCCACTTCTTGGACACCATCTGTTGGAAGCCTCTGCTGGGACAGGGAAAACTTTTGCGATCGAGCACATCATAGCCCGCCTCATTGTTGAACAGGATTTCACCCTTGATGAAATTCTTATTGTGACATTTACCCGGGCAGCAACCCGCGAATTAAAAACGCGTATCCGAAAAACCCTCAAAAGTAAACCGCCCACCTTTAGCCTTGAGCGAGCCCTTGCTCTCATCGATCAAGCTCAGATCTATACCATCCACGGTTTTTGTCATCGGATGCTCACCGAGTATGCTTTTGAATCTCAGCTAGGCTTTACCCTTCTTTCCGAAGAAGAATCCGATTATCGCGAAATTCTAAAGAGCCATATCACCGATTTTTTTCGCACCTCACTCAAGCGCTGCGACTATAGCAGCTCTCAACTTGCAGCGCTTGTTAAAGACAAGGAAAACCTTATCCATAAAGTTCTTGCGCTTATTGAAAAAGAAGGAGAATTTCCCCGCTATCCTACCTTTGAAAAGGCTTATCATTCTTACTTGAGCGTTCGAAAAACCCTTGGTCCGATCGCTCTTAAGCACCTTGAGTTTGAAAAAATCAAAGATAAAAGGGGAACCCTTAAACCGCCTTTTGATACCCAGTGGAAGCTCCTTCAAAAAGAGGCTCTTTCCCTTGAAGAATTTGAAACCTTGACTGCAGAGCCTTCTCTTTTTAAATATTGCAATCCAAATCACCTTTCTAAAAAAGCTACCTTGGATCCTACTAAGCTTTACAAGTTTCGCGATGCCCTTCTTCCTATTCTCGAAGCGACGAGTTCTCCCCTTTGCACTTTAATGCGGATTGCTCAGACGATTCGAACAACTGCCAGACGAGCTCTCGAAGAAAAAGAAATTTTAGCACCAAATGACATCCTGAAAAAAATGGAAGAATGTTTGAAAATTTCCGCATTCCGTTCCAAAGTTCGGAGTCGCTACCGCGCTGCAATTATTGATGAATTTCAAGATACCGATCCGACTCAGTGGAACATCTTTAAAACCCTTTTTATCGACGAGCCTATTCCCGCTCTACATTTAGTCGGAGATCCAAAGCAATCGATTTATTCCTTTCGCTCTGCAGACATCTACACCTATTTGAGCGCGCAAAAAGCAGTTTCCCAAAAAGCTTATCTCGATACCAATTACCGATCCGATCCTAAACTTATTCAAGCGCTCAATCACCTCTTTTCACAAAACAAAGCATTCCTCTCGCTTCCCGATGCACCGCTTCCTTTTCAGCCTGTTAACCACCCAGAAACTAAAAACCGCACGTTCCCAGATACTAAAGATCCCATCCATTATTTCATCTACAAAACAGAAAAAAAAAGAGAGAAAACGTGGCCCTCGCCTGCTATTGAACGCGCTGTCTTTTTTCCCTTCATTGCTGCTGAAATCCACTCTTTAACGCAACAGGCGTTTCACTATGCAGATTTTGCAATTCTTGTTAAAGACCGCTATCAAGCAGATCGTCTTAAAAACTACCTCGAATCCCAAAACATCCCGACCCATTCTACAAGTACTGAAGCGATCGGTAACGCGCCTACTTTTACTCTTGTCCGCTCTCTTATAGAAGCCCTTATTCAGCCAACAGAGATCACTGTAAAAAGGTTTCTTTCCTTTTCATCAACCCATCACGAGCTCAAAAATAATGAAAAACTTCTCACCACAACCCTGGCTCAATTCTCTCGGCCTCAAACGCTCCAAGAAGCGCTACGCACCTTTTATAAACCCAGCGATCTCGATACACATAGTGACTATTTTTTTCTCGTAGAACTTCTGCTAGAGCATCAAGCCAAAAGGGGTGCGACCCTTCCAGAAGTTCTTGATTTTCTTTTGACACAAAAAAAACTTCCTCGGCGACCTCTTTGCGATCGCAACTCTGTCAAGATCACGACGATTCATAAGAGTAAAGGGCTCGAATTTAACATTGTTTTTGCCCTTGGACTCCTCAACCGTTACACCGGACGTGAAGCTTTGATTCGCCACCAAAAAGAGTGGGTTCTTTTCGAACCTAAACATGCAAAATGTCAAGCTGCCATACAGAATCAAGAGGCAGAGAAACTCCGGCAGCTCTATGTTGCACTAACTCGCGCGAAACACCGCCTTTACATCCCTCTCCTTATCGACACGACGCATTCTCCCATTCCAGTTGGACAAGCCTCGCCGCTCGAACTTTTTAAGCCTACGCCTACAGATGCCACCTATCTTTCTCCACAAAAACTCATCCCCCCTAAGCCGGAGCCGCCTACCCTCCAACCTCCACTTCCAGTACGCCAAAGCTATCCCCCACGTTTTCTCTATTCCTACTCTTCTCTTGCAAAAATTTCCCATATTCCGCAAATAGAACTGAATCCAGAGCTCCCCAAAGGACCAGAAACTGGAGTCCTTCTGCACTCCCTCCTCGAAACAATTTTCCGCAATCCCGCTATTGATATCTCCAGCCTTCTCAAACAAAAACTTCCTGCTCACTTTCCCTACAAGCCTACCTTTGAACTGATCCAACATGCCCTTCATACCCCTCTAGCGCCCCACGCATTTTCCCTAGCTCAAGTCAAACATTTTTATCCCGAAGTTGAATTCTTCTATCCCGATCCCCCCCATTACGTTAAAGGATATATCGACCTGATTTTCTTTCATCAAAACCAATACTTTCTTCTAGATTGGAAAACAAACCTTTGTCCTTCCTACGATTCGTTTTCCCTCAAACAAGCCATGACGCAACGCGGCTACCACCTCCAATCTTCCCTCTACCAAACAGCGCTCTCTCGCTACCTTTCAAAAACCCACGTAGCCGCTTCTTTTGCTGGCACGTACTACATCTTCCTCCGCGGTCTCCCGTCTGCCGGCATCCTCTATCTCCCCCTTGATTCGCATGACGATCCCCATTGATCTGTGTTTTTAAAAAATACAAGCTCTCAATGCGTTTGCAGAAAATACACTTCACAAGCAGCCCCATCTTAACACCTGACAAAATTCAAATATTTCCATAAGGGCTCGATTTTTCTGAGATAGATAATAGCTTCTAGAATGTATCTCAACCCTTGTTTGAAGTAAGAGAGAAGACTTCTTGCT
>JASJDV010000010.1 GCA_030064985.1 Simkaniaceae bacterium | reverse complement strand
CCAAAAGTCATTACCAATTGCCTCGCCTTAAAAGATTATGGACCCACCTATCGCGCCAAACAGCAGGAGCAGGGGGAGCTACGAAAGGGGCAGGGGAAAGGCAGATCGAGGTCGACAGGCGTCTTATTCGAAAAAAAATGACCCGTCTAAAAAAAGAGATCGATGAGGTCTCTCGTCAACGGGAAACCCAAAGGCGTGCAAGAGTTCGTAGCAGGATTCCCGCTTTTGCAATTATTGGCTATACCAACGTAGGAAAATCTACCCTTTTAAATGCTCTAACTGAAGCGGAAGTTTTGATGGAAGATAAACTCTTTGCAACTTTGGACACTACAACGCGAAAGGCCTCCCTTCCTAATCACCAGGAAATTCTACTTATCGACACTGTAGGATTTATTCGCAAGATTCCTCATACACTTGTTGCAGCGTTTAAAAGCACTCTTGAAGAAGCTATCTATACCGATATCCTCCTTCACTTAGTTGATGTTAATCATCCTTTAGCCGAAGAACATGCGCAATCGACGTATGCAGTTTTAAAAGAGCTAAGTCCTGAAGAAAAGCCAATCATTACTGTTTTAAACAAAGTGGATGAGCTAGAAAATAAATCATTAATTGCCCGCTTTAAGTTAAAATATCCCAGAGTTGTTCCCATTTCAGCATTGAATCGGGCAGGTTTTGATGGGCTTTTTAAAATGATGGTAGAGGTTATTAAAGATCTTCGAAAAGTCGTTAAGCTTCGCATTCCACAAAAAGATTATGTCCTAGTGAGTGAACTTATGGAAGAGGGAAAAGTGATTTATCAAGATTACGAAGGAAATGATATTCTCATTGAAGTTGAGATTCCTATCCGCTTAGAATACAAAGTCGAAGATTATAAAGAAGATGACAGCACTTGCACAGATTCCTAAGGAAGAACGCCCCAGAGAAAGACTCCTCACACGAGGGAGTCATGCCCTTTCATCAACTGAGCTTTTAGCGATTTGCTTAGGAAGTGGAAGAAAAGGTGTTTCTGTCCTTCGTCTAGCAGAAGAGCTTTTGGCTCATTTTGGAGGGCTTTCCCCTCTTTTAGGAGCCTCTGTGGAAGCTTTGACAGAAGTGAAAGGAATAGGGGTTGCAAAAGCCCTCCAATTGAAAGCTATTTTTGCCTTAGCAAAAAGAAGTCAAATGCTAGGGTGTGCGGCAAGGTTTCCCGTTTTAGGGCCACAAGATGTCTATATTTTCATTGCTCCCCACCTTGAAAAAGAGAAAAGAGAACTGGCATTTTTAATGATGCGTGATATCAAAGGGGCTATTTTTCATTCCGAAATGATTGGAATGGGAACCCTTTCTGAGGTTTTGATTCATCCACGTGAAGTGTTTCATGAAGCACTCGAAAGACGTGCTTATAGTGTTATTTTAGCACACAACCATCCCAGCGGTAATCCTCTTCCTTCAAAAGCAGATATCGAACTCACTAAACTTCTCGTATCGGCAGGGAAACTGCTCGACATCCCCTTCGATGATCACCTTGTTATTGGACGTTATTCTTATACCTCTATGTGGGAAAGAGGTTACATCAAAAAGTCTAGATACTAACGGTAATGATTTTAGTGTCAGCCAAAAATTTACAGCTCCTTTACTTTTTGACAAGTGATAGGCCAAAGGTAAACCGGTCATTTTTCTTATGGGGAGCAGGAGAGTGTATGAAAATAAGACGGAGGCGCCAGCTCGTACTAATTGTTGTAATCAGTTCCACTTTAGCTTCATTATAGCTAGGTTCTCCACTCCTTCCCCATCCAATGTGCGACTCAATTCGAGCGATCCATTGAGGAGCAAGTTTCATTTGAAGGCGAGTTAAGAGGGTATTTCTTTCATCAGAAAGTGGAGAGTAAAGGAGATTTGGAATAGCTCGGGTCACTTCCATGATAAAGTTTTCAGGGTCTGCTTTACGCCAATCAAAACGACTGCGATGACGCAGTTCTGTTTTGAACGCAAAATTCTCATTGATTGTCCAAGCAAGTCCAAGATTTGCGTAGTCAAGCACCTGTTTTTCGATGTTCCACCCCACTCGCCCTGTAAAACGCCAAGAAGGAAAGTTCCAAATAAAATTCCCTTGAACTTTTGGGACTGTCTTTTTAAAGGTGTTATCCCCTAAAAAACTATAGGCATAAATGTCAGCAATGATATTGGGTTCAAAGAGGGGAGTTTTTTTAAAGTAAAAAAGGTTACGGATTCCAGAACGGATCAAATTCAGCTGATTAAATCCATCATCAATACTAAAGACATAAAGGGTATTAGGAGAGATGGTTGGATGGGTCGTTCCTTGATAATAGATGTAGGGTTTTAAAACATGGCGAAAGGTTTGGTAATTCCGCTTCAAGGTTAGATCTGCTAGAAGCTCATAGGTTACACTACCTAAAGCTGCAGGGCGATCTTTTTGACTATCTCCATAAAATACACCATTGATTCCAAGAGTAGGAGTGAGTGAAAAGCCATGAGAATAGAAAGGTCGATATAAGGAGTGGTCTATCGATAGGCGAGCTGCGCTAAAATCTGGAATATCTGGCTCAATATCTTTAGCGGAAACGTAATCAAGATAGGCAACTTTTGCTCGATTTTCTGAGATAATCCCACTTTGTCCCAATGCAAAAGGTTTGGGAGTCCAAAAAGATTCTGGCAATTCCTGCTTCATGCCTTGAAATCTATTGATCCGGAATTTCCCATCTATTCCAAAAATCATCCAATCCTGATAGTTTCGAATGACAATCTTTGTTTGCTTTGCTGTTTCAAGCTCAAAATCACTACTTCTAAAGTCGGTTTGCATGTTTTTATCGCTGAGCCAATCATAAGTCGCATAAAATTGAGCCTGTTCACTCTCACTCTTCGATTCATAGCGTCCCCTTAGGCGGTAGTGGGTTCTTACTTTGTCAGGATGGGTATCGCGATAAAAAGCATCATAATCTAGGTAGCTAAGTGTGCGGAATTTTGTCCTTTTATCGAAAGAGTTGTAGTCCGTTTCTAGACTGCCGCCAACCCCTTTTAAGGGGCGGACATTAAGGCGAAAGTAAAGGTCAAGATTTTCCCATGAATAGACTCGATAACGCATGCTAACTTTAGGCCAAAGGCTTGCATCCCAATCTAGTCGGTATTTTGCGGGAGAGTCAGTAAAGGTCTTTAGATTGCTTTTAAAAGAAGGGAGCCAGAAGATGGGGGTTTCAAAAAAGCGGAACGTCACATTTTTTGCAGCGAGGAGGCTTTTTTTCGTTATTTCTATCTTTCGGGCATGAATTTTCCAGTCAGCATTTTTACTTTCAGATGTTGTGAAAAAGGCATTATAAAGATAAAAACTGCGGTTAGCATCTAGGCGGATTTTTTCTCCTCCTAAAAACCATAAATCTACTGCAGTGACTCCGTCATAGACAATTCCCGTCTTTGTCATGAAATCATACTCAAGGCGACGGCCTACGTAGGTATGCCCACTACGATCGAGCATGAGATTCCCTTCTGCAATGACACGATGGATTTTCTCACCCTTATCGACTTTATTGATATAAACAATATGATGCGCTTGAACGCGCAGCTCTGGAGAGGAGATGGTCCCCCCTTCATGTGTGGATGTGACTCCACCGCAGTATTCAGGATTTTTTAAATTGACCGTAAATTCCTGTGGAGTTGCCCATACAGAAAAGGAAAATAAAAAAAATAGGCCAATGAATCTACGGATAATCATTTTATCATTCTTAAAAGAGAGCTCGGGCTGTGTAACACTCGTTGCATTATAAACTTGGAAATTTGAAGAGTCTTTCTCCTTACCAAATTTTAAGTGTTACGATTATATCTCATTGGATCGCCTTGAGCAAGAGTCCAGCAAGAACATAGCGGTTTTTTGTATGCCCAGTTCCAATGGCTTGGACTAAAAGATCAATCCCTCTTAGCTCATGACTCTCTGCTAAGGCTTCATACCCTTCGATCAAAAGGCGAGAGGTTTCTTTAGGTGTTAAAAGGTATTCTGTTTGACTTTCTTTTCTTTCGGCCCATGAGAGGATGTCGCGGAACTGGAAGAGTTCATGATCTTGCCTTTTTTCCATCCATTCATGGATAAAGTCGGCATGGTATTTTTCAGCTTTAAGACGGTGGAGAGCCAGGTGGCAATAGGTACGGATGAATGGGGCTCCAGCCCGTTTCGATTCTTCTTGAAGAAGAGAAATTGCTGCAGGGGTCTTTAGGTTTTCAATAAGATGCACTAAAAGAGGAATCAGCTCATTTTCTTTTTTTGAAAAAATGGCTCGAGCGATGCTTAGAAATGCCTCTTCAGGGAGTTCCATAGCATCTAGTAGAATTTGTTCTCTAAGAGCCAAGGTGATCGTAGGAATATCAATCTGATGTTTTTTCGCATACTGTGTTGCAGAAGGAATCACTTTCCAAGCCATAAGAGTATGTCCTGTAGAATAGAACGGTTGGAAGCCTAGATCTTTTTGATCCTTGATAAGCATTTGGATGAGCGTAGCTACACAATTAGGATTCTTCTTTTTTAAAAGAACCAAGGCACTATTTACTCGGATATGAAAATTATAATCCTTTAAAAGCGAGGTCAAAAGGGGTTCAGTATGCGGCACTTCGATAAGCATAGGGATCGCAAGTAGATTTTTCTGGAAAGCACTTTCGATGATTGGTTCACGGAAGTGCATGTCTCCTAGCTTCGAAAGGGAGAGGCAAGCAGCAAGTTTGACATTCAAGTGATTTGACTCAGAAAGGTTTTTTAAAAGAGGAATCGAGTGAGAATCTTTTAAATACCCCAAAGCAGCAGCACATGTTTCTTGCTCTGCTTGGTCAGAATGGGTGGCGCCAGATCGAATTTCAGTAAGAAAATCATCTCTCCCATATTTTGCAGCCGTTAGGATGGATGCTAGGCGCACCGATAAATGGGAGTGACTGACCATCCGTTTTAAAATGGCCATGGCGTCTGGAGTTCCAATCATTGCAAAAAGTTCTGGAAAGTGGACATGGATGAAAGGGGGAAGTTTTTGCATCAATGAATCGATCATTCCCGTTACTTTTTCAGAGCGATGCATGGCCAGAGCATAGGCTGCCTCCATTCTAACCTGAAGAAAAGGAGAGGAAAATGCTTTAAAAAGGAGATTTTCGACCCGATCGTCTTGCGAGCGGCTTAAAAACTGAATCGTTGCCATTTGAGTCATAGGATTGCGACTCCTCATGCCCATTTCATAAAGATCCATTCCTTCTAGTGAACCCGCAATTCCCAGTCCATACATTGCGAGAAGAAGACTTTCTTCATCTTTCGACTTTGCTCCTAAATTCAAGATTAGGTGCCCCATCTGCTCTAAGATAGAAAAATCATGGGTTCCCACCTGTTTAGCGTAAGACTGATACAGCTCAATCCCTCTTTCTACTTCTCCTGCTTGGATAAGATAGAGTACTTGATACTTGGAAATTTTCGATTCGCTTTCTGTTCCAAAAAGAGTAGAAAAGAAAAGAAGAGTTAAGAAGAAAGTGCGCTTCATAGATCCATCCCGAAAAGCTTCAATTTTTTCTAGAGCAAGTTCATTCACAATCCTACCACATTATAAAAGGATCCTTCAATCCCGAAAAGCAAGAAGACCGCCCCATTTTTGTATTCCGTAAGCTCTTACTTTATCTGTTCCATGGGATATTTTACATAAGCCTTACTGTCTTTTTCTCCGAAAGCTTTTTTAACATGTAAACGGCTTTAGCTTTATCTTTTGCCTTTTTAAAATCTTTTCATTTTTTTTCTTATCAAGAGTTGCAAGGGCTCAAAGGTCTACCCAAATGGGAGAGGTCCAAGCAAGATGACCATCTTCTTGTTCCACACGTATATAGTAATAGACGAAAGGAGGACGATCGCCTTTAAGTTTCAAAGCGACTTTGTCTAACGGTTGATCGTCATCATGAGCAAATTCGAAGGTATCGTTTTTAGGCGTGAATGTATGGAAGGGTTTTCCATTGCGTATAATGAAAATTTCTTTGATGGGAGCTGTTCCTACAGCGTATCCAGTTATGTGACGGTTATAGGCGAGCCCTGGTTTCACTTTAGTATTGAGTTCTGATCCCATCGGGGCCCCAGCAATCTCAATTTCAGTAATGATCCGAGGACCTGTTGTGGCATAGCACGACTTTTTATTAAGGGCTTGGATCAGACCGTCTCGGGAGTGGTTAGTTGCCAAGATAGCTGTTAATCCTGGAGAATACTGGACTTGCTTGGAATCAAAAAGATCTTGGAAGACGCCCCGATCGTCTAGTCCACCAGCAACGAAGCCAAAACGGAGGTTTTTGTTAAGAGCTTTTCGGATCGACCCCTCCGCTTTTTCCTTCATCCCTTTTTTTGATTTTGTAGAAATAGGGCGCGGGTTGCCTTCTGCTTTCGTACATTCGGAAGAACCCCAGGCATTATAGATTTCAACAACCTTTTCATAGTCTGGGGCAAAATTTTCGAAGTCGTAAAACGTTTCAGAACCCATAGTAAAGGTGGGGATAGAGAAAAAATCTTTTGAGGTATGGCTATTGTAGATCTTTTTGAGATTATTAGATTTACTTTCTTTTTTTCGAAAAATGGGTTTGGAATCTTTTGTATAGACAATTTGCCTTAGCCCTTCTGCTTCCGGGGCGCCTGCCCATTGCATTCCCAGGAATGTGGTAAAACGATCATCTTCGTTAAATTCAGCAACGTGGCTGCTGATTCCTTTCCAGATACTAGCAGGGGTTTCCACTTCACTTTCAAAAGAGGAAGTACTAAAAAATTGCAAGGCTTCTTCGTCTCTGATATGTCTAAGACAGGATTCAATGTTTTGTCCAGCATCGTAAAGAACTGATTCTCCATGAAAATTTCCCCAGTAAAGCTGACGATCGGTACATGAAAAGCATTTAATTGGGCAAGAAGAAAACGTTTCATTTGTAGCAAGGTTTTTCAGTTGGATTTTGTAGACACCGGGTTCATTGAAGTAGAGATTAGGGAGGTTAATGAAGCCTGTTTCAGGAACAAAGAGTTTCCAATTGATGCTTTCACGTAAACGTTCGTAAGAAAATTCAATGAGGGTTCCTTCTGGAGCATTCCCTGTTAAGTTTCCAAATGGGTCTTCAAAGCGAACAATGACATCGAAACGTTGGTTTTTATTGACGATAGATGGGACGATAATACGGATAGAGTGAAGCGCATTGCCCTTCACATCAATATAGAAAGTTTCACTCTCTTTATACTCTCCTTTTCCTTTGGCATCGATATAAAGCTTGAAAGGGCGTCGTCGGACTGTATAAGACTGAGCGCGACTGCCTTTTTTTTGGGTCCCGGCTTTATCGGGAGTTCCCAAATAAATTGCCACTTCTTCACCAGCTTTTATATCTCCAGGAAGGGTAAACTGATAGTGGGGAAGCTTGGTGTCACGAGTGGAGACTTCAATGGCTTCAATTCTTTTTTTGCCAGGAGTTTCTAGCCAAATCAGGTTTTTTTTATTTTTTACATTCGTCTGAGGTCGTTCCCAATCAAACCCGCGTCCTTTAGAACCAAGATCAAATTTTAAACGAGCACCCTTTGGAAGATCGTTTGCTGGAGTATAAATAAATTTCCAAGTTTTTGTTTCACCTGCGAAGGCAACTTTTGGCTCTGTATAACTGATTGAACGACGCATAAGTTTCTCACTTTTAGGGTTTTACACTCACTATACCACAAATTTAATTGTTTTTCAATAGAAGGGTAAACTTTTGCGCGGTTCCTTACTTCTTTGCGAACTCTGTTTTCGCTGCGATGGAATTTCTAGGATTTTGCAGGGATGATTAGAACTTTATCGATAACGCGTTCACTTGAGGCCGTGACTTCAAGATCGAACTGATCACTATGGACTTTCCACCCTTTTAAGGGGATTGTTCCCGCGCGGTGAAAGATGTACCCTCCAATTGTATCATATTCCAGGCTGGTAGGGATTTTAATACCGGTTTCTTTTTCAATATCAAGGATGGTCATTTTTCCATCGACAATCCACCCTCCGTTGGGATGAGGAAAATGGAGTTTTTCTTCTTCAATCATATCATATTCATCGGCGATTTCACCAACGAGCTCTTCTAAAATATCTTCAATAGTTACGATCCCTTCTGCATTCCCATATTCATCAACAACAATGGCTAGGTGGATTTGTTTAGTCCGAAACTCTTGAAGGAGAACAGAGATTTTTTTTGTCTCAGGCGAATAAAGGATGGGCTTAACAAGTTTTTTTAAGGGGGTTTCTAATAAAGAACGATCTTTTTTATCAATGCTATTAAGATAATATGCCATGACATCTTTATAAAGAAGAACGCCAATGATAGCATCGACATTTTCTTTATAGACGGGGATACGACTATAGCCCTCTGACACAAACTTTTGGGCAGCTTCATACACTGTTTGATTTACTGAAAGAGTAAACATATCGATACGAGGTACCATAATTTCTCGAGCAATACGGTCGCGGAAGGAAGCTACAGCACTGATAATTCTTCTGTCGAATGGTTCTAAGTCATGCGTGAGCTCTGATTCATGAACCACTTCTAAGATTTTATCTTTAACTCGAGTGCGGGAATAACTATCAGGAAGGACCTTGTTTCGACGAAAAAGACTTTTTTGCGCGTTTAATAGGAGGAAAGTAATAGGTGAAAAAAGAAGAAGGAAGAAGGTTGTTGCGGGTGTGACAATACGGATGAAAAGAGGGGGGTTAAAAGTCACAATGAAGCGGAAAAAGAAGTCACAGAAAAGACCTACAGCTATGACAATAGCAATACAGAGGACGATTTGAGAAAAGGTGAAATAAAAGGGGCGGCTACTTTCAGTAAGGTTTGTGTTGAAAAAAAAAGAGAGGAGATAGAAGAAAAAAGTGGTTGAGTAGAGAAGGCGGAGGAGATGCTTTGTAAAGCTAAAAAGATAGAAAAGATTGTCCCACGGGTTTTTAGAAAAAAGTCTTTTCACAAAAGTATAAGCAAAGAAAAAGTGGGGTTTCCTCCTAAACTCTTTTTTACTTTGAATACGACCTAAAATCTGCAACGCTTTTGTCAGAGCAGTGATTGCGCTTGCTCCAAGAAGGAAAATGACACTCATTTCCAATAATAAAGTCATTTTCTTCTAATCTCTAGCTTGTTTGGGATTATTTAAGAGAGTTTGTACGACTTTAACAGAGGTAAGGTCGGCAGGTCTTTTTCCCACACTGCATTTTGTTTTGGGATTGGCTCCAGCTCTTAAAAGGAGCTTGACAGTTGAATAGACATTAGGAGCATCAGGATTCAAAACAGCAAAATGTAAGGGGGTGAAGCCTTCATAATCTCCACGATCTAAAACAGCATGAATCCTGACTCGATGGGTCTTCAAAAGAGAGTCAACAATTTCTGTTTGACCTTGCATTGCTGCAAAATGAAGGGGAGTCGCTCCAGAATAAATATGATCGTGCTGCGGAGCATTGACATCGGTTCGAGGATCATCGATTAAAAGCTTGGCTTCTTCTCGCAATCCTGTCATTGCGGCAAAGTGGAGAGGTGTTGCTCCGTCAGCAGTTCCAAAATTAGGGTTGACTTCTGGATGGTTTAACAAAAGCTTGACTAGGGGAGTAAATTCATTGACAACCGCTAGATGAAGGGGAGTAAAACCTCGAGTCGTCTGATTCACATTGATCCCTTTTGTCTTCAATAGG
Organism: Simkaniaceae bacterium; assembly: GCA_030064985.1. Lineage (GTDB taxonomy): Bacteria > Chlamydiota > Chlamydiia > Chlamydiales > Simkaniaceae > Neptunichlamydia. The sequence goes on along the minus strand of JASJDV010000010.1, from coordinate 80,884 downwards.
AGCTCTGTTGCTTCATAATTCCCATTAGAAACAGCAATCACTAGGGGAGTCTCCCCAGCTTTATTTGTTGCATTCACATCGACGCCATTAGAAATTAGAAAGTCGACTGTGTTTTTTTTATTTCCTCCTTTTTTTGAGCAGCATGCTAAATGAAGGGGAGTATTTTTATCTTTATCTCGAGAAAAAGTAAGCCTAAGCCCTTCCTTGTTGTAGAGTTCAATCACTTTTTCCATGTTACCATTTAAACAAGCACGAAAGAAGTCATTTTCTGAGCCCCCAAAAAGAAAAGCCGGGATGATGAAACTAAAAGCTATGAATAGTCTAAACTGCATCGAGGGTTTCCTTGTTTCTTTCTAGATATAACATAGCAGATTTTTCTTGGTCACGCATAACGAATCGACTTTTATCATCTCGATCGTCATATCCTAAAAGATGGAGAAGTCCATGAAGAATATAAAGAGTGGTTTCTCGGTAAGGGTTTCCCTCAGTTTCGCGAACATACTCAATCGCAACTTCGGGGCAAACAAAAACTTCTCCTAAGATCGAGTACCCATGATTTGTTTCATTAGGAGAATCAATGGGAAAAGAGATGCAATCTGTGGGGGTTGGGTTTTGAAAATGTTCTTTGTGGAGTGCTGTCATTTCTCGTTTGTCAATAAAATGAATCGTCACTTCATCGCACTTTATACTTTTCCACTTGAGAAATAATTTAACTAAGCGCTCAACACATTTAAGGTCAATGTTTAGAGCACTTTGGCTATTTCTCGTATGAACGTTCACTGCATGGTGGGTGTCTTGGGAAGCCCTGTGACCTTTTTATTTTCGCCCTCTTTCCAGCGGCCCATTTTTCTTAGAACATCTATACGCTCAAAACGTTTTAGGACGTTTCGCTTTTTTCCCTCTTTATTCGATTTACCATAACTTGGGTGTCTAGACATTGATAGGACTCCTATTTAACCTTTGGAATGAATACTGAGTGAGTGTTTTTGCCAGTAAAAACGTTTGTATGTTCTTTAAAACCTTTAGGTAAATTGTCTTTCAGAGGACCTGTTTTTAGCGATCCATAGCGCGGCTTGCGAGGGCACCGCTTTAACCGGTCTTTTTTACTAACTCTAGTCATATTGGTTTTACTCCGTGTAAAAAGATAGGCTAACCTAACAAAGAGATAATTTCAAGGGGCTAACTTAAATTTTTCGAAGGAACAAAGTGATTAGGTCTTGTAGAACCTACTTATTATAAGGTATTTTTTTTATAGAATATAAAGATGCCCGGCAAAACCTCCAAGCACTCGATCTAAATTGAGTTATTTGTTTAAAAGTTGCATTAGCAAGGTAGTTTCAGGACTGAATGCTCCATTAATCGTTGAAAGATGATTAGACTGTAATCATTCCATAGCCTGCATTTTTATAGGCTTTATAGCGCTCTTGAGCAAGACGGTTTTTATGAGTTGAAGCAAGGTCTTCAAGTTCGTAAATCTTTATAAATGAAAGATTTTTATTATAAACGGGCTCTGGGCATAGATTTAAGACACTCCGAGCGCCATTAGGATTTTTTCTACAAGAGGTTAGGACAATAAAATCTTGGGTCGCTTTATCTTTAATCGTATGAGGAAGAAAGCTTTCTTTAGGCGCTCTCCAAAGGAGAAGATCGACATATTCCAAGGCTTTTTGATGGGGGAGCTGGATGACAAGGGGCTCTTTTTTTTCAAAATACTCCTCAGCAAGACGGATCATGCGTTCCCGTTTTTCAGCATCGCTTTTTACCTGAAAAAATGTGACTCGGACAGCACGATTCATGACTTTTCCTCGTTAGGGTGAAAGACTCCACAGGAAAGGAGAAATTTGAAGAGGTCTTCTGTTTCCATAGCTGTTTTTTGGACCTCTTGGTCATCGTACATCATCAAAAAACCTGATATAGGATGCGGTGAGGTTGGAACAAAAACTGTTTGGAGATTCTTTTTTTTTTCGGTGACCTCATCGGGGGGACTTCCTGAAAGAAGTCCTAAAGCTTTACTTTTACTATTTGGAAACGGAACGGCAACAGTTCCTTTAAAAAAAGCTTTTTCTTTAGTTGAAAAGATACTACTGCTAATCTCTAGTATCACCTTATAGATCGTTTTGATAATTGGAATTTTATAAAAGATGCGGTGTGTGAGGTTAATAAACCAAGAAAAAAAGAGCTTTCTTCCAAGAGCTCCAAGTACAAAGACAAGCATTAGAAAGAGGATCAGAACAATGACCCGACTCACAAAAAAAAGGAGGTATTTGTGGTAGGCTGCAAGCTCTGCTTTTATGTGATTCTTAATAAAATCCTCAACAATCCCCATGAACGGGGATGTCAAAAAGTCTACGGTGAAAAAAACGACAAATAGCGTTATAGCTATTGGGAGAAGAATGGCTAAGCCTGCAAAAAATGTTTTCTTCATGCGTTATTTTCAGCTTCGAGTTTTACTTGATATTCTGGAGTGATTACCCCACAAGAAACAATGTACTTGATAGCGTGTTCAGGTTTTAAATCAAGGAAAATCATATCTTCTTTTTTATACATCAGGAGAAAGCCAGTTGTTGGGTTTGGAGTAGTCGGGACTAGAACGGAATAAAGCTCGCTCCCTGATTTTTCAGAACAGACCTTTGGAGATTCTCTAGAAACTAGTCCCATAACGTAAGTTCCAGACTTAGGAAAAGGAACCATTACAACCTGTTTGAAAGAACTTTTATCTGTTACAAAAATCGTTTTAATGATCTCCTGAGTCGTTTTATAAACTTTATTTACAAGAGGGATTCTATGGAGGATTTTATCACTTAAATTGAGAAAAGCTTTGAAGAAAAACCAACGGGCAATGACTCCGAGTAAAAGGGTAAAGAGAAAGAGGCACATCAAGATAAGAAGCTCACTGCCGTAGAGAACAACTTGTTCTTGTGTGAGAAAAAAAACCCCTTTGTTCAACATTCCAAAGTCTTTCAAAAATCCTGAAACGATTCCGATGAAAGGCTTGGTCAAGAAGTTCACAATGAAAACAACGATCACAATCGTTACTGCCAAGGGAAGGAGAATCACGAGACCAGTGATAAAGTACTTTTTCATAACTGTATCCTTTTTAGGGCAATCTTACACCAATTTCGAAAAATAAAGCTACAAATTCTCCTCGATTATGTAGCAGACAATCCATTCGATCAAAAGAAATCCAGCTAAAGAGCTCATGGGAAGTTCAAAAATGCTGTGGATTGCGTTTTTTGTGAATCAAGAGATTGAGACGAATTGGAGTGCGATGTGTTAATCGAATAGTTAAGAGCTGTACATAAAACTCCAATCAAGGGGTAAGAGTTTGTAGCCCATTGAGGTATTGGTGAAGAACGCTCGGAATAATCACACTGCCATCTTCTTGTTGATTATTTTCCAAAAGAGCTACCATTAAACGAGACGTTGCTAGTCCTGATCCATTGAGGGTATGAACGAGTTTGGGCTTTTCTTTTCCCTTTTTGTAGCGGATTTTAGAGCGACGTGCCTGAAAATCGGTACAGTTTGAAACAGAAGAGACTTCGTAGTAGCGCTCTTGTCCGGGTAGCCAAACTTCTAAGTCAATTGTTTTTGCTGCAGCAAAAGACATGTCTCCTGTTACAAGGAGCATGCTGCGGTAGTGTATGTTAAGGGCTTGAAGGATTTCTTCTGCGCTAGCGACCATCAGATTGTAGATTTCTTCCGACTGATCAGGGCGCGTGACACAAAACATCTCCACTTTATTGAACTGGTGGGTGCGAATAAGGCCTCGCTCGATAGAACCGGCGGCGCCTGCTTCTCTTCGGAAGCAAGGGGTATAAGAGGTATACTTTAAGGGGAGTTTTTCTTCGGGAATAATTTCATCAAAGTGAATTCCATTGAGGACGGCTTCAGAGGTGGGAATAAGATAAAGTTGATGATCTTTATCATAGAGTTTAAATAGTTGGTCTTCAAACTTCGGGAGGTGGGCAGAACCCATCATAATGGCTGGACGTGCGACGATCGGAAGTATCCATTGTTCAAAACCATTGGCGACATGGGTATCGATCATGAATCGAATCAAGGCCCACTCTAAACGCGCTCCGAGACCTCGGTAAACCGGCCAGCCATTTCCACTGATTTTAGCCCCCCGTTTAAAGTCGAACAATTTGAGAGGCTTATTCAATTCGATGTGGTTTTTAGGTTTAAAAGAAAATGAAGGTTTTGCTCCAAAAGTTTTGATTTGAACATTATCAGTGGGCTCTAGAGAAGCTTTTACATCGCTAGCAGGGAGGTTAGGAAGACATGCTAATTCAAATTTCAATGTTTCTTCGATTTCATTTAGTTGATGGTCCAGAATTGAAATTTTATCTTTAGCTCCCTCCATAACTTTCAAAAGATCGGTAACATCTTCTCCCTTTCTTTTGCGTTCTCCGACTTCTCTGGCATTTTTATTCCGCTCACCCTTAAGCTTTTCGGACTCTATTTTTAGAAAGCGTATCTCCTCATCTAGTGTAAGAACTTTTTGAATAGAGGCGTTGACATCTTTTGTTTGAAGTTTTTTTTCGATAGCTTCTGGACTAGCTCTAATCAGTTTAATGTCTAGCATGATGATTTACCTTTATTTACCAAGTGTATCAATGTACAATAATTCCTACTTGAAGGATAGGAATTTTCTTGCTACGATAAGCTTACTTCTTTTAAGTAACATTTTATTGAGCAATCGCTATGGCAAAACAAAAACTTCCTAAACCACAAAATCCTTTGATCCTTCGTTTTCATCGACTGATGGACGCCTTCGCCAAGTCTGATGATGAACGGGACTTTTATCTAGATACAGTGGAAGGATTCATTGTTTTTGCTGATTTAGATCGCAATTTAGAAGAGCTTGAAGCTTTAGAAAAACAGCTCAATACCAGTGCAGAAAGATTCCGGTTACTTCCCAAAATGACCTTTTACGAAACGAAAAAGTTCATGGAAGGATTTGTGAATGAAAAAATTTATGATATCGATGTTAAGGAAAAACTTCTCGATATTATCGGCTCAAAAGAAGCGCGGGAAAACTTTCTTGAGTTTATCTACGATCACTTAGCAGAGCTAGAAAAGTGGCAGCAATACTATCACGAACGGTCCAGAATCCGTATTATTGAGTGGCTTCGTAACGAAGAAATCTGCTTTGCTTTTGAAGAAGATCTCGATGTGACAAGAAACGTTCTCGAAAAAGTGAAGCACCATTTTTTTGACCGAAAAGTTCCTAAGGATATTCAAAATGCTCGCGATGCGATTGTTGCTAAGTCAAAGACTTATTACTCCAACGAAGCGTTAAATCCTCGTCCGAAAAGAGGTCGACCACCGAAACAAGCAGCAAAAGTTGAGCTTGAACCGCAATACGCCATTGATATTTACAAGACAGTTCCTCCGGCCGTTCGACTGTTTCTTTTTAATCCTGACTTCAAGAGCACTTCGGCGACTTTTTCGGCGAAATTTGATACCGAAGCGCAACTCATTGCAAGTCTTAGAGGAACCTCACGCGTGAAAGTTGACTCTAAACTAGAAGCCCTGTCCCAACGACTCGAATCTCTACGACATCTTTCTGACCGCTTGAAAGCAGCACCAGGCCTTGGCATCGAAAAAGAAGAGAAAATGATCCAAGCTGTTAGTGGTAGAAGTAAGGAAGGAGGAAAAATTACCGGTATCGCTAAAGAATTCTTAACTAAGAAAAAAGGAAAGCAGCCTAAGGACAAAGAAGAGCTTCAAGAAATGATGCAAAAAAAGCGAAAGGCAGGAGTCAAGCAGGTCACTCAAATTAAACGTGGGAAGAAGAAGGAAGATTAATGGTTATTACAACCCCGATGCCTGAGCTTTTAAAGACAGCTGAAAAGCAAAAGTGTCTAACGATCCTTGAGGGAATCTATCGCGCCCGATTTACCGATGAAAAAATGCAGAAACTTGTTCGCCAAAACAAGGGAGGAACTTTCCATCTTTACACCCAGGGACATGAACTCGTCGGGGTCATGTGTGGACAAGCTTTAACGGCAGGAAAAGATTGGGGACTTCCTTATTACCGCGATCGCCCTTTTGCTATTGGACTAGGGTGTGATTTACATGAAATATTTGGTGCTTTTTTAGCGCGCGATGTGCCCCATCATTCTGGAGGACGGATGATGCCAGACCATTTCTCTCATAAGGAACTCCGCATTCCGTGTCAATCGAGTGTTGTGGGTTCCCAGTTCCTCCAAGCGGCAGGTATAGCTAAAGCGGCGCGCCTTGCTGGGACAGATGAAGTGGTCTATGTCTCTGGAGGAGATGGATCGACTTCACAAGGAGATTTTCACGAAGCGCTGAATTATACTTGTCTCCATAAGTTAGGCGTTATCTTTGTGATTCAAGATAATGGCTGGGCGATTTCCGTTCCGGTTGAAGAGCAAACAGCTGGGGGATCGATTGCTCATAGGGCGCGAGGCTATCAAGGACTCTCTGTCCATGAAATCGATGGGTGTGATTATACAGCGCTTTCTAAAGCGTTAGATCAGGCCATTCAAAAAGGACGTCGTCTTGAAGGTCCGACTCTCATTGTTGCAAAAGTTCCAAGGATGGGAGCGCATAGCAGTAGTGATGATCCCAAGAAGTATAAAACTGATCATCATTTCGCAGACGACCAAGCGCGGGATCCAGTTCCTCGCTTTGAAAATTTTCTGCGTGAAAAAAGATTCATCACCGATGAGGAGCTTGAAGCCCTTCGCATGAAAGTTAAAGAAGAAATTGAAGACGCCGCTGTTCAAGGGGAAACTTTTCCTCTTCAAGAAATAGAGCGCGTTCTAGACCATGTCTACAAAGAAGTAGATCTAGCTTTCAACGAAACCCCTAGTGAAAGAGGAGAAAGCGTTGTCGTTATGGATGCTCTTAACCATGCAATCGACGAAGAGATGGAAAGAGATCCTGGTGTTGTCGTCTTTGGACAAGATGTTGCGCATGGTAAGGGAGGCGTGTTTGGAATCACCCGCGGGCTGACTGATAAATATGGTGAAAAGCGGTGTTTTAACACGCCTCTTGCTGAATCAACGATTGTTGGAACAGCGATTGGAATGTCTATTCATAGTCAATTTAAGCCTGTAGTAGAAATTCAGTTTGCTGATTATCTATGGACTGGCTTCAACCAGCTTTATAACGAACTGTCTAGTTTCCACTACCGTGCCAATGGAGAATGGTACTGCCCTATTGTTCTTCGCATGCCTTCTGGGGGTTACATTCAAGGTGGTCCTTATCACTCACAAAATATTGAAGCTTTTTTAACCCATTGTCCTGGCTTAAAAGTCGTTATTCCAAGCAATGCTGCCGATGCAAAAATGCTCCTTAAAAGCGCAATCCGTGATCCTAACCCGGTTGTTTTTCTTGAGCCTAAGGCCCTTTACAGACAACGTGTTTTTTCTGCACAGCCCGAGCCCACAAAAGATGAGATTATTCCTCTTGGCCAAGCAAAGATTGTCCGAGAAGGAACTGACTTAACACTCATCGCCTGGGGACTGATGATTCACATGACCTTTGAAGTTGCACAAACACTCGAAGATGAGGGAATTTCTGTAGAGATTATTGACCTTCGAACCTTAGCTCCTCTCGATTTTTCAACCATTTTACGCTCGATTGAAAAAACAAACAAAGCCTTGATTATTCATGAAGCTCCAGTAACTTGTGGGTTTGGTGCAGAAATTGCGGCTCAAATCTCCGAAAAAGCTTTCGAGCACCTCGATTCGCCAATCAAGAGACTCGGAGGATTGAATACTTGCGTTCCCTACGCTAAGCACCTTGAAGATGCTGTTCTTCCTCAAAAAGGGGATATGGAAAAAGCTATTCGAGACCTTGCTAGCTACTAACGCATCTTATCTACTCGAGCGCTGATTTTGAAACACAATCGGTAAAACAAACCTTGCATAGGACACGGAGAATTTTGTAGAAAGAATTTTGAGGGAATGTTAAACATTTACCCTTATGAAGAAGTTTTGCCCATTAGCATCAGGTTCTAAAGGAAATGTGATCTATGTCGAAGGAAAGGAGACAAAGATCCTCATCGATGTAGGGATTAGTTTTAAAGCATTAACTGAAAGACTTGGACAAATCAATGTCGATATTGGAGAAATCGATGCCATTCTTGTGACTCATGAACACGGAGACCACATTCGAGGACTTGAAAAAACAGCAAAGACCTTAAACATTCCTGTTTTTGCCAATAGTGAAACGGCCAAAGCGATTTTACATGCGATGCGTCATCGTCCTCGCTTTAAGATTTTTTCGACCGGAGAGTCTTTTGAGTTTGGGGATATGGAAATCCACCCCTTCAGCGTCCAACACGATACTCTGGATCCAGTGGCCTTCACTATTCAGATACAAGAAGTAAAAATCGGTATTTGTGCCGACCTCGGGTTTGCCACCACCCTTGTTCGTGCCCATCTTTTAAACTGTGATTATCTCTATATCGAAGCAAATCATGAACCATCGATGGTCTATGCCTGCAACCGTCCGGTGATGTATAAACAACGAGTTTTAGGGCGGCAAGGGCACCTTTCTAATGATGCGGCCGTGGAATTGATCCAAGAAATCGATCATCCCGGTCTTAAACATGTCTATCTTGCTCACCTATCCAGTGAGTGTAATACCCCTGCACTTGCCATTCAGAAGGTTCAAGAAAAAGTAAAGCGCGAACTCTCTCTTTCCATTGCTTTTCAAGAAAAAGTTAGCACTCTTATAGAGTTGTTTTAAAGCTTCGATCTGAGGTTTTCGATGAAAAGCGCAAAAGTTTTTGTTCATCTTCCCGGTGATTCTATTCTTGATCACCTTAAGCTTCCTGCATGTAGGGCTTAATAAGGTTTATTTCACAGTCATTAAATATTATCATTTTTCAGAAGAACACGACGACGACTACCATCTTGAGAACCAATGATTCCGTTTTCTTCGAGCTCATCCATAAGAGAAGCCGCTCTTGCATAACCAATTTTAAGCTTACGTTGGAGAAAAGTGGTGGATGCAGTCCCTGTTTCGGTAACGATTTGATAAGCCTGAGAATAAAGATCATCTTTGCTATGCGATTCCCCGTCTTTGGGCGAGAAATCAGCTTGTGACATTTGATCAAAAGACTGAATGAGATATTGCGGCCCTGCTTGATTTTCAATGTGTTCAATCACGCGGTTAATATCTGCATCGCGGATAAAAACCCCTTGAGCGCGGATAAGATTATGAGATCCAGGAGGGAGGAAAAGAAGATCTCCATTTCCAAGAAGACTTTCTGCCCCATTTTCATCGAGAATAATTTGGCTATTGACCCGACTTGCCACTTTAAAAGAAATGCGGCTGGGGAAGTTGGCTTTAATTAATCCGGTAATCACCTCACGGGAAGGACGTTGGGTTGCTAAGATGAGATGAATCCCTACAGCGCGCGCCATTTGTGCAATCCGAGCAATAGGGGTTTCTAAATCTGAACTAGCAGCCATCATTAAGTCGGCAAATTCATCAATGATGGCAACGATGTAAGGCATTTTCCGCGGAATCTCCATTTCTAATTCCCCCTCTTTTTCGGGGGTATATTTCCGGTGATTAAATGCATTGATGTTACGGAGTTTGAGTCGCTTTAACATTTCATACCGCTCACCCATTTCCTTAACGAGCCAGTTTAAAGCCGAATAGGCTCCATGTGCTTCAGTAATGACTGGAGCGATCATGTGGGGAAGATTGGCGTAGGAACTGAGTTCGACTTTTTTTGGGTCAACCAGAAGAAGGCGGACATCATCAGGACGGGCTGTCATCAAAATCGACATGACAAGACTGTTGATACAAACCGATTTACCTGAACCTGTGGCTCCAGCAATAATGCAGTGAGGCATTTTTGTCAGATCACAAACAACATTATCACCTGATACCGTTTGACCAAGCATGACAGGGATGTGAAATTTTTTTGTTCCTTTTTGGTATTCACTGAGCATTTCTTTAAAGCCTACTTCTTGTGGATAAAGAGAAGGGACCTCAACTCCGACAGCGGCTTTTCCAGGAATAGGGGCAATGATCCGGATCGATTTTGCTTGGAGATTCAAAGCGATATCATTTTCGAGAACTTTGATTTTTTGAACTTTTACCCCTGTTGGAGGGTGGACTTCAAACGAGGTGATTGTAGGACCGCAGTTAATTTGACCCACCGTTCCCTCGACCCCAAAGCTAAGCAGGGTTTCTTCCAAGATTTTTGCTTGTCTTTCTAGATCTTTTTTGAGAGTGGGCTTATCAACTTTCTTAGCATGAGTCAGTAAGTCTAACGGAGGGAGGCGAAACCGCTTAAAAGCTCCCGAATAGGACTTGGTATCCATTGTCTTAACTCTGCCCGTTTCTGTCCGCTTTTCGTGGTGGGTCGTGATCCTTAAGTCGTCTGGTTTTTCTACCTCCTCAGCTACTGAAATCATTCTTCGCACTTCAGGTGAATGATGGACTTTTTGCATCGGTGGAAAAGGTCTTTCTACCGTTGGTTTCATCTTGATTGGTTTAAAATCTTTAACGACCTTCTTAAGAAAATCCCAGATGATCCCCAGGACAACACGCGAGCTTTTAAATAGCGGAACGATCTGAGTATTTGTAAAAAGAATTAGAGACATGAGCCCAGTTAGTGAAAAGGTGATCACGACACCCACACTGCTCAGTAAGTGTTGCAAATTAAATGTGGGAATGTCTCGGAGCAGATAATAAAAAGGGACCCCTCCTAAATTGAACCGAACAACTTTATGAGGAAAGGGATAATGACTTACATAAATTTCAGAAAAAAGCCGACGCTCGATAAAACCATTTGCAAATCCTCCCACTTCGGTTAGAAGATTTAAAAGCATCGATAAAGAGATCATGCCAATCGATAAATAGAGTGTCTTCATTTTCAGCTGTTGAGGGACGCTTCCTGTGAGCATTTTCCAGCCAATCCAGCCAATGTAGGCAGCAACAAAATAAGCCGACAAACCAAAAAGCCAAAGCGAACCTAGTCCAATTCCATACCCCACAACACCAAACCAATTGGCTCGGGGGTTTCCATGAATAAAACTAATCATGCATAAAAACAAAAGAATGCTCCCAACAACAGTGAGCAGTCCCTTAATTTCTGGGTGCGTTGTTTTCTCTTTCTCCATTCTAACTCTAGCTTAGCAAAATCTTTATCAATGCAAAAGGAGAATTTTCATTGCAGAGCATACAGAAAGCGCAGAGAAAAGAAAAAAGGGTGAGGCGCCAAGTGGGTTTTATGTGTTGAAAAAGAAACGGTGTTCGCAATAACTATCAAAGAAGAAGGGCGATCGACGGGACTTGAACCCGCGACATCTTGAACCACAATCAAGTGCTCTACCAACTGAGCTACGACCGCCATCAGAAGAAGGGACTATTTTTACCTCACAAAGAGATTTTGGTCAATAAGAAGCGATTTTCCTACTAAACATTTTACTTTTATTTTAATGGACAAAATCTTTATCCTCCTCTCATCGTTTGGTAAAGCCCGAAAAATGTGATATTACTCATTGTAGTACCCCTTTTTAATCATCGCCTGAACTAAATAGGCTACTACTATGGACAGAGTTTGACTGCAAACTTTTTAAATAAAGATAACAGGAAAAAAGAACTTGGAAGAGAAGCTTGAGCGCCTTGCAAAGGTGAAAAATAAGTCAGGCATTCATGCCCGTCCTGCAACCATCATTGCAGACATTTTGAAAAAGAGAAAAGCAAAAGTCAAATTGACTTACAAGGGCGAATCAGTCGATGCTCGTAGCATCATGGGTATTCTCACATTGGCTGCACCCAAAAATGCGCAACTCAAAATCGAAGTCGAAGGACCAGATGCTAAACAGACGCTTAATGATCTACTAACAGCTTTTACTAACAAGTTCGGTGAGGGTAAATAATTGTGTCAAGAGAAATGCTTGAAGAAACTCTCCTAAAGGGTACCCAGATGAGTGAAGGAATTGCCATTGGCAAACTTCACTACAACCAAGAGCTTCGAAAAGAAGTGACTCCAGAGTCTTCCATTCGTCAATCAGGAGTAGAAAAAGAGATCAGAAAATATCGGCGCGCTATCCTCTCTAGTCGCGAAGATCTCCAAAACGTGCAACATTTTTTAGCAAAAGAAGGGGCCACTGAAGCGATTTCAATTATCGATACGCATATTCGAATGCTTGACGATCCTTTGATAACAACGGTTGTGGAAGCTGAGATACGGCGACAGCTGAAAAACACTGAAACCGTTTTCCGCTCTGTGATGACAGATTATGAAAAAGAATTTTCGAAAGGTAAAAATAGTCTTTTTAAACAACGTCTCATCGATGTCAAAGATCTTTCAAAGCGCATCTTGCGCCATCTCCATCCAAGAGAATCATTAAAAACAGAAGACATTCCTAAAAACTCTATTGTTTTTGTTAGAGAACTCACTCCATCCATTGCAGCTCAAGCATCAAGATGGCAGATCCAAGGATTTATTACCGAAATTGGGGGGAAAACTTCACATGCAGCCCTCATTGCTCGTTCAAAAAGGATTCCTTACATAGCCCATATTTCCCATCATCTACTTTGTTCTCATAAAGGCTCACTCATAATCCTTGATGGAAAAACGGGACTTATCATTATCAATCCAAGTGATGCAACCCTTGAAAAATATGAAAAAAAACGGAAGGACGCTAATCGAAAAGAAAAGAAAAAAGTCTACGCTTTAAATCGCGAAACAAAAACTGCCGATGGCGTTAAGGTTGAAGTGCTAGCAAATATTGAAAATCTCTCAGATCTCGATCTATTAGCTCCCTACGCTGCTGAAGGAATTGGTCTTTGCCGCTCTGAGTGTCTCTTTTTCGACAAAAAATTCCACACCTTTTCTGAAGATGATCAATTTATGCTGTATCAACAAGTCATGGAAAAATCGAAAGGCATGCCCATTGTTTTCCGGATTTTGGATGTTGGTGGAGATAAGGGAAACAATATGAGCCAGTATGATCCTGAAACAAACCCCGCCTTAGGGTGTCGTGGTATTCGATTCTTACTGCGTAATCGCGACATTTTTGCAAAACAACTTAGAGCATTTCTGCGCCTTAGCCTCGATGGAGATCTTCGCGTGCTTCTTCCGATGATTTCAGATTTAGAGGAACTCTATCTTGCAAAAAAGATGCTGCAGGCTACTGCCTTTCAACTTCGCTCAGAAGGATATGAAATTGCTGATGACATTCCTATTGGTTGTATGATCGAAGTTCCCTCTGCTGCTTATATGTCCCATGCGATTGCTCGAGAGTGTGACTTTCTATCGATTGGTACAAATGATCTTATTCAATACACCCTAGCAGCCGACCGGGCAATGGAAGAAGTCAATGGCTACAATCGCTCAACACATCCCAGTATTTTCCGCATGATCCTTCATATTATTCAAGAGGCAAAAGATCAAAATACACCCGTCAATCTTTGTGGCGAAATGGCTTCCGATCCTCAACTCATCCCCTTTCTTCTAGGGTTAGGCATTCGCAAATTTTCTTGCGTGCCTCGCCGCATTCCAGAAGTCAAGGAATACGTAGCAAAACTATCTATTGAAAAGCTTAAGAGTTTTACAGAAAAAGCGCTTGACTTAGAAACAGCCTGCGAACTTGAAGCATTTTTACAGCAAGCATCCAAAAGTATATACAATGAAAAAATCAAGAGTCTCTGAAAAATTTTCTCAGATTTCGCAAGCAGTTCAGCAGGTTTGGCAACAAGCTTTTGGAATCAAAGTCACTTTATTCCCATCAGATGGGCCTGTCCATCTCACTGCAGTTCGACAGGGAGACTATCAGATTGCAACGATGAAGTTTAATTTTAATGTGGATCCTGTGTACACACTCCAATCCTTTAAGTACAAGTGTAATATGATGAATCTGACCAATTGGGAGTCCCAAGAGTATATCGATTTGCTTGAAGCCTCAAATTATGAAGTGGATTTTGAAAAGCGGAAGCGCATACTCATTGCAGCTGAAAAAGTTCTAATGGATGAGATGCCTATTATCCCTATCCACTTTAAAACAATGGAATTTTCTAAAAATCCGCGCCTTACTGGAGCCCTTGTCTCAAAAGGGGATATAGACTTTAAATTTGCTCGTTTTTCCTATTAGAGAAGAGCGCTTAACATCTTTTACTTTGAAATAAGCTATCAAGAAAACGAAGCGGAAAACTCTATGGATCTTTCTCTTTTCGGAAAAACCTTCTTAAAAAAGAGCATAACAAGCTCGTTAAAAATAGAGAATTTTTTCCTCGGCTAGTGTAAAAAGAAAAGCATGATAAGTGAATCACTTCCACCAGAAATTAAAGAGAAAGTCGCAGTATGGCTCAAAGAGCCTTACGATGCTGCAACCCAAAAAAAGGTGCGCGCTCTTCAAGCAAAAGATCCTGTAGCTCTAATTGATGCTTTCTACACCACAATTGCTTTTGGAACAGGGGGAATGCGCGGCTTGATGGGTCCTGGGACTAACCGGCTTAATAAATATACAATTCAGAGAGCAACGCAGGGGCTTGCGAGCTACATCCTTTCTCAAAGGGTGGAGACCCCCAAGGTTTTTATTAGCTACGATTCCAGGAATCACTCGCGACTATTTGCGGAGGAAACTGCACGTGTTTTAGCTGGAAATGGTATTGCAGTCTTTATCACCAAAGAGTTTCGCCCTACCCCTTTTGTTTCTTTTGGCTGTCGCTATCACCGTTGCACAGCAGCAGTGATGATTACCGCTTCCCATAACCCTCCAGAATATAATGGCTATAAAGTGTACTGGAGCGATGGAGCACAAGTCGTTCCTCCTCATGACACGGGGATTATGACTGAGGTCAAAAAAATCCACAGCCTCAGCCAAGTTAAACTTACAGACTTTCAAGATAATTTGATCCATGAAGTCGAAGATGAAGAGGATGCAGCTTATTTTGAAGCGTTACTGCCTCTCCAAAACCATTGCGCTACGAATCAAAAACAAGGAAAAAAGCTAAAAATCATCTATTCTCCTCTACATGGTTGTGGCATGACCACTCTACCTGAAGGGCTCAAACAGTGGGGATTTACCTCTCTTTCTTTTGTTGAGGCGCAAAAAACTCCGGATGGAAATTTTCCTTCTGCCCATTTTCCCAATCCTGAACAAAAGCAAGCTCTTAATCTAGGAATGCAACAACTTTTAAAAGAAAAAGGAGATCTTTTTTTTGCAAGTGATCCCGATGCAGATCGACTAGGCGTTGTGATTCGCCACGCTGAAAAATCTATGATCTTAAATGGAAATGAAATCGCTTCTCTCTGCCTTTTCTATCTTTGTCATACAAAATCCCTTCCTAAAAACAGTGCTACTGTAACTACAATTGTTACAACCGAGCTCTTCAAAATTATTGCAGAATCTTATGGAGTGACAACGTTCGAAGTTTTAACTGGCTTTAAATACATTGGAGAAAAGATTCATGAGTGGGAAGACTCCCAAGAGTTTTCCTTTCTTTTTGGAGCAGAAGAATCGCTTGGTTTTCTTTATGGAACACACTCTCGCGATAAGGATGCCACAATTGCTGCGTGTCTCATTGCTGAAATGGCGCTGCAGCTCAAGCTGCAAAACAAAACTCTCGTCGATCTCCTTTCCGAAATTTATAAAAAATATGGCCCTTTCCTTGAAGAACAACTCTCGTTGAAATTTAGGGCTGGAAAAGAGGGGCTGGAAACAATGGAAAGATTGATGAAGGAGCTTCGTGCCAATCCTCCAAAAGCAATCGAAGGACAAAAAGTGATCGATATCGAAGATTATCTCACGGGAAACACTCATCTCCCTCTTCCAAAATCGAACGTCATTCTTTTCCGCCTTGAAGATCAATCTAAATTCGTCATCCGTCCATCGGGAACAGAACCCAAAATCAAAATTTACGGCTTGGTACGCCACCGAGAAAAAAAGCGGCTTTTAGCCGCATTGAATGATCTTAAAGAGAACTATTTGTCTTCTTAGCTTGTTATTTTATGTTTGCTTTACAGGATATTTAATACGGAGATGGCGTGCAACGGCTAAAGTTTTGATGATAACACGTTTAACGATTCCAAACTCATCAAATGTGAGTTGACACTCATCAAATTGTCCATCTTCGAGCTTTTCGCCGATCAGACGATTGACAAGCTCGGTGATCGTCTCTTCATTGATCTCTTCTAAAGAGCGAGAAGCGGCTTCGATGGTATCAGCCATCATGATAATGGCTGATTCTTTGGTCCGAGGCTTGGGACCAGGATAGCGGAAGAACGTCTCATCGACAGCATCGACATGTCCTCCCATCTGCTTTACTTGCTTGCAGAAGAAATAGTAGACAAGTGTTGTTCCATGATGCTCTCGAATGATATCGATAAAATGGCTGGGTAGGCCATGTTTTCTAGCTAAACCTTCACCTTCACTCACGTGGGCAATGATTAACTGGGCAGACTCCTGGGGCGTGAGGAGTTGGTGTATATTAAAGCCTCCCATTTGATTCTCGGTAAAATAGTGGGGGTTAGAGAGTTTTCCTATGTCATGATAGAGAGTGGAAACACGGCAGAAAAGCCCATTCGCACCAATTGCTTGCGCAGCTGCTTCAGAAATACTTCCCACAACAAGTGAATGTTGATAAGTTCCCGGAGCTTCAACACCCAAACGACGGAGAAGTTTACTATTAGGGTCCATGTATTCCATAAGGGTGATATCGGTCATAACATGGAAGATAGATTCTAAAATGGGGAGCAGTCCCACAATTAAAATAGAAGTAACAACAAGAAAAGCAAAGGTACTCACCAAGTCAGAGAGAATGAAAAAATTCCAGAGAGCGTCCTGAGCAAAATTGTAAACAAAAAAGATTGGAATGCAGCACAGCCAAACTTTTCCACAAACAACAAAAACCTCCTTCCGTTTTCTTAAGTGTCGCGATACAAGGATCGCAACAACTCCTGCTGTGAGGTTAATCACAATAAAGCGACTATGATCGACCGCTAAAGAAAGGCCTAAAATCACAGATAAGAAACAGGTGGAAAAAAGGGCAATTTCAGCATTTAAAAGAACGCAAAAAAGAATCGCAGCAAAGGGAATAAAAAGGGGATAACGAACACCCTCTAAAAGACCGCCCGTATCCTGCAAAAGAAAAAATTCGGTAACCTTGGACATAAGAAGGGTTAGAATAATAATCGTCACATACAAAAAGAGCTTGTAAATATTATTCACAAGCTCCTTGTGACTATTTCTAAAATAAAGGCCTCCGATCAGAGTAACAATGGTTGCAAAAATCAAGCTACTCAGAAGAGGCAAAAGACCCCAAATTTTCTGCTTTTCAGCTAAGGCTTTTTTCATTGCCTGAATCATGGCTATGTGCTTTTGCGTGACCTTCTCGCCTTGGTCAACAATCCGGCTTCCTACCTTAATCTGGCTGAGTCGTTCAGGAACAGTTGCTTGGACCATTTTTCGCAAATTTCTTTGGGCTGACGTATCCTTATCAAGGAGCCAATGCACACTCCGCATATGATTCAAAATGAATGTGATCATGGCAGCGTTATGATTTTTCTTAACCAAGCGATTTTGAATATTTCCCCAAAAATCTTCAGGAAAATTTGCTGACTGTCCGTTAAATGTTGAAGGAAGGGGATAATATTCAGGAGTCAATAAATCGAGAGATTTGAGTCTTTGCAGCGTTCTCATATCAGTAAACCGGAGGCTCTGTATGAGATCTTTCAACTCATCAGCTCCGTAGTAGAGCTTTTCAAAGGTTGTTTCTAGAAGAAGATTGCGCCAGTTAGGATTATTCATCAAATAATTCTCAAACTGGTAGCGCCACTGATCGATGGTTTTAGGATCTAAGCGAAAAATAGCTCCAATATCACGTGCAGATTCTTGTCGAAGAACCACTGTCCCTTCTTCGTCAGGAAATTCAAAATTCACCTGAGCAACGATACAATTTTTAGCCTTGCTATCGAGTTCAAGCATTTCTACACGCACTTCTTTGAAGTGGATGAAAATAGCAAGAGAAAGAAGAATGGCAAGCCCTAGAAGAAGGCGCTTACCAAAGCTTCTTTCTTTTAAATAACGTTGCCATTTAGGCTTGTCTTTCGATTCTTCGGGCATATCTATCTTTAATCTATAGTGTTTTCAATTTAAAAGTTCAAATCTATACATAGGCATGATTTGTTCAAGTTCCAGGTTTCAACCATAAAAAAATCGCTTTATTATCTAGGTATTTTTAAAACAATGGCACTATATCAAACTTGAAATTTATGAGCTACCAAGTCACAATTGCTTTAAAAGGACCTAATATGAGTGGATATCAAGTCATTGCAAAAAAATTCCGCCCAAAGAAATTCTCAGAGGTTTTTGAACAAGAAGCCATTGTTCAAACGTTAAAGAATACAATGCGTCTGGGTAGAGTTGGGCATGCCTACCTTTTTTGTGGCACGCGGGGAACAGGAAAAACAACTTTAGCCCGCCTCTTTGCAAAAGCTATCAATTGTGAAAATCTATCCCCCGATGTAGAACCCTGTAATCAGTGCTGTTCTTGCACGGAAATTATTTCAGGATCTTCTTTAGATGTTATTGAAATCGATGGAGCCTCTAACCGAGGGATCGATGATATCCGTAACTTAAACGAAACAGTTGGTTATGCAGCTTCCAATGGAAATTATAAAATTTATATTATCGATGAAGTCCATATGTTAACGAAAGAGGCTTTTAATGCTCTGCTTAAAACACTCGAAGAGCCTCCCTCCCACGCGCTTTTCTTTTTTGCGACCACGGAACCTCATAAGGTTCTGCCTACAATCTTATCCCGCTGCCAACGCTTCGACCTCAAAAGAATCACGCCTGAAAAAATCGAAACTAAGCTTGCCTCGATTGCAAAGCAACTCAATATTGCTATTGAAGAAGGGGCCCTAAGAGTTTTAGCAGGGCAGGCTGAGGGATCACTTCGGGATGCAGAATCTCTCTTCGATCAACTCATTTGTTTTGAAGAGCCGCCGATTACAAGAAGCCATGCAATTAAAGCTCTTGGTCTGATTCAAACCGATTTTTTCTTTAGACTCGATCAAGCGGCTTCAAAATACGATCTTGCTGCCGCTTTTTCATTGACTGAAGTGCTTTTTAAAGAAGGCGCCCATCTTCAACATGTCCTTGAAAGTTTAGCAGAACATTTTCGAATAATTGCAAGGGTTCAAATGGGCGAAGCCCCCCCTTTTCTGTCTTACACGACTTCTGCAAAAATTTACTCTACACATCAGATCTTAGAAATCCTCGATTATCTCATCGATGCCATGGAAAGAGGGCAACGGACCCCTTTTAAACGGATCCATCTTGAAGTTGTTTTCCTTCATATCATCCGTAGTATGAAAAAGATTCCGTTAGAGTTTCTCGTTGACCGCCTCGAAGCTCTAAAAAATGAAGCCTCTCAAATGAGTAAGGTCACAACTGCCCCTCTCCCCATTCAGAAAACCGCAGCTCATTTTTCCCCTCCAAAAATAGAAGAACCTGCGCAACCTATTGAAGAGGTTCCCTTTTTCCCTGAAACGCCCGATCCTAAGCCTATTAGTGCAGATTCACTTCCGCCTCCTGAAACGCCTCCTTCCTATGCCATTCAAGAAAAGATTAAACATGACCAGGTGATGCGCTTTGCTAGTGTGGAGCTAAATGGTTCCTTGAAAAAGTAGTGTTTTTCTGTTAAGCTAACGCTGCAAACTAAATTTGAGGTTTATCATGGGCAGTGGCTACTCGAAAATGAAGAAACAAGCAAAGATGTTCCAAGAGCAAATGGCTAAAATACAAAAAGACAGGCAGACCCTAGAAGTCACAGGCTCTTCAGGAAATGGTCTTGTTCAAATCACTCTTTCAGGAGAAAAAGAAATTAAAAAACTTTCTATCAATCCCGAATGCATCGATCCCGAAGATATTGAAGGGCTACAAGATCTCATTATTGTTGCATTCAGTGATGCTTCTAGAAAAATTGAAGACAATTCTCTCACATCAGGATTAAGTGGTCTTGACCTTGGAAACCTTCCCTTTGGGGGATAAGGGCAAGTTCCGCTTTCTTTTCATTTAATGTTGCAAGAAATGCACCTTAGCCAAACATTGACTGTCCAAAAGAGGTGATGCGAAGACATTCTTTACCCTGGTAAGAACCTGTGGCGACAATTCCTCCTTGAAATAGCCAGTCGTAGATAATGAGACGGATGAGCGCTATTTCATCTTCAGAATAATTAGGAAGAGAGTATTTCCAATAGCGCCCCGTTTTTTTCAGTGACATCTTACTATTTTCACTGATAGGTGCGATAACACCATGTAAAAAATCTTCGAAAAGGACCCAGCTAGAGTCGAGGATACGGCTGATACTCTTTTCAATTTCATGGATGTTTCTTTCTGTACAGATTTCTTTTGCGAATGCTGTAAAAGGATAATGGGCAAGAGTCACTTTGTAAGTGTTCAAGGCCCGCTTTTCAACGGGGAGCGCTAGCCATTCTTCTGCTTCATCTGAAGCAGTGAGTTGGTTTCCTTTAATCTGGCCAAGTTTTAAGAAAAGGAGTTTTTTAATAACTTTTGACATGTAGCAATGGAAATGCGCTTGACCTTCTTCTGTCTTGAGATCAAACCCTTTACATTGTTTAGCCACAATATTTGCTGGAGCTTTTTCGAAGACCCATTCTTCTTCTTTATTTAATCTGAGATAAAGGGGTTTCGTCATAGAAAGAGCTAGCAATTTGGACATATCTTCAGCAAACGAAAAGTCATGAGGACGCGTTCTTTTGATTTCATTTTTGTTTGCAATCTGTTTAGGCTGAGTTTTTTTCAAGAAGCTAAGGTAATCTTTCCACTCTTTAAATAAAGTGACAGCTTCGACCCATTCTCCATCTTTTTTCTCATAAACAAGGCAGCAAACGAGGTTAAATTCTAAGTAAAGGAGATGCTCTTCAAAAGTTTCTTTAGATACCTTGTATTTCACTCGGATATCAGACGAATACATCTTGTAGTCTGGAGCTTCAAAAAGATCAGTCACAATCCCATTGAGGATAGGATTACCTAGGTTGAGCTCGGTAAGATACCTTTGGAAGGTTTGGGGGGTCTCAAGATATTTTTCGATCAAAGAGTGAAAAATATTGTTTGACGTTCTTGGAATAGGATACCAATTGGGTAGGACATGAATGGGCACTTTTTTCAAAAGAGCCTGAAGGAATTCTATTCCAGGAGTGAAGTCTTCTTCAAATTTTTGGATTTGTGTTTCAAAATATTTGCGCATCTCTTTATCGACAACAACTGTATCCTCCTCAATCTTAAAGAGACCAGTTTTAGATAATTTTTCAAGAATCACTCGTAGTTTATCAAGATTTTTATCGAGTTGGTTGACGAGACGACTCATCGGGATCTTTTGAGAGCTATAAACGATTTCTTCTAAAACCTCTAAATCTTCTGTAGAAAAATGGGACATTAGGACACGATTTTGAATATCTTTTTGATAGTCATAGTCTTCAAGATTGATCTTATTTTTTCTAAAATTTGTCTCGATCATTTGTCTTGATTGTCCTTAAAAATAGGTTTTGCATTGCCTTTCCATCAACATAATAGGAAAGAATATTATTTATTGCAAGTAGAGGTGAAAATCATTCATTTGCTTAATTTATTAAATTTCTCTGATAAAAATACTCATCGATAGATTTTTGAGGTTATGAAAATGCAGGCTATCTTTTTTTTTAGAAGCTTGTTATTTTAAATCAAAAAATAAACGCTAAAGAGCAATGAAGTACAATCATGTAGAAATTGAAAAGAAGTGGCAGCAGCTCTGGAGAGAAAAAAAACTTTTTAAAGCAGAGATGGATCCCTTTAAACCGAAATACTATATTTTGGATATGTTTCCTTATCCTTCAGGTGCAGGTTTACATGTGGGGCATGTAACGGGATACACTGCGACTGATATTCTGGCCCGGTATAAGCGGCAACAAGGATATAACGTCCTTCATCCCATGGGGTGGGATAGTTTTGGCCTGCAGGCTGAGCAATATGCAATGCGCGTGGGAATTCATCCAAAAGACACTACTGAAAAAAACATCAATACTTATCGAAAGCAGCTTCAGTCCTTAGGTTTCAGTTATGACTGGGACCGTGAGTTTGCAACAAGTGATCCCGACTACTATAAGTGGACCCAATGGATTTTTACGAAGCTTTATGACAAAGGATTGGCTTACGAGGCAGAAATCCTTGTCAATTTTTGTCCCGCTCTAGGAACAGTTCTCGCCAATGAAGAGGTGGAAGAGGGAAAGGCTAAAGAGGGGGGGTATCCTGTCGAAAGACGCCCTTTGCGTCAGTGGGTTTTAAAAATCACTGACTATGCAGAGCGTTTGCTTAAAGATCTAGATCTTCTCGATTGGCCAGACTCTTTAAAGACGCTCCAAAGAAATTGGATTGGCCGTAGCAAAGGAGCAAAGGTTACTTTCTTAGAAAACGAAACCAAGCAGCCCATTACTGTATTCACAACGCGTCATGATACGATTTTTGGAACAACGTTTCTTGTAATGTCTCCGGAGCATCCGTTGGTAAAAGAAATCACAACGCCTGATCAGATGAAAGCTGTAGAAGCTTACCTCAAAGAAACAGCAAAAAAGAGTGACTTTGAAAGAACAGAATTAGCAAAAGAGAAAACAGGAGTTTGGACGGGCGCTTATGCGATCCATCCCATAAACGATGAGCGCATTCCCATTTGGGTGGCTGATTATGTCTTGATGGGCTACGGAACAGGTGCTGTGATGGGTGTTCCTGGTGGAGATGCACGTGACTTTGCATTTACCAAGAAGTATGGCCTAGCAGTTGTTCCTCTCTATGATCCTAGTCTAGAGGATATCCCAGAAGGGATGACAAAAGAAGAGGTGCGTTTAGAAATCTTAGCGGGGAAAAGGTATTGGACTGGTGGTGGCACTATTATTAACGGAAAAAGTGCTAAACTCGATATAACTGGCCTTCAGATGGAAGAAGCCAAGGAAGCCGTTGCAGATTGGCTCGAAGAAAACCAATGGGGTGCAAGGTATGTGACTTATAGGCTTCGAGATTGGCTTTTTTCAAGGCAGAGATACTGGGGAGAACCCTTTCCGATTCTCCATTTTGAAGATGGGTCTAAACGGACTCTCGCCCTCGATGAACTCCCCCTCACTCTTCCAGAACTTACAGACTACAAACCGCGGGGTGAAGGGAAAACGCCTCTTGATAATGTTCCCGATTGGATTAACGTGACTGATCCCAAAACAGGAAAAAAAGTACAAAGAGAAACCAATACGATGCCTCAATGGGCAGGGTCTTGTTGGTATTATCTCCGCTTTTGTGACCCTTTAAATCAAAGAAGGGCTTGGGGAGAAAAAGAAGAAAAATATTGGATGCCGGTCGATATGTATGTGGGGGGAGTAGAGCATGCTGTTCTGCATCTTCTTTATGCGCGCTTTTGGCATAAGGTTCTTTATGATTGCAGCTATGTTTCTACCCTAGAACCTTTTCAAACTCTCCGAAACCAAGGCCTTGTTACAGCAAAGTCTTTTAAAAAACCCGGGGGAGGTTATGTTTTTCCCGAGGAAGCTGAAGGGCAGACAGATCTCATCGAAATGGTCGAAAAAATGTCAAAGTCAAAGCTCAATGGTGTTTCTCCCGATGAAATTATCGAAGAATATGGCGCCGATTCCCTGCGTCTTTATGAAATGTTTATGGGGCCTTTTGATAAGGAAAAACTTTGGAATAGCAAAGCGATAAATGGATGTCGTCGTTTTCTTGATCGGTTCTATGCTCTTATCGTGTCGGAGAAAGTATGCGATGAAGAACATCTAGAGGGGATGAAGCTGGCTCATAAGCTTGTCCAAGGAGTTCAACAAGATATTGAAGAGATGTTATTCAATACGGCGATTTCGAAAATGATGGAATTTGTCAATGCGTTCACAAAGCTCGAAGTCTATCCCAAAAAAGCTCTTGAAATGGCGACGATAGCCCTTTCTTCTTTTGCGCCTCACTTGGCTGAAGAGTGTTGGGAACATTTTGGACATCGAGAATCTTTAACATATGCACCGTTTCCAAAAGCGGATCCTAAATATCTCACAGAAGATGGTGTGACTTATGTGATTCAAGTGAATGGGAAGTTGCGAGGGAGGTGGGAACTCCCAAAAGGACGAACGGAGGCGTCTCTTTTAGAAGCCGTTCAAAAAGATAAAAAGATGTTGAAATATCTTACAGGCGATGTTGTCAAGGTGATTTTTATTCCGGACAAACTCCTCAACATCGTTGTCAAGGGATAGGTTCGTGAACTTATTATATGATAGTGCCCTTTCCCTTCTATTTGTGATCGCTCTTCCCAAACTCCTTTACGATTATCTTTTTAAAGGAAAGTATCGAAAAAGTTTGACTGCCCGGATTTCACCTGTTGTTCCAAGAGTAGTTAAAAAACCAATCATTTGGTTGCATGCTGTATCTGTGGGAGAAACAAAAGCTCTTTCTACATTAGTTCCCCACATTCGTAAGACCTATCCCGGAGCTTTTATCTATGTCACAACAATTTCTGAAACGGGACAGGAGGAAGCTAAAAAGAGAATTCCTGACGCTGATTCTATTGGCTATCTTCCTTTAGATTTTTCTTGGATCATGAAAAGTTTTGTGCGGAAGCTAAATCCTACTCTTTTAGTTCTTGTTGAAGGAGACTATTGGTTTAATTTGATTAGGGAAGTTAAATGTAAGGGGGCTAAGATCTTTGTTGTGAATGGCAATCTCTCAGAAAAATCGCTGAAACGCTATTTAGCTATTCCCTTTTTTAGTCGCCAAATTTTTAGTTCCATCGATCACTTTTGTATTCAGGGCGAAAGTTATGTAGAGCGTTTTTCAAAGTTGGGCATTCCCACTGAAAATCTCAAAATGACAGGAAACCTTAAGTTTGATATTCCTGGAGAGGAAAAAGACGACTTGGAAAAGGTTAGAAAACGTTTTAATCTCAAACCAAAAGATCGAGTCATCACTCTTGGGTCAACTCATGAGGGTGAAGAGGAGCTCTTGTGTAAAAGCTTGCGTCCTGCTTTGACAATGGACCCACATTTAAAGATTCTAGTGGTTCCTCGACATCCTGAACGTTTTTCACGGGTAAAAAACCTTATTCGCTATCCTCAAATCACTGTTGTTGATCAAATGGGAATTCTTCCTAAATGTTACCGGCTATCTCATATAGCGATTGTTGGAGGAAGTTTTATTGAAGGGATCGGGGGACATGATATCTTTGAACCGGCAAAAATGGGGATTCCGACACTCTATGGCCCCTACATGTATAAACAGGTGGATCTTGACCGCGGAATGACTGCGAGTGGTGCAGGGATAAAAGTGTCGCAGTCTTATCTTCTTGAGGCTACTCTAAAACTTTTACATGATTCTAATTTTCATTTTGAAATGGGAGAAAAAGGAAAACACTTTGCTTATAAAGTCATGGGCGCTTCGTTTCGAACGTGGCAGGAGATTAATTCAAACATTTCCCTTGAGAACAATTAACTCTGCAGTTATAGTTGCTTCAAATTATCGCGGGGTGGAGCAGTGGTTAGCTCGTCGGGCTCATAACCCGAAGGTCGCAGGTTCGAATCCTGTCCCCGCCATTTTTTCTTTGCGGGGCGGCATAGCTCAGTTGGTAGAGCAACGGAATCATAATCCGCAGGTCCTTGGTTCGAGTCCGAGTGCCGCTAGTCTCTTTAAATCCCTGTCATTGGATGGATCTCGAAATCATCGACTGTTTGGTGCGGGCAGAAAAAAGAGCGCTTTAAGAGTTACCCTTTTCAACGCTAACTGTGATATAGATGCAGCCTTGAAACTTGCGTGGACTTGCAAAGTTATGCGATCCGTTTTTCATAAATCTTTTCCGAAACACTTTACAACACCTCCAACTTAAAACGGTTGCAAAATTTTGCCAAGATTTTTTTGCATTTAATTTTTTTACATGCTAGGGTGCGGGGCGCTAATAGGAGGTAACTATGCAAAAAATTGAGTTAAAGTCATTCGAATGCGCTATTTGTTTTAATCAGTTTAAAGATCCATGGATTCATGACGCCTGCGGTCGGACAATGGATCAACAGTGCATTTTGAATTCAATTCAACAGCTTGGACGATGCCCGAGTTGTAATTTGGAAGCAACAATGGAACAATTCAAACCTAATGTTCGTTTAAGAGATGCAATGGAAGAATTGCAAAGGCTGATTCCACCTTCAGTTGCTGAGATAAAAGCTGAAAAGCCAGCCCCTCCACCTCCTACCCCGTCTTTTAGTTTGTCGGTTTCAGCGGCTGATAAAGAAAGCTTTTCTCGTTCGATGGAAGCCCTTGAAGCAAGGGATACGGCCCTTTGTCACTCTCACATAGGAAAAGATACAAAGGAGCTACGTGTTGACTGGGCTAATGGTTATGTTGGTGTTTTCAAATCAGGAAATCGGCTAACAATGCAGTTACAGCCGTATTTACATCCTAGAGCCAATGTGCACCTCCTCTTCAATCCTAGACAGATTGCGTTCACCCAATTAACTCCTGAGAGAGGCAATTGGTATTTCTACAAGATAGGCAATGGAGCCGGAATAGAACTTTGTAAAACCAAGACGTTTGAGGAGGGCGTTGCGTTTATTTTCCACGGACGGTGTTAAAAAAGTAACGCGCTGTGTGCTTTAGGCGAAAAAGGGGACTAAACGGAAAATTCACTTTAGGAAGTTGATCCCCATTGACCCTATAGAGAAGCTGATTTGCATTTTTCCATGAACGATTGTAAGCATTGCCAATGCGAAAGATGTATTCATAGTGTTTTTTTGCAATAGCATGGACCTTTTTATTCCATAAACCAAAAGGGTAAACAAAAGAGTTCACAGAAACATCTAGCTTTTCTTCAAGAAGTGCTTTTGAAACCAAGAGTTCATGTTCGGGATCGATATGGGTAGAGGTCATAGGGTGATGGTGGATAGAATGGGAAGCGATTTGAATCAGAGGAGAGAGCGCCAACTCTTTCAATTCAGTCCAGCTGCAAAAAGCTGGAGAGGGAACTGGAGGCGCTTTATTAGGGAAGGTTTGTACCTTTTCTAGTCGCTTTTCAAAAAAGAGGTGTATTTCTTCGGGGATATACGCGGTAGGAACGGCTAAGAGAGCTTTTAGCTGATATTTTTTAAGCAAAGGAAAAATGCTATGATAGAAATCAAAAAAAGCATCATCGAACGTGAGACAAATTGAGCATTTGTGACTCAGCAGTTCTCCAGGAAGAACCGTCGGATAACGGGACGAAATCCATTGAAAGTGATCCTCTAAAGTTTTAAGAGGATTGGCATATTTACTAGTACCGATCTTGTGATAAAGAAGAGCGAGAAGCATAGGCAAGCTTTAAATATTTATAAAAGGCTGTTTGGGCATTATACAAAGAGATGATATATCCCTCTTGTCCCCCTAGGAATCCCCGTTTTAAAAGATACGATTTAATGAAGGCAAAAAATCCATGAATAAGAGCTTTGGTAAAAGAGGATTTTTTCTTGTGGGCATTTTGCTCTGCAAAAAGGTTAGAATACAGTTCCATTTTAAGTAAAAAGTCTGAGATCGATCGGTAGGAATAGTGTTTGATAGGAGAATGGAGTTTGATTTCAGAAAGTCCAGCTGTCTGAATTTTCTCATGAACTTTATCATTGCTAAATGTGGTGGCTTGCTTATGGTACAAACGGATATGGCGATCAGGATGCCAACCACACCATTTGATATGCTTCCCATTGAAATAGTTATGGAAAGGGAAGGAATAGACCTTTTTTATATCAAGCTGTAGCAATAGAATCTCTTGGGCAAGCTCAAGAGTCAGCACCTCATCGCTATCTAAAGAGAGAATCCAGTCGTTCGATGCATGGTGCGCTGCTAAATTATGGAGGGGGCCAAACCCAATAAAGGGAGAATGGAAAATCTTTACATTGGGATAAAGACTCGCAATCTCGAGCGTTGCATCAGTTGATCCTGCATCTAGAAGAACTACTTCATCGAAATTCTTGGTTGATTCCAGGACAGAACCGAGCGTCTCTTCATTGTTTTTTGTTAAAATCGTGACTGTGATCATACACGCAGCATAACATGGGTCTATCTCGATAATCAATTTTATTGGGTGATTTATGGCCTTTTTCTTCGGGCACCTTGGAGTTTCCTCGAAGCCACTAGTCTACGAAAATCAAAAAAATCTTTTTCTTATTAGAGGTTGATGAAATGGATTGCGACTTTTTCCTATCGGTATGAAGGTGATTCTAGAAAAATCATGGGGGTATAATCAAATTTTCTTTTCCTTTTTCTTCCTATTGTCTATAGTAGGAGCTTTTCGAGAGAAAACTAAGTGATAAAGAGTTGTCAGTTTGATAGCAGACAGATTACTATGGTGGTCTAAAAGGCGAAACAATTGCTAAGGGTGTTGACTTTTGGGCTCCAATCTTGGGATCCACTGGTAAACTGATCAATGATTTATTGGGTGGACTTCGAAGCGTGTTCACAGAAAGAAGCGCACAAAATAGTAGAGAGCTTCAACGAAAAGCAGAATTTGTAGAGGTGACTTCTAATCTCTATTCAAGAAAGTCACCTAAGACCGGGAACCTAGACTCATGACACTTAAAATTTCAAGTGAAAATAAGTAGTAAAAAGTGAAAAATGCATAAACAATTAGGTGTTTGGATGCTCACGGCGCTTGTCGTGGGAAATATGATTGGATCGGGAGTTTTTTTACTCCCAGCGTCTCTAGCGAGTTATGGAAGCATTACAGTGTTTAGCTGGGTTGCTACGGCAATAGGAGCGATGCTTCTTGCCATGGTTTTTGCAAAACTCAGTACCTTGTTTCCCAAAACAGGGGGACCCTATATTTACTGTAAAGAAGGCTTTGGGAATTTTATAGGATTTCAAGTCGCCTATAACTATTGGATCTATATGTGGGTTGGCAATGCAGCAATCGCTGTTGCTTTTACTGGATATTTAGCGACATTCATCCCAGAACTTCCTCAAAATGATCTTCTTGCATTTCTTGTAACAGCTGGTGTGGTGTGGTTTTTTACCCTCGTAAATATCGTTGGAGTGCATTTAGCAGGAAGTGTTCAGCTTATTTTAACGCTCTTGAAATTTGTTCCACTTATCTTAATTGCAGTGATTGGAGTCTTTTTTATCGATGCACGCAATTTATACTATTTCAACATGACAGGGAAATCTAACTTTTCAGCTTTGTCAGGCGGGGCAATGCTGACTCTTTGGGCATTTCTAGGCATGGAGTCAGCCTCTATTCCTGCAGATGATGTCAAAGACCCTAAAAAGACCATTCCTCGTGCCACGATTTTGGGAACAGCAATTACGGCAGTTATTTATATCCTAAGCACCATTGCAATCATGGGAGTGATTCCAATGTCTGAGCTTCAACAATCTACTGCACCATTCGCCGATTTAGCTGGGAAAATTTTTGGGAGCTCTGGAATGTATGTAATGGGAGCTGCTGCAGTCGTTTCATGTGCTGGAGCGCTCAATGGCTGGATTTTCCTTCAAGGGCAGATTCCGCTAGCTGCAGCCAAAGACAGGCTTTTTCCCAAACGTTTTGCGAAAGTTTCAAAAGCGCGCTCCCCAGTTTTTGGAATCCTCATTTCCTCAGTCTTTGTCACCCTTCTTCTTTACTTGAATTTCAATAAGGCTCTTGTTGATCAATTCACGTTCATCATCTCTCTTGCTACTTTGGCAGCTATTGTTACTTACCTTTATACTTCAGTTGCTGAGTTTGTCATCTATGTCAAACACCCCGATAAGGTTGATAAAACAACTGTTGTTAAAACACTAACAATTTCAGGGCTTGCCTTTATCTACACCTTTTGGGTAACAGTGAGTGCAGGACAAGAAATCGTGTTTTACGGTGCCCTTTTACTATTTACAAGTATCCCCATTTACGGTTGGATGGAATGGCAGAAATATAGGAAAAAGGTTGATGAAACGCTTTCATATTAAAAGCTGCCCAAAAATTCACGTAACCCATCGACCCTTTACTATGGAATCGCTTCATGGGACACATTAAGAAGATTTATGACTCTGTTCATCGGTTCATTCATGTCGATGAAGTGGAAAGCCTTTTAATCAATACAGCGCCGTTTCAACGCCTTCATTATATTCATCAGCTTGATGTCATGAAAGTGGCATTGGGCGAGAAAAAGTTTGACGGAGAATTGACTCCTTGAGAAAGGGTTGTTGCAGAAATTGTAACAGGAGACTTTTTTGGAGCAGATCGCATGGATTATCTCTTAAGGGATTCCCAATGTACCGGACTTGCCTAATGGCCTTTATCAATACTCAAGTGTTAAATCGTATGCTTATCATCTTTCCCGCTTTATGGAGATGCTCTATTACGATTTAGGTGAGGACTTAGACCACTATGTTGCAGTGACAGATAATGAAGTCTTAGCAGAGCTTAATCGTGCTTCTAGAGATAAAGCGCATCCGGGGCATTTTGATGCAAAATGTCTTTATGTTCGCAATTATCGTTTCCTAGCTATCGCTCTTTCTTCTCCTCCTTTAGAAAGTGATTTATTGGCTATTAAGGAAGAACTAGGGATTCCTGACAATGAAATTTCTTGGGAATTTTCTAAGAGGGAAAAAGTGAAGCTTGGAATGCATTTTCCTGTTCTTAAAACAAGACACAGCATAGATTATGGAGATAACCTGAGTGAAATTTCTGTGCCTCCTAGGGAAAGAAGCTGGATTTATGTCGCTCCACAATTTGAAAAAAAGCTCCGAAAACAGCTGAATCATGTGGATGGATTGGGATGAATAAATGGTTATATCGAGTTCTTTTTTTGCTTGTGATTAACTTAGACTATGCAGCTAGCTGTGATATGAGCCCCGTCCTTGTTCCACCTCCAACGTCTGAAGCCATCAGTTTGTACAAAGAGAGCAACATCTTTTGGATCGTTAAAAACCTTTGGAGCCTAGCTATTCCGGCTATCAGCCTTTTTACAGGGTTTGCGGCTAAACTTGGAGAATTTTGCGACCAAGTGACGCGAAGGTGGTTTTGGAATGCTACATTATTTGGGCTTATATACCTGCTTAATGACTGCAATATTGACGATCCCTCTAGATTATTATGCTTCCTTTGTTAAAGCTCATGTTTATGGATTTTCCAATCAATCATTAGGACGATGGTTGAATCACCATCTGATCGACACAGGAGTTTGGACACTCATAGGCATTGTTATTGTTTGGATTCTTTACGGTGTGATTCGGAAAAGTCCTCGTAGATGGTGGTTATACCTTGGAATCCTTACTTTTCCTTTGCTTACTTTCTCACAGCTTGTTGAACCCATTTGGATTGCCCCGCTGTTCAACAAATTTGGACCAATAAAAAATAAACACCTAGAGCAAAAGATTTTATAGTTGGCATCTCAAGTAGGGATTGAAAAAAGTCGTGTGTATGAAGTCAATAAAAGTGTAGATACCAACGCCGCCAATGCTTATGTTACAGGGATTGGAGCAACAAAACGGATCGTGATTTGGGATACTGCAATTCAACAGCAGAGTGAAGATCAACTCCTATTTCTAGTGGGACATGAAATAGGACACTATGTTCTTAATCATCCATGGTGGATAGTGTTATTTTTCACTTTGATTTTTATTGTTACTCTTTTTCTTATTTCTCTTGTTGGGGAATGGTGCTTAGGGACGTTCAAGCATAGATTTGGGTTTGAAGCGATGTCAACTATTGCCTCTCTTCCTCTCCTCTTTTTTCTCTATGGAATTTTTTCTATCTTACTTGCTCCTATTGGGAATCTTTTCTCACAAAAAATCGAGCATGATGCGGAACCTTTGGTTTAGAGCTAACCCATCTCAATCATGCTGCAGCTACAAGCTTTGTGGAGCATCGCATGCCTGACTTTTATCCATGGCCAGGAAAATTTTTTATGCTTTTTATGTCGACCCATTACTTTAATAGTTATGCTCCTTGGTGCAGTGGAGAGCCCCTAAAGTATGGAAAATATTTTATACACCAAGATAGTAAAAACCTATCTCACTAAAACTTAAGCTAAAATAATTAAAAAACTGTGCAAAAATTTTAGTGGGCTAGGCTCAAGTCGTCTGATATACTCAATGGCATGAACATCCAAAAAACATTTACTCAATTTAAAGAAGAATTTCAGACGTACTCAAGGGGCCAAAGACTTTTTCTCTTCTTTGCGATGCTTTGTGGTTTTTTCATTACAGCGGAATATGCAATTACAAAGCCGACAAGTAACTCAATATTCTTGGCCCATTACAGCGTCGAGCTTTACCCTTACGCTTGGCTTCTGACAGTTCCTTTAAACCTCGTTGTTGTCACCTTCTATAATCGGTTTCTCTCGAAGTTAGGTTGCTTCAAAATATTTTTATGCACAGTATGTTTAACAATGGGTATCAATGTTTTTTCAGGGACTTTTGTTCAACGGTTCCCCCCTTTAGCTTTTTTTCTTTACGTCTGGAAAGATATCTACGTTCTTTTGATGTTTCAGCAGCTTTGGTCAGTCATCCATACAAAAACAGAAATTGCAAAAGCAAAATATCTCTATGGCATTCTTTTTGGAGTAAGTGGGACTGGAGCGATTTTTGGAAGTGTAGTTCCAAGCTTTTTTGCTGTAAAAATGGGGTCAGAACACCTTCTTTACATGACGATCCCTCTCTATCTTTTCTTTATCTGGACCTACCATCAAATGTTGAAGCGAAGTGGAATAGAAGGAGAGAATCATATGCAAATTAGGAAGGCAAAAGGAGGTTTTACATTGATTCGTTCTTCTTTTATCTTAAAGTTTATCCTTCTCATTGTGATATTGATGCAGCTTTCAACCACAATCATGGACTATCAATTCAATCATTTCTTGCAGCAAAAATTTCCGATGCAAGATCTTAGAACCCAATTTTATGGGCGTCTTTGGGGAGCGATTAATACTTGCAAACTTTGCCTGCAATTCTTTGCAACCTTTTTACTCGTTCAGTTTTTAGGGCTTAGGAAGAGTCACTTCGTAGTTCCTGGGATACTATTAGGGAACGTAGCCCTTACTCTTCTTGCTCCTTCATTTAGTGTGATCACTTACGGATTTAGCGTGATTAAAACCTTTGATTATTCGATCTTCAATATTTTGAAAGAAATGCTTTATGTACCTCTTAAGATCGATGAAAAGTTTAAAGCGAAAGCTATTATTGATGTTTTTGCTTACCGCTCAGCAAAGGCATTTGCTTCTCTTTTCGTTATCGGTTTAGGAATTCTTTCCCCAGGAAAGTTACCCTACGCCTATTCTTGGGGACCTTTTACTCTATTTATTGTCTGGATTGGAGCTGTATTTTTCTACTTCCAGCGGACACGAGAAAAACTCCTTGAAGGTTGAGCGCAATATTACTATCATTGAACCCCAAGCCAGGAGATATCGATGAATAAAGTAAAAAGAACAGTGCAACATGGAGAGGAAATTGTAGAGGTTGATCTCGATCCATTTACTATTTTTCATGATCCACTTCTGAATAAAGGAACAGGATTCACAAACAATGAACGAACCGAGCTAGGTCTTCATGGGTTGATTCCCTATCATACATCCACAATTGAAGAACAAGTCAAAAGACGTTACGCTAACTTTTGCGCTAAAGAAAATGCCATCTCTAAGTATAAATTT
The DNA here is from genome assembly GCA_030064985.1 of Simkaniaceae bacterium. Lineage (GTDB taxonomy): Bacteria > Chlamydiota > Chlamydiia > Chlamydiales > Simkaniaceae > Neptunichlamydia. Next base: position 47,259 of record JASJDV010000010.1, on the reverse strand, counting down.
CTCTCGACACTTCAAGATCGAAATGAAACCCTTTTTTATCGGTTGTGTAGTGAATATCCTGAAGAAATGCTTCCTTATATTTATACTCCTACAGTCGGTGATGCTTCTTTAAACTTTAGTTATCTTTACGGTCAAAATAGGGGAGTATATATTTCCTATCCCCATAAAGATTGTCTCGAAGAAATCATCAGTAATATTCCTCAGGATCGTGTGGATGTCATTGTTGTGACTGATGGGGCTCGTATCTTAGGGCTCGGGGATCTTGGAATGGGAGGGATGGCGATTCCTGTTGGTAAACTAGCTCTTTATTCCCTTTTTGGAGGAGTTCATCCCGCTTATACTCTTCCCGTCACTCTTGATGTTGGAACCAACAACAAAACGCTGCTCAATGATCCTCTCTATCTAGGGTGGCGTAACGAAAGACTTTCAGGAAAAGAATATGATGCCTTTGTCGATGCTTTCATTCAGGCGATCACGAAACGTTATCCTAAAGTTTTGGTGCAATGGGAAGATTTTTCAAAGCAACAAGCTCAACCATTGCTCGACCGTTATCGAGATAAAATTTGTTGCTTTAACGATGATATTCAAGGCACAGCAGGAGTTGTTATTGCGGGTATTTTGGGAGCTCTTAAAGGAATTGATGGAGACATTAAAGAGCAACGGATTGTCTTTTTCGGTGCAGGTTCTGCTGGAATTGGTATTGCTGAGCTCATTACGAAAGCAATGATAGAAGAAGGGATGACTCGCGAAGAAGCGAAAAAACGGATCTTTGTCATGGGAAGAAATGGACTTGCCCATACAGGATCTCAAAAGCTCGATGACCTTAAGAAACGGTTTGCGCAGAAAAAAGAAACGGTCCAAAAATGGGACGTGGAGGATAGACAAAACATTACGCTTCTCGAAACGGTTAAACATGCCAAACCCACAATTCTTATAGGGACTTCAACGCAACCAAATACTTTCACAAAAGAAGTGGTGACCGAGATGAAAAAGCATGTTGTGCGCCCGATTATTTTCCCTCTTTCTAATCCTACCTCCAAATCTGAAGCGCAGCCTGCTGATCTCATGAAGTGGACAAAAGGACAGGCTTTGATTGCAACAGGAAGTCCTTATCAACCCGTACAATACAAGGGGAAGGGTTATGTGATTGGTCAATGCAATAACGTCTTTATTTTCCCAGGTGTGGGCTTAGGTGTTATTGCATCAAGAGCAACCCGCGTGACAGACCGCATGTTTTTAGAAGCTGCGGAAGTTTTGAGCCACTACGCACCGATTATTCATGATCCTTATGCTTCTCTTTTTCCACGTCTTACAGAATTACGAGCCATCTCTAGAGATGTTGCCATTGCTGTAGCAAAAGAAGCAATCAAAGAGGGCATTGGCTCCAATCCTCCGAAAGATATTGAACAGGCTGTAAAAGATACTATGTGGGAGCCAAAGTATCCTAGTTTGAAGAAAATGAAAAAATAAGCGCTTTAGAAAAATATTTTTCTCGCCGCGAATCTTTAAACGTTTTGCTAGCTTAAAATGGGCTGTAAATCGCTAGCAAAAGAGCCAAAACTAAAACAATCTTTAGAGCGTAATGGGTGTAAAACTTCTACTTGGAGATCACGAGCAACCCTGCGATAAGTAGGGCCAGTCCAAAAATTCTCTTAAGAGATTTTGGTGGGAAAGATCTGAGCAAGTTTTACTCCAAAAGGGGCAATGAAAAAATACATAATGCCTACGAATTAGAAAGGCAGGGACGTAAAAGTATCCAACTGAATCATCTACTGGTGCGGGCTGGATGCCAAATAAAAGGAAAAAGAGAGCTCTAAATAAAGGGATCAGAAAACTAAGAGCGGAAGACGTTCCAATCGCTTTTTTAAGCAGGACTATTAAAAGAAGTTAAGATCGGAACATTCACCATTCCTCCTCCTAACCCAAGCATTCTTGAAAGGGTGCTAACACCCATAGAAATGATCAATAGCCCCAGCAACGAGGGGGGTTGTTTTTCTTTTTTCATTTTAGGTTCTGGCAAAAGAAAACGGATTCCAAAAAGGATTTTGAAAATGCCAAAAAAGACTTGTAAAAATGATGACGATACAATTCGAGCACTTAAAGCTCCAACAATTGTTCCAATACTAATACCTAACCTCATCGGTTTTACTATAGAGACTAGAACCGCACCTTTTTTGTAATGAAAATAACTTGCAGAAAAGGTGTTGAAAACCATTGCAGCTAGCGCTGTATTAATGGTAAGACGCATGATTTCTGCAGAAGGAATTCCTATGTGTGCAAAGACAAAAAGAAGGGCGGGAATGGGGACAATCACCAATCCCTAGAAGTCCCGATAAGAGTTCTGTTAAAATACCAATGAAATCGAAAGAAATAATCTCAAAAGCCAAAAGGGGTCCTTATCAATATGTTATATCAATGTCTTTGGATAAAAAATTTAATCCGGGATAGGTTTATCGGTTCCAAAAAACTCCTGTAACGATCCATACCTCAATCCAGCCAAGGACCCGCCCCACAGGGTGGACTTTATTCATAAGGATAAAGTTTCTTGCTTCCCGGGAGTGGGCCGTGTTAAAATGTGTGTTTTCAATCATTTGTTGAGTAGGGAGGCCTTGCAATGGATCTTAAAGAAGAAATTTTAGAATTAGCGGGCTATGAAAAAGTGCTGAAGATCACTGACTCAGATTCGGGGCTTATTGGAATCATTGCGATACATAACACAATTTTAGGTCCAGGCCTTGGGGGAACAAGAATCTATCCCTATAAAAGTTTTGATGAAGCCTTAACCGATGCTCTTCGCCTTTCTAAAGGGATGACTTACAAGGCAGCAATGGCTCAAGTGGGCCTAGGAGGAGCCAAAAGTGTGATTATGGCAGATCCTAAAACGGAAAAGACTCCTGAGCTTTTAAAGGCATTTGGAACAGCTGTTAATCGCTTAGAAGGAAAATACATTTGCGCTGAAGATGTGGGTTGTACTCCTGCAGATATCGATACAATTTTACAAACGACAAAATATGCATGTGGAGTCTATAACCTTAGGGGAAGTGGAAACCCTTCATCATTTACTGCTCATGGTACGTTTTTAGGAATTCAATCTGTTTTTCAAGAGCTTGATGGCTCTGATTCTCTAGAAGGTAAAACAATTGCAATCCAAGGAATCGGCAATGTTGGGAAAAGACTTGTAGAGCGCCTTTTCTGGGCAGGAGCAAGATTGATCATTAGTGATATTAATCTCAATGTTATTGAACATTTTGCCCACCAGTTCGACGCAGAAAGAGTAAGTCCTGAACAAATTCTAGAAGTTGAGTGTGATGTTTTAGCTCCTTGCGCGCTAGGAGGAGTGATCAATCAAAACACGATTCCAAAGCTTAAGTGTCGAGCTATTGCAGGGGCTGCAAATAATCAACTTTTAAAGCCTACTGATGCTGATCACTTACGTAAAAGAGGTATTCTCTACGCTCCAGATTTTGTCGTGAACGCTGGGGGATTAATCAATGTGATGAATGAGCTTTCTTCCGAAGGCTACAGTGCAACAAAAGCGCGAGATATGATCCATCAAGTCTATGATCAACTTCTACAGGTTTATGAAATTGCGCAGCAAAATGAAGTGTCTACCCATCAAGCAGCTGTTAGCCTTGCCGATCATCGAATTGAAAAAGGAATTGGAAAGAGAACTGAAAAGCTCTGCTTCCGCTTTGCTTCGACCCCCGCATAGCAAGAATTTTATGAGTTAGAGAAAAATGTCGTTGCTTTTGGAAGATTTCATGTGAATGGGATCGAGTCAATTTGGAGCTTTGCAAAAAGAAGGCTTTCAAAATTTAATAGACTGACAGGTGATAGATTTTTCTTTCGCCTTAAGACATATGAATTTAGGTCCAATCACAAGCATGAAAATGTAGAGCAAAAACTTTAAAGATTATTCATCGATAGGAATCGTATGATCGAAAACGTCTCTTGTGCAGTAGACGGGAATATCGTTTGCAAGAGCAAGTGTTAGACAGTCACTGGGACGTGCATCGATTTCTAAGATATTTCTGAGTCCATCGCTCTCTTGTTCAATAAAAAGGCGCGCAAAGTATAGAGTATCCTGAACATCAGTAATTACAATTTGAAGAAGATTGATATTAAAGCCATTAAAAGCTGAGTTCATAAGGTCGTACGTGTAGGGGCGAGGTTTTATTTGCTCAGCAAAATGCATTTGAAGGTTTTGCCCTGTACAAGGAGAGGTATAGATTGCAAACTGCTTTTCTTGCGTCCCTAAAATGAAGACGGTGTAATTCTTTGATTGTAAGATCTTATTGAACTGTATAGGAACAAGTTCGAAGTCCATATTTCCTCCCCCGGATATATCCACCGTTCTGCCTATTATTTTCACAAACGGGACTGGTATAGTGTTGCTCGCGAGATGGGCATTTTAGCAAAGAGGCTTTTACGAGCAAAGTTCAAGGCGACCGATACAACAAGTCCTAAGTGGGCTTTTGAAGCAAATCAGCGATAACATTTTCCATGTGACATGCTTAGGAATGAACAACCCAACCCGCAGGCAACACTACCTAATCTCATTATAAAATAATTAGGACCAAAGATCAACCGTTCCATCACTCTTACCGACAATGATACGGCCAGCTAAATGGAAGAAAAATCCTGTTTCTAAGACACCTGGAATTCGAATAAGTTTTTCATGATCTTTTTCGGGATCTTCTCTAAAAGATTCAAAATGAATGTCATAGATCATATTTCCATTATCTGTAATGAAAGGACCATTCTCATTATGCTCGCGAAGGGTACCGTGGAATCCTAACTTTCGGATTTTTTCTATGATTGCCTTGTGGGCAAAGGGAAGAATTTCTACTGGTAGATCATGTTTACCCAGCTTTTCTACCACTTTACTTTCATCTACAATGACCACCATCTCCTTACTAATGTCTGCAAGGACCTTTTCGCGCAGCAGAGCTCCTCCCCCTCCTTTAATCATCTGCTTGTCTTTATTGATTTCATCCGCACCATCGATAATCATATCAACAGTTGTAATGGTATCAATATCCGCAAAAAGAATTCCTCCCTCTTTTGCTTGCTTTTCCGAACGAATGGAACTCGATACCGCTTGAACAAAAAGCCCTTCTTTCATACGTTCGAGCAATCGATTGATAAAATAAAAGACAGTCGAGCCTGTCCCGAGGCCTAAGACCATTCCACTTTTTACTAACTCTGCGGCAGCATAACCTGCCACTTTTTTCATATTTTCATTCATGAGACTTATATAGCTAGGTTAGTTTAAAATTGAGGCGATTTTGGCTAGGTCTTTACATGGTCTTTTGCTTTCTTAAAATCTCTCTTTGCCTCGTGGACAATGCTCTCATTTTAAGCAATCAAATTCTCTCAAAAATAGCTCGCTAAAATCACCCCAATTTCAAATCAACTTACCTATACCTTCCCAAAGCTCAACATTCAGAGCAAGATTTTTATACTTTTCTTTTTGGTTTGAGTTGTGCCATACTTACAAAAGACTGTTGAAAAAAGGATAAACATCATAGCAACAAAAAGAAAAACTCTAGAAACGTTTTAAGGACATGGACCTTGGAATTACGCCCCAAGCTCTAGAGCATAAATTTTCTGAAATCCGTCGGTGGATGGGGCACTGCGCCTTGGACCAAATTGCTGGCTAATCAAAAGCAAAATGCAGCTAATTTGAGTCAGAAATTTAACGCCGTCATAAATCGGCTGAAAAATAGAGGTTTCCTGAGAATCGGTATTAATAAAAAACCTCTCTTTCTATTATTTATTTCTGATAGGAGAGATTTTTCTTTATGGAAATCGTTGCAAGAATTCTCCAATCGTCTAGATAATGTTAGGACTATTTATCAAAAATAATGTGACAAATTGGCTTGAAGATTTCTATGGATAATATAATAGAATTTTTAGAAAAACGGGGCTTTATTGATAATATAACTAGTGATGAGCTCAAAGAAAGAATGAATAAACCTATCAAGGGCTACATTGGTTTTGATCCTACTGCTGATAGCCTCCATTTAGGAAACCTTGTGGGAATTGTGGCCCTAGCGTGGCTTGAAAAATTTGGCCATACGCCTGTGGTTTTACTTGGAGGTGCGACCGGGAAAATAGGTGACCCTTCAGGGAAAAATACAGAGCGGCCTTTTCTTACTCATGAAACGCTCCAGAAAAATATTGAGGGTATTCGGAAACAGTTTCATAGATGCTTAAAAAAAACTGTGATCTTGAACAATGCTGATTGGCTTACAAACTATGGCCTTGTCGATTTCCTGCGAGATATTGGAAAACATTTTCGTGTGGGGCCTATGCTCGGAAAAGAGAGTGTAAAAAGGCGTTTTCAGTCTGTAGAGGGAATTAGTTTTACAGAGTTTTCTTATCAAGTTTTGCAAGGATATGACTTTTATTATCTTTCAGAAAGAGAAGATGTGATTATGCAAATGGGAGGAAGTGATCAATGGGGAAATATCACTGCTGGAATGGAATTGGCACGGAAACTTTCTGGAAAAACAATCTATGGAATGACGTTCCCTTTGTTGACCCGTAGTGATGGTGCAAAATTTGGAAAAAGTGAAGCGGGAGCTATTTGGCTTGATCCTGAAAAAACTTCCCCTTATCAATTCTATCAATATTTAGTTTGTGTAAGTGATAAAGATGTCATTAAACTGATGAAAATGCTGACCTTTATGGAGCTTGATGAGATTGAGACTTTTGAAAAAGAAATGCAATCCGGAGGTTTCATTCCAAATGCTGCCCAAAAAAAATTGGCAGAAGAGGTGACTCGCTATATTCATGGGGAAGATGGACTTAGAATCGCATTAAAAGTCACGGAAGCAGCGGCACCAGGCTCTAAAGCAACTCTAGACCCAGAAGTTCTTGAAGAAATTGCTAAAGATATGCCTCATATTTTGATGAAAACTCAAGATGTCATTGATCAAACTTATGCTGATATCGCAGCCAAGTCAGGATTTTTAACGAGTAAAGCGGAAGGAAATCGCATGATTAAAAATAAAGGCGCTTATCTCAATAATGAAAAGGTCGATGATCCTTCTTTTATGATTCAATCGAAACATATTATTGGCGGAAAATATCTGCTTTTTGGTGCCGGGAAAAAAAAGAAAATTCTCATAAAAATTGAAAAAGAACTTACTTAAAAATCAACAAGATAGAAAAATAAAAGTTAGAAATCAAAATCTTTTTTTGATCTTTTTCGTTGAAAGAAAACACCAAAACATGAGAAGACGAGATTAATGTCTTTTATTAAAATTTAAGGAGCAGGATGATATGGCAACGATTACAAAAAAGAAGCTAATCAGTGAAATTTCCCGTCGCCGCGGTCTTCATCCCAATGAAGTTCGCTTAGTCGTTCAATCATTTTTAGATTGTATGACAGAGTATCTTTTAGATGGTGACCGTCTTGAATTTCGTGATTTCGGTGTCTTTGAGGTCGTCAAAAGAAAACAAAAAATTGGAAGAAACCCAAAAAATGCTTCAGTCCCTATTATCATCCCAGAAAGACGGGCGGTGAAATTCACTCCCGGAAAAAAGATGAAAAACTTAATAGAAACTGAAGAAAAACAAGAAGTGGCTTTTTAAATACTGGCTTAAGAGAAATAAAGTAGTAAATCGGCTTGAAGATTTTTACGAAAAATAGCTCTAGGAGAGTAAAGCGAACCAAGATGATGGATGGCAAAGTCAAAAAAAGTAGTTTGTTAAGAAATAAGCAAGAAAAGTTTGTTAATCTATTTTTTGAAACTGGTATGAAATCTTCTTTTTGGGACTAGAAAATTATGAGTGGTCTCGTCACCTTTTTGAAACCGCATCGAGATAAGGCTTTTGGTAGCCAGCCGTTGCGCAAAGCTGTTGATGCTTTTTTTGAGGGAGAAGAGAGGGGTGAGGCCTTTTTATTTTCGCCCACGAATCATTGTGAACATTTCCCTATTCATACACCTGAAGACTTCATTGAATACTATCGCATGCTTCTTTCGCTCCTTTTTCTCAGAAAGTTTCATAAAAAAAAGGATGAAAAGCTCGACAACCAGATTCGCTCTTTGATTTTTAGAGGGCGCACCGAAGGATTTGGAAAACAGTTTTATCTTCAACAAGGGTATGATGTCTTAGCCACCTTTCTTTTTGAAAATAAAAAAGAAGCGTTAAATTTTACACAACTTGAAAAAGGAGCAATCCTTCACAATCAAGTGCCTCATCTACTGCAATGTGGTGAATTGGGACTTATTTCCCTTTATTTTGGTCTTATAAGCAGTGATGATGCATTACTTCATAAAGGATTGAAATGTGTTGAATTTTCCCTTTCTCTTTGTGACCACAGGGGAGAATTTTTTCAAGGGCTTTGGCAAAATGAAGCTGACTATAAAATGGTGTCCCAGGGAGAAACCTTCCCTTTTTTATTTCAGGTAGCTTCTCAGCTTGTAGCCTCTTCAAAACTTCAGGGAGTTTCTGAATCTAGTGGAGAAAGGCTTTATTCAGATCCTTTTATTCGGTTATTTAATCACGCATTTAAAGAGGTCACTTTTCCGCAACTAAGTCAGAGGTTAACGCTCCATGATATCGATCGAAGCTTAGGTTTTTTGCATTATCAGTGCGGAGAAACAAGTTTGGTCTGCTCTGCAGCTGGGATCAATACAGGACTTTCTTCCATTCATAAGAAGGGAATTCACATCGTATCGATGGGACCCCACTACGCTCCCCTTGCAGATTCTGATTATTATGGAATTTTTCGCCTTTCAAATGGGAGTCAAGAAGGATTTAAAGATTTAACGATTGAATCTGATGATGAAAGAGGAAAATTTCAAGGGTGGACTCGGGTCGTATCCCCTCAAGAAGAAGATCAAAGTAAAGACTGGCTTTTCTTTAATTTAGAATCTGAAAAGGAAAAAATTGATTTAACGATCCGAAAAAGCCATCACAATGCATTAGCACCTCTATTCTATGTCTTTTTTGTCTCTGCTGATAAAGCGTGTGTGGGAGATGAGGTAGAGCTATTTCCAGGAATGCTTGACCGTTATCAGGGAAGCGTCGATAAGGTTTTTTTTAAAAAAGGGAAGGAGACCCTAGAGATTATCTCTCATTTCGAAAGTGAAATGCAGGTGATTCCTCTTGCTGGTAAGGATCACTTTTGGTCAGCAGATTTTTTACTTGTATTTTCTCTTAAGAAAAAACTTTATCCTTATCGATGGACAGTTATTTAAACACCCATTGATTTTCTTGACCGATGAAAAGCTTGACTCGAGAGATTGCAGATGCAGAAAACGTGGACCCTTTCTGTAAAGAAAAATTTGTCATAGACTGAGATTCATAAGTCTGATAACTTGCAAACAATTTGAAAATTCTTGATAATTTTAACGGAATGTAAGGAAACCGATGTCTATATTTAAAGCAATTTTTATTGGTTCATTAGCCCTTTTTGTAGGGATTGGGGGTCTTGCTCTTGTGAAGAAAAGTAAGGAAAAAAAAATAGATGGACCAGAGGTAGCTGCTAAAATTGAAAATATGACCGGGGCACCTGAAATTGCAATGGAAGAGCATTCTGAGCAATACCTGAAACCTGTACAAGATGAAGTCGCGGATCAAGAAGAAGATCAAGTCTGGCGTCTATTCACAACAGGAAGACAGAAACTTCCTATTGTAGAAACGATCCGTTATAAGGCACTTGTTTCATGGTTACAAGGGCGACCTGCATGGGTGAGCGACTATGCTTCGCATTACTCGACATCTCGTCACTTCATCGCTAGAAGTTTGAATAGAAAAAAAGATTACTATACGCAAAAAATTACTCCTGGTGATCAATTCAATATCTTGAAGAAAGATGTGAGTTTTTCTTTAGTTGTAGATCTTTCAAGATGTAAAATGTGGTTTTATGGAATAGATGAATCTTCGCAAGAAAGGATTCTTTTAAAGACGTACAAAGTGGGTCTTGGACGATTTGATCAAGATTCTTATTCAGGGCTGTTAACCCCTAAAGGAAAATTTTCTCTAGGGGACAAAGTCGCTATTTATAAACCTGGAATGGAAGGGTATTTCCAGGAAACAGAGGTTGAAATGGTTCGCGTTTTTGGAACGCGCTGGATTCCCTTTTCTGAGGAAATCAGCGGTGAGGGAGATAATCCACGAGGGTATGGTTTTCATGGAGCTCCGTGGGTCTATGATGTAGCAACAAAAACTTATAAAGAAGACCTTTCAACCGTAGGTCGGTATGATAGTGATGGCTGTATCCGCCTTGCACAAAATGATATTGAGGAACTTTATTCTATTGTTATTACAAAACCAACGGTTGTGGAGATTGTAAGTGATTTCCATGATGCTGAAGTTCCTGGGGAACGGGTAAAAAAGTAAGGGAAAAGAAGATGTTAGATCATGAAAAGCAAATCTTAGACCATGAAAAAACGATTGCTCAACTAAAAGAGCAAAATAAGGTGAATGGGATTTGGACAGATGAAGAGATTGTGAAGCTTGAAAAAAAGCTACAACAACTCAAAAATCAAGTCTACTCTCAACTTTCTCCATGGGAAAGGGTGGGAATTTGCCGTCATCCAGAGCGCCCACGATCTATTGATTACATTAAAAATATCTGTGAAAATTTCACTGAAATTTTTGGAGATCGTCTTTTTCGCGATGATCCGGCGATTGTTGCAGGTCTTGGTGTGATTCAAGGACAAAAATTTGTCATTATTGCCCAAGAAAAAGGGTGTGATACTGAAAGTCGTCTATACCGTAACTTTGGAATGCCTCACCCAGAAGGATACCGTAAAGCTCTCCGTGCAATGAAGCTTGCTGAAAAATTTACTCTTCCTGTTCTTTCATTACTTGATACTCCTGGTGCTTATCCTGGACTCACAGCTGAAGAAAGAGGGCAAGGATCGGCAATTGCAACGAATCTATTAGAAATGGCTAATCTCAAAACACCAATCGTTGTTCTTCTCATTGGAGAAGGATGCTCCGGTGGAGCCTTAGGAATGGGAATAGGCGATGTCATAGGAATGCTGGAACATGCTTATTACTCTGTTATTTCTCCTGAAGGCTGCGCCTCTATTCTGTGGCGTGATGCGGCTAAAAATGAAGAAGCTGCAAAAATGTTAAAGATGCAATCTGAAGACCTCTTAGCGTTTGATGTGATTGATGCAATCATTCCAGAGCCACAAGGTGGTGCTCACCATGACCCTAAGATAGTCTATGAAGATGTTAAAAAGTTTATTAGTAAAGAAACAAAAAAACTTTCCAAAGTTTCTTGTGAGGATCTTCTTGAAAAGCGGTATCAAAAATTCCGTAAATTAGGAGCATTCACTGTGCAACAAACCGAAGCTTAGCGTAGTCACTCTGAGAATAAACTGCTTCAAAGTGACAATTATCTAGATATTCACTATAATGAAAGGGTATGAAACTCCTTTTCAAAGCAGCACTCCGCGCGCATCGTCATTTCTCTCTTTTTCTTGTTACCCTTGGAACATTAATTGGGCTGACTCTTGCTAGTCAAATAGAGATGTTTTCTATCGGTCTTATCGCCGATACGGGAACTGATTTTTTTGCTCTTTTTGCTTCTAAAAATGAAAAGGGAGAGCAGAATGCGCATGTTTCTTTACAAGATGTTCAGGAGAAATGGGGGAAAATGGGTGGGGAAGGCAATGGGATCCTTACGAAGGATGCTGTTCAAAGCTACATGAGTAAAAAAGCAAGGAATAACCCTCTAAAAAGAGTCATGTATCAAATAAAAAGAGCTTTTCATTTCAAACATAATGTGAAAGCTTTTATTACTTTTCTTCTTATTGTAGCAGTAACTAAAGCTTTTTTCCTCTTTTTTAGTAGATACTCCACCCAAATTTTATCGATCCGTATTAGCCGGGACCTGCGTCAGCAGTATTTTGCTCATATTCAGCATCAACCCATGAGTTTTTTCCAAAAGTATAATATTGGAACGCTTTCCTCTCGGGTGTCTGGGGATGCTAGTCAAATCGCTGCCTCTATAAATTCTTTTATGATTAACTACGTACAAGCTCCTTTTACGATCCTTTCGACACTGGCTGCTTGTTTTTGGATGTCATGGCAGCTGTCTATAGTGATTTTTTTTGGACTTCCCATGGTCATCCTTCCTGTAATTTTTGTGACACGTAAGGTTAAACAAATCACCAGGCAGCTTCAAAAAAATCAAGAACGTTTTACCTCAGTACTTATTGATTTTTTAGCAGGGATTCAAACGGTCAAAGTTTTTTCTATGGAGGCTTTTTCATTTAAGAAGTACCAAGAACAAAATGTTCAGATGGCAAAACTTGAGTCTAAAACAGCTAAATATGATCTTTTGACTCGTCCTATCCTTCATATGATCACAACTTGCTGCATTGCAACAGTATTGATTGTCGGTCTTTACATTTTGGAAATGAGACTTTCTGAATTGATCATTTTTCTTGGCCTTTTGAATTTCTTTTATGAGCCTGTCAAAAAGTTTGCTGAAGAAAATTCCAATATCCAAAAAGGGGTTGTGGCTGCAGAGCGAATGAATGAAATCTTGAGTTCGAAACCACAAATTATGGATCTTCCTGGGTCAACGTTTCTCAAGGGATTTGAAAATGCCCTAGAGTTTGAAAACGTCTGGTTTCGCTACAATGATAAATGGATCTTAAAAGGTCTTAGCTTCACGGTAAAAAAAGGGGAAACCGTCGCTCTTGTAGGTGGAACTGGGGTTGGAAAATCAACCATTGTCCAGTTAATTCCTCGCCTTTATGACATTCAAAAAGGGTCTATACGGATCGATGGAAAGGACATTCACTCTTACACGCAGCAGTCTCTTCGTGAACATATCGCATTTGTTCCTCAAAAACCTTTCCTTTTTTACGACACTGTTGCAGCAAATATCTCCTATGGAAAATCTTTTTCTTTAAAAGAAATTGTGAAAGCAGCTAAAAAAGCCCACGCTCATGAATTTATTAAAGAGCTTCCTGAAAAATATGAGACAATGCTTGCTGAAACCGGAAAAAATTTTTCAGGAGGCCAACAGCAACGTTTAGCAATAGCTCGAGCTTTAGTTAAAAATGCTCCTATTCTTATCCTTGATGAAGCAACATCTTCTCTTGATGCCATCAGTGAAAATAAGATTAAGATGGCGATTGAAGAGCTTCATGGAGAAGTCACTCAAATTCTTATCGCTCACCGCCTTTCTACCATCGAGTATGCTGACCGGATTATCTATTTAAAAAATGGGCAAAAAGCTGCAGAGGGGACTCAAAAAGAGCTGCTCAAAATATGCCCCGACTTCCACCACCTATGGGAAACTCATTTCCGGGCTCAAAGAGTTGAGGATTCACTCCTTGTCCACTGACAAAATATGCTGGACTTGTTGCATACTTTTCTTGGTTTTTTAGAGCAGGGCTGTTGTATGAAATGACATTTTAAGGCGCTGCTAATCGCTCCGAAGATCTTTGCTAAAGCAAGGACAGCACACAGAAGGCTGGAGCAGGTATTTAAACGTGGATTGCGAAAGGTTGTGATAAGGCTTCAAATTGCTATGCAGCGTAGCTATTTCTTTTTTTGCATTCAAGACAAGAATAGCAAATTTAGAATTAAGTTAAATCAATAATATTGGGGGATTTTCGAGGTATTTCTGTAGGGTAACAATAAAGTTCGCCGCATCGGCTCCATCGACAACGCGATGATCACTAGAGAGGGAAAGCATCATTCGTTTTCCTACAACCACTTTACCATCCTTGACAACGGGACAATCGCGCATTCCTCCAACGGATAAGATACACACTTGAGGAGGGTTGATAATTGCTTGGAAATCATGAATTCCAAACATTCCAAGATTAGAAATCGTGAAAGAGCCCCCTTGGTATTGCTCTTTTAAAAGCTTTCTTTCCTTAGCAAGAGTTGCTAGCTGTTTTACTTCAGTGGAGATTTGACCTAAGTTTTTATAATCCACATGACGAACAATCGGTGTGATCAATCCTTCAGGAATACTTACAGCAACCGCTATGTCTATTGTTTTAAAATAAATAATTTTGCTTCCAGCCGTATCATAGCCGCAATTCATGTTGGGATGTTCTCGGAGAGCCAAAGCTGTGGCTCGCATGATGAAATCATTGAAAGTGACTTTAATGCCTCCTTCTTTGAGTTGGTTGCGCAAGGTAATCATCGCCTCAACATCAATATCTTGTTGCACATAAAAATGAGGAATAAAGGTCTTGGAAGCCTGGAGTTTTGAACCAATTGCTTTTCTCATGGGAGTCACGGGTTCTTCGGTATAACTTCCTGGTTTTTCTAGCGGTTTTCGCCCTGTTGAAAAGTTTGCGAAAAGAGCAGGTTGTCCCATACCGAGATCGCGGCTCATCACTCGACCATCGGGTCCTGATCCTTTGATTGAGGTGAGATCGATTCCTTTTTCTTTGGCAAGTTTTTTAGCAAGAGGAGATGCTGCTAGACGGTCTTTCATTTCGGTATCAAATTCAAAGGTGTAATCCTCTAAGGGAGGTTCGATAGGAAAATGCATTTGCGCTATTCCAGTTGCAGCTGGTTTTGTAGTAGAGGTTTCTCCTTTTTCTCCTTCTGCTGAAGTTGCTTCGTAAGGGGCATCTTCTTTTTGCGTCATTCCTTCAGCTTGATGTTCTTCAATACTTTCATCTTTAGATTCGGTGAAAATTGCTACGGCTTGGTTCACCGAAGCTTCACTCCCTTCTGGAACTAGGATCTTTCTTAAAAAACCTCCATCAAGAGCTTCATGTTCTACGGTTGCTTTATCCGTTGCTACTTCAAAGAGAAGTTCGCCATTTTTAACTTGGTCTCCTTCTTTTTTATGCCACTTGACAATGGTTCCCTCTTCCATTGTTGGTGAGAGTTTCGGCATGGTGAGGGTAAAAGGCATAGTTATTGGCTCCTAAGATGTAATGTTTCCGTAATGGCTTCTGCAATCCGCTCAGGATTAGGTTGAGACTCTCGCTCCAATCTTTTGTTGTAAGGAAGAGGTGTTTCCATTTGACACACCCGTTTTAGAGGAGCATCTAAGAAATCAAAGCATTGTTCTTGAATTTGAAATCCGATCTCTGCAGAAATGCCGGCAAAAATATGGCCTTCTTCCACAAGAACTGCAAAATGGGTCTTTCGAATAGATTCAGCAATGGTTCCCATATCAAGAGGTTTAATGGTTCTCAGATCGATCACTTCAATCTCTATTTCCTTCTTCGCAAACATCTGGGCGACTTCCATACAATGAGAAAGCATGCGGCTATGAGAGATAAGCGTTAAATGCTTTCCTTCTCGCAAAATCTTTGCTCTTCCAATAGGGAGGAGGTATTCCTCAGTTGGAATTTCCCTCTTCATTCCATAATCGAGCTCATTTTCTAAGAAAATTACAGGATTATTATTTCGAATCGCCGCTTTTAACAACCCTTTTGCGTCGTAAGGATTGCTCGGCGCTATGATAATAAAACCTGGGAGATTCCCATAGATCGCCTCAACGCAATGGGAGTGTTGACAAGAGACTTGGGCTGCCGCTCCGTTTGGCCCTCGAAAAACGATGGGAACACTGAAACGGTTTCCGGACATGTAATACATCTTACACGCATTTGAAACGAGCTGATCGAAGGCAACAAAGGAAAAGTTAAAGCTCATAAATTCAACAATCGGACGAAGACCTGTTAGTGCAGCTCCAATACTGAGTCCCGCAAATCCATTTTCAGAAATAGGCGTATCAACAATGCGTTTGGGTCCCCATTTATCTAAAAGCCCCTTTGAAACTTTATAGGCTCCATTATATTCGGCAACTTCTTCTCCTATAAGATAGACTTTATCGTTCCGCTCCATTTCTTCGTTGATGGCTTGACGAAGCGCTTCTCTTAATTCTACTGTCTGCATCTTACTCATGGAGCAAAAACATCCTCTTCTAAAGTCGTTAATTCTGGATGGGGACTTTCTTCAGCAAATTGCATAGAGTCAACAACGGTATCTTTTTGCTCTCTATCGATCTCTTCAAAAGCTTCATCAGTCAAAATCTTCTCTTTTTTCAGATACTCTTTGAAAAGTTGGATAGGATCTCGTCCTTTAGCAGCTTCTAGTTCTTTTTTAGAGCGGTAAAGACCTGGGTCTGAAATTGAATGTCCCCGAAACCGCTCAGTCAAAGCTTCAACAAGAACAGGTCGGCTTGTTTTTCGCACTTTTTCATGAATATGTTTAAATCCGCTATAGCAACTGGTAAAATCCATTCCATCAAGAGTATAAGCTTCCATTCCATAAGCGGGGGCGAAGTGCTCAGCAATGGGCTGAACACAAAGGGCCCGATTCACTGCCGTTCCCATTCCCCACTGGTTGTTTTCGATAACGTAAATGCAGGGAAGATCCCAAAGAGAAGCGAGGTTAAAAGATTCGTGGACAGCTCCCTGAACAAATGCACCATCTCCCAAGAAACAGATGGCAACTCCATCTTGCCGTTGATACTTCAGGGAAAATGCAGCGCCTGTTGCAATTGGGAGGTGCCCTCCAACAATCCCAAAACCACCAAGCAGTCGATCTTCGTAAAAATGCATCGATCCCCCTCGACCCATGGCGTTTCCCGTTGCCTTTCCATACAGTTCGGCCATCATTTCGTTTGGAGTTGCACCGTTGAGGTAAGCCAGTGCATGGCAACGGTAAGAGGTGATCCACCAGTTATTTTCGGGGCCCATGGCATGAAAAGCCGCTGTTTGGATGGCTTCTTGCCCCGTATAGGCGTGGAAGAAACCGCCAACTTTTCCTTGTTGATAAGCAGATTCAGCCCGTATCTCAAAGTGACGGATGAGAAGCATCTCTTTGAGAACATGGATAAGTCCTTCTTTTCCGAGTTCTTTTTTAGCTTCTTCGGCCTTGGGTTCAAAGAAATGATATTTAAGGGGGCGAACGGTTTTTTTTGTCATAGATGCGTCAGCTTTCCTTAACTATTATTCATGCTGCAATCTCACCTACCTTAAGTCAATAGGGCATTGATTGCATGGGCCCCAAGTCTTTTTGAGGAGTAATATTAGGGTTATTCGTAACAGGCACCGCACGCAGATCACCATCTTCATGTGTCTGATAACAACTGACCATGAAAAGAAGTAACCCGATCAGCGTCAAAGTAATGCGCATAGTCTTCTTCAACTTGGTTGTTCAAAGAGGTGATCATATCCTATAGAAGTCTTTTTGACAATTTATAATGAACCTGGCTAAAATGACCTGCATGGCTAAAAGACCCATCTATTACGATACCGAAACAACAGGAGTTCACCCAGACAAGGATCGAATCATTGAAATCGCGGCCTTTGATCCTGTCAGAGACCGAACATTTCATAGCTTAATCAATCCAGGTTGTCCCATCCCTCCTGAAGCTAGCGCTATTCACAATATTACAGATGAAATGGTCCAAGATGCCCCTAATTTTGCTGAAGTCGCTAAACAGTTCATTGAATTTTGTAGTAAAAATGTTGTCCTAATTGCACACAATAATGATGCTTTTGATAAACCCTTTTTAGAGTGCGAATATAGCAGAAATGATGTTTCTATCCCAAACTGGCTCTACATTGACTCCTTAAAATTTTCTAGAAAATACCGACCAGACCTTCCAAGGCATTCGTTGCAGCACCTACGTGAGTACCATGGAATCGAAGCAAATGATGCCCATCGCGCTCTTGATGACGTGATCATTCTTCAACAAGTTTTTTCTCTAATGATCGATGATTTGACAATGGAAACAATCATCGAGTTAATGAATCAAAAACACATCCTCCGCCACATGCCCTTTGGCAAGCATCGGGGCACACCGATCAAAGACATGCCCCCCGGTTATGTTCGTTGGCTTCATGAAAATGGAGCCTTAGATAAGCCTGACAATGCCGAGCTCAAACAAGCCTTTGAAGCGTTAGGAATGCTTCCCAATTGATTAGAAAAATTCTCTTTTTAACTTAAAGCATTTTTTTATGCCGCTTTTTCAATCTGCTCTGATTGAAATAGCAACAACTCTGAAGTTTCACGCTCACAAGTAAGAGTCTAAAGCCATTTTTTTCTTTGGAAGATAAGAAGGGAAAAGATTGATAGGACGATGATGATGATCAAGATAATTGAAAATGCGTGTTTAAGACCCGCAATGGGAAGCCCGACGTTCATTCCATACAGGGAGGCGATCATCGTTGGAATACTAAGGATAATCGTTAAAGCTGTTAATAGTTTAATCGTCTTATTCAATTGATTCGTAAAAATAATCTGGTAGGAGTCACGGAGACTTCTAATACTTCTAAGATTAATCGAGCAAAGGTCTTCTGACTGCATACTAGCATTCAAAAGATCTTCTAATAGGTCTTGGTCCTTTTCATACAGGAGGGTGTAGCGACCAGAAGTAATCGACTCAAGTACATTTCGGATAGGAACAAGCGAGGAAAGGTACTGATTCAAGACTTCTTCGTTTCCGGTGAGGTTGGTGATATCTTTACTATCAACATAAGACATCTTCTTTTCTTGTTTAAGGACTGTTGTCCGGATCTTCTTAATTTGAAGGGTGTATTCCTGAGTAATTTTGAGGAGAATATAGATAAGGAATTTTGACTTTTGAGAGGGGCTAATCTCAGGTTTTTGTGAAATAAAGTTTTTGACGATTTGGCTTTTCTGAGGACAAATGGTGATGAAGTAATCTTTGCTCAGAATGATGGTAAAGGTGGTTGTATAAAGACCAGCTTCGGGATCGATAGGGTGACGGGTAAAGATTAAGACCGTCTCATCGACTCTTTCAACGCGAGGGATTTCATACCGATCTAAGGCATCGTACATATCTGTATACTCTAGATCGATCAGTTTACTGATCTGATTGATGTCATTGGTGGTTGCATCTTCGACATGAATCCAGCATCCCTTTTTAGGCTCGGAGATTTCGATGAATTTTTCGTCATGCTCACCCTTGTAGTAGATGGTGATCATAGGCTCACTAACTCACAGGATAATTTTAACTTAAAGATAACAGATTAAGAGAATAAAACTCTATCTATAACCACAAAATTAGGATATTTTTTTAATAATATGATCTAATTTATCAATACGTTTTTTGAGATTAGCTAGATCTTTAACAAACGTTCCAATCTTTCTAAGAAGGACTTGTCGTTTATTAAATTCAGACATGGGGGAAGTGGGGCTTCCACCATAGATTCCCGATTTTATGATCGATTTGCTGACACCACCACGCGTTGCAACTTTGACATTATCGGTGATGGAAATATGGCCCACAACGCCCGCTTGTCCTCCAAGGAAAACATTGTTTCCAAGTTTTGAAGAACCGGCGATTCCTGTTTGAGAAACAATAATGTTGTTTTCTCCGAGCTCTACGTTGTGAGCAACCTGGACGAGATTATCGAGTTTTGTCCCTTTTTTGATCAGGGTTTCTTTAAAACGAGCGCGATCAATCGTTGTGTTTGCACCGACTTCAACGTCATCCTCTAAAACAACATTTCCAAGCTGTTCGAGCTTGGTATGTCGCCTTGTTTTGGGGTCAGTTGTGTATCCATAGCCACATGACCCAATCACGGCTCCTGGCTGAAGAATAACACGATTTCCTAAAATACACCGCTCTCTCACTGTACTATTAGAATAAAGTATGCAATTTTGACCGATTTTCGCTCCCACCCCAACGTATACATTGGGGTAAATTTGCGAGCCTTCACCGACTTCGGTAAAAGCATCAATCACAGCATGGGGACCAATGGTAACAGATTTCCCGATCTTCGCCGATTCATGCACAACGGCTGTTGGGTGAATTTCTTTAAAGCCAGAACATCGATGTGTTGAGGTAATGATTTTTTCTGCAATAAGTTGAAATGTGCGTGAAGGATTATCAGAAATTAAGAAGTTTTTCCCCTCAATGAGAGTGGTTTTATGGTCGATGCAGATGACTCCTGCTTTTGATTGTTTCATTGCCTCATTGTATTTGGCATTTGCTAAAAAAGAGACATCTTTTTCAGATGCTGATTCCAAGTTATCAACGCTTGAGATCTCCTGATCTGGATCACCAACAAGATCTGTTTCGGTGAGCTTTGAAAGCTCACCTAACGAAAACACTTTAGCCATACAAGATTGTCCTATTTTTTCACTTGATCTACAACTGGAGTTTCAGCGATTTTGGACTCTTTAGTATAGCTCTTGTCCATTTCCTCAATGATAGAGACTGTGATGTCAAAGGATGGATTATAAAAGAAGCAAGCCTCTTCTCTAACAACCATGGGGATCTTTTTCCTTTTAGCAATCGTCTCTGAAGCTTTTGAGATATGATTGTTCATGGTTTGCATAAGTTTCATATTTGCTTGCTGCATGACTTGCATGTATTGATTTTGGGACCGATTCAGCTCTTCTTTTAGAGACTGAAAGCGTGCCTTCATTTCTTGCTCAGCTTCGGGAGAAAGGCTATCGATAAACTCAGGATCTTGGAACTTAATAGCGATGTCATTGAGTTGTTTTTCAATATCAGCCATCAATGTGGTCATCTGCTCACGCTGATTCTCAAACCGTTCTTGCTCATGTTTCCCGTATTTAGAGTCAGTCACACAGTTTCCAAAATTGACAATTCCGTAAGGAACTTCATCGGTAAAACTTTTGAAAGAGGATAGACATAAAAGCGTAGTGAATAAAATAAAGATTTGTCTTTTTTTCATGAGCAGTCTCCTTAAAACATTTTTAATTCGCATTTAACCATAACAAACTTGGGAATTAATGGGACTAAAATTGTCCTCCCATGGAGATAAAAAAGACTTTTTCATCTTTTCGCTTCTCGTACTTCTTTTTTTGCGTTCCTTTTTCGTAACCTGTAAAGCGTTTTCTAGGATTAATAGGTTTACCTAAGCCAAGTGTGATCGGAACGCGATTAGCCAGTTCAAGGCGTGCTCCAGCGCCGCAGGATATTCTTAAGTCAGGAATATCAAAATAGTTAGTAGAGATCGATCCTCCATCAACAAAAGTGAAAAAGTCTAACATCTTAAAAATCGTTTGATTGTATTCAATGGAAAGGAGTGTAGATGAAATACCCCCTTTCGGGTCCTCTTTTTCAGGTCCTTTTTCACCGGGTATTGAACTTTCCTTTCTAAAGTGAGGACCTAAAACGTAAGGTTTATAACCTCTGACCGTTGTTTCTCCCCCTAAGTAGTACCGTTCATTCATTGGAAGCAGATCTGGTTTTCCATTACCGAGCGGACAGGCAAAACGGAACTCCCAATTGAGCTTTAACGTTCCTTTACGCCAAACCGGATAATAATAGTGATTTAGATAGGCAAATTTGAAGAAGGGGAACATTGTATGGTCATCGTCTTGGCGACGCACTCCTGCAAGCTCGATTTCAAAAGAAGAGCGGAATCCTCTGTGAGGCTTATAGGCATTATCGATTGAATCAAAAGAAAGCGAGCTACTAAGACCTGTTACCCAACCACTATTTTGTCGCTCTATTTGAGCTTCTCTATTTGCCATGCCATGAATGTGAGTCGTTGAGTTTTTGACGCGGTATTTCCAGCTGTAGGTCCAGTAAGGAGTCAGAGGATAGCTTCCAAAGAGCGATCCTCCAATAGAGTTCATATGATAGTCATCAGATTGAATCCCCGTTTTTGAATAAGTGAGCTCAATGCCAAAGCGCCATAGGGAGTCTCTGAAGTAAGGATCCATCCAAGCAACTGTATAACTTTGTTGTTTTTTACCAATTTTGACCCGAGTATGGGCATATTCTCCAGCACCACGAAGGTTCGAAAGGTCTTTCCAAAAGTTTGTAAGACCTCTATAGTTGAAGTTATTTTCTGCTAAATCGATGCCTCCAAAAATGTTTTCAAGGGTACTAAAACCAAAGAAAAGACTAATACTTCCAGTGGTAGTTTCTTCAACTTCAATGATCACATCGCGGTAATTCTCACCTAACTCTTGATCTTCGGCTGTCTTAACAGAATAAACATTAACGGATTTGAAATATCCCATCGCTTCAAGGCGCATGCGTGTGACTTCGAGTTTTTTAGAATCAAAGACCTCTCCAGGGACAAGAAGAGACTCTCTAAGGATGACGTTTTTATTGGTCGATACATTGCCAAGAACGCGGATCAGACCGATTTTAAACTGTTCCCCTTCAGTAATTCTAATAGCAACATTGTAAACGGGAACTGTTCGTGAAAGGTGAAAAGAATAGTTGATATCAGTTTCGATATACCCTTTTCTGCCGTAGAGGTTTTTAATATTATCAATACTCTCTCGAAGTTTTTCAGGTGAGAAGGTTGAGCCGTCTTTGATAATCATTACTTTTTCGATTTGCTCGTCTGTTAAAAGTTTATTTCCAGACACATTGATTTGTCCAAATTTGTAGATTTCACCTTTATTAGCGCCGATGTAGATCTCAAGGCGTCCTTCTTTACTCTTTTTCAACTGAATACTGACTTGAGCATCGGCATATCCTTCATTCTGGAGATAATTAACAATCACGAGTTTGTCGTGTTCTAACGCTTCTTCATGATAATTCCCTGTACCTGTAAGCCAGCTGGTGAAAAAGCTATACTTTTTCGTGGTTATGAGATCTAGGATGGCTGACTCTTCTTTTTTGCTAAATCCGTTGAAGCAAATCTTTTTGATATGTCCCGCATTTCCTTCATGGACTGTGATTTCGATATCAATTTCATTCGTATTAGGGTACGGGATGAGCTTATACTCGAGCTGTGAGTCGAAGTAACCTTTTTTTATGTAGTACTCTTTCAGTTTTGTGAAAGCACGATTCAGCTCTTCTCGATTGAAAACGGTATGCGCTTTAATTCCGAGTTCTCGTTGCAAAGAGCGTGTTTTAACTTTCGTATTTCCGTTCCATATAACAGCACGAATCACCGGTTTTTGCCAGAGCTTAATTGTAATGTGGATTTTTCCTTGACTTATTTCTAATTGGGGAACAACGCGGTCATACTCGTCTAAAAGGGCCTTCAAGTCTTGGTCGAAAGTTAATTGAGAGAAGGGGTCTCCTACTTTTGTACGGAGCTTCGATAGGACGCGTTCTTGAGTAAAAGTAGCTCCTCGCAGCAGGTTTTCCATGACAACGGTGATTTTTCCGACCTGTTTACTTTCGTAAACTTCGGAAGAGGGCAGTGCTGCAATGACGGGGTTCATACGTGTTGCTAGAAAGAGAAGAGGGACTATTGCCGCAAGAACTTTTTTATTCATAAAAGCCTATTTTTCTATTATCGATTGAGTCATTTGATTATAGAAAACAGAGAAAAATAAATGCAACCCATTAACCAATCTAGAACTTTTGTCTTCCAGAAAAGGCTTGTGAAAGCGTTCCTTCGTCAACAAAATCAAGCGAGCTTCCAAGTGGCAGCCCTAAAGCTAAGCGAGAAACTTCAACACCCATTTTTGCGAGTTGTTCTTTGAGATAAAGTGCTGTGGCATCACCTTCCAGTGTTGAATCGAGTGCCAAGATGACTTCTTGTATTCCAAGTCTTTGTATCCGCTCTTTTATTTGCGCAAAATTTAAATTTTCAGGCGTTTTCCCATCTAGAGGGGAGAGAAGAGCCCCTAACACATAGTACAGTCCACGAAAATCTCCCGTTTCTTCAATTGCGTAAGCATCGCGTGGGCTTGCTATGATACAAAGAATCGAACAATCTCTTTTATTATAACTGCAAAATGTGCAGACGACACCACCCATTAAACAGCCACATTCCCTACAGGCTTGAACTCTCTCTTTTAAGGTCGCTAATCTCTCTGAGAATTCATGGAGGTCTTTTTCCGCCCATTCTAAAAGGTGAAAAGCATACCTTTCAGCTGTCTTTTTCCCAACACCAGGAAGTTTCTTTAGATAAGCAATAAGAGTAAGAAGGTCTTTTGGATATCTTAACATGAAAGTTAAAATAGCAAGATTAAACATTTCTGCCTACGAACAAAACGTAGGTAGAAAAGTCTTTTAAGATACAAAACGGTGCAAACAGGCGATTTATCAAGTGGGAGCAAGCAGGGCTTACTTCTTTTGATGACAGCAACACTTTTTTTGCTTGTAGAAAAAAGTTTGCTGCAGCCAGGCCAAGCAGAAGAGCTTTACTCAAGTTGGCACTCAAGTCTTTTTGAACTTGTGTTGTATCTTCTTCATTAGTTCTGAGAATGCTTAAACTGCTGAGGGTGTGCGGCCAGCCCATTTCACAGGAAGTAACGGCGCGGAGTCCTGGAAGAGGGTTTATGCAAAAGATGACTGTTGTTAAAATTTGAAACTGTTGTAAGCATGGTTACCTGAGGTGTTTTACAACAATAAAACAGTTTACATTTCTTCAATTAGTGGTTTCAAAACATATTTTCTTCCAAAGCTAGGAGAGGTCTGACCCGGAGCCTCTTAAATCGGTTATTTACTTGGGTTTTAATGTTTTTTTAGGTATGATCCTTAACTCAGACTATGAAGCAAAAGAGTCATTTTAAGATGAGCTGTAAAGCAAAAATTATTGGTTTAGGAGCCTACCTTCCAAAGCGTGTTCTATCAAATCAAGATTTGGAGAAAATGGTCGAAACATCTGATGAGTGGATCATTTCGCGTACTGGGATGAAAGAGCGCCGTCTAGCTGCTGCTGATGAATTCACTTCAACTATGGGATATGAAGCGGCTAGAACAGCTCTAAAAGATAGTGGAAAAAAGGCGGAAGAAATCGACCTTATTCTGGTTGCAACCCTAACCCCTGATCATGTTTTTCCAAGTACAGCTTGTTTGATTCAAGAGCGTCTAGGTGCAGTGAACGCTGCAGCGATGGACATGCAGGCGGCTTGCACAGGGTATATTTATGCTTTATCTGTTGCAAAAGCTTATATTGAATCAGCAATCTATAGAAATATCTTGGTTGTTGCAGCTGAAAAACTCTCATCCATTGTGAATTATGAAGATAGGAATACATGTGTGCTTTTTGGAGATGGAGCTTCAGCTTGCGTCGTAAGTAGCGGACGAAAGGGGTTTGTGATTGAAAATGTTTCTTTAGGATCGGATGGACAGCAATCACAACTCTTAATTCTGCCAGCTGGAGGGTCCAAGCGGCCAGCATCTGTAGAAACTGTTCAGGGTGGAGAGCATTTTCTTCGGATGGAAGGACGAGAAGTCTTTAAGCACGCCGTTCGTCGGATGGAAGGGGCTGTGAAAGAGTGTCTCAATGCTTCAGGTCTTGATGAGCAGGATATTAACTGGATGGTTCCTCATCAAGCTAATATCCGGATTATCGAAGCTTTAGCAAAGCGCTTTAAAGTTCCTAAAGAACATGTCTATCTAACCATCCATAAGTACGGGAACACGGCTGCGTCCTCTGTAGGAATTGCTTTAGATGAACTTGTGAAAGAAAAAAATGTGAAGCTAGGTGAAAGAATCGTTCTCTTTGCTTTTGGATCAGGGTTAACCTGGGGTGCTGTATCGTTAATATGTGGGACCGATCATGGATAAAAAAATAGCGTTTATTTTTCCTGGCCAAGGAGCTCAGTATGTCGGGATGGGTAAAGATTTCTATAAAGCTTATTCTATTGTAAGAGAAACCTTTGAAGAGGCAAATGCTTTAGTCAACTCTAATCTTTCAAAGTTAATGTTTGAAGGTCCCGCAGATGTGCTGACGCTGACAAAAAATAGTCAAATTGCAATTTATATTATGAGTGTAGCTTTATGGCGTGTTATCAAACAGGAGTTCCCGGAAATTGAGCCAGCTGTTGTAGCTGGGTTGAGTCTTGGAGAGTATAGTGCGTTGACTGCTTCTGGAAGACTTGCCTTTAGAGATGGAGTCTGTTTGGTTCAAGCTCGTGGGGAATACATGTACGGAGCGGGGGTAAAGTTTCCTGGAACAATGGCCGTTACCCTAGGAATGGATTCTCAAGACGTTCACGCAATTGTAGATCCTATCGAGGGAGTATGGGTCGCGAATCTAAACTGTCCTGGACAGGTCGTTATTTCTGGAGCAGTGAAAGGAATCACAAAAGCAAGTGCTCTTTTAAAAGAAAAAGGCGCTAAAAGAGTTTTACCTTTAGATGTTTCTGGGGCCTTCCATAGTGGATTAATGGATGAGGCTAGAAAAAGGCTGCAAGAGAAAATTGATGAACTTGAACTAGGTGAAAGCTCTGTGGATCTTGTGATGAATGTCCCTGGCGATTTTGTTTCAGAAAATAAAATCCGAAAAAATATGATTGATCAAGTGGCTGCTCCTGTCTACTGGGAAAGGGGAATCCGCAGAATGGAAGAATATGGAGTCCAACTTTTTATCGAGATTGGACCAGGGAAAACGCTTAGTGGCTTGAATCGTAAAATTGGGGTTCGTGGAAAGACAGTTAGCATCGGAAAAATGGAAGATTTAGAGGCATTAATCCAAGGAGCAGTGAATGGCGTTACTTAAAGAGAAAAGAGCACTCATTACTGGAGGAACATCTGGTCTCGGGAGACAGATTGCCCTAACCTTTGCTGAAGAAGGGGCAAGTGTAGCGATTATGGGAACGAATCAAGAGCGCGGAAACTTTGTTCTTGAAAGCCTAAAAGAATCCAAAATTTCTGATGATCAGAAGTTTTGGTTCGATACTGTCAACGTAGCAAATACAAAAGAAGTCAATCAATCGATTGAAAGTCTTATGAAAGAGTGGAGTGGGATTGATATCTTGGTCAATTGCGCGGGCATTACTCGTGATACACTTTTTATGAAGATGTCTGAAGACGATTGGGATCAAGTGATTGATACTAACCTTAAATCGGTTTATAATTTAAGCCATGCCCTTGTTCGTCCAATGATAAAAGCTCGCAAGGGAAAGATTATCAATGTGGCATCAGTGATTGGCTTGACAGGAAATGCTGGTCAGGTTAATTATTCTGCTTCTAAGCTTGGAATGGTTGGGTTTACAAAGTCTCTTGCAAAAGAACTTGGCTCGCGCAATATCAATGTGAATTGCATTGCCCCCGGTTTTTTTGAAACCCCAATGACCAATGTTCTTACAGAAGAACAACGAAAAGGAATTTTAAACAAAGTTCCTATGGGACGCCTTGGTACGCCAAAAGAAATCGCTCATGCAGCAATTTTTTTAGCGAGTCATATGTCTGATTATGTAACTGGACAGACTCTCACCGTTGATGGGGGCATGATCGCGTGATTTATTTATGAACCTAATGGTAAATTATTTATGAATATACTTTTAAAAGGAATTTTGCTTTATGTCAGTAGAACAGCTAGTGATTGATGTTATTGTGCACCAACTCGGACTTGATCGTGAGGAAGTGAGCGCTGAGAAATCTTTTGTAGAAGATCTCAATGCAGATTCTTTGGATCTTACCGAGCTAATCATGACCTTCGAAGAAAAGTTTGGTCTTGAGGTTTCTGAAGGGGAAACTGAACGCCTTCGTACCGTTGGAGATATTATTAAGTTTATCGAAGAAAAGAAAGATGGTGCAATCGGAGAAAAAAAAGACGATAGCGCGACGCATTGCTAAGATCTTAATGACTGCCAAAGTATGAAAGGCTACCTAAAAAGGTAGTCTTTTTTCTCCTTTCTTGACCCTGTAGCTAAGTTATTTTAAAATTCTTTCCTTGTCTTTTGGGCCAATGTTTTCAATTTTAAGAAACCGAATTTCATCGAAAATGGCTCTCCAAAATCACCCCAATCTTAAATCAAATTAGCTACAGGCGCATTGGATCCGGCGTAATCCGCAAAAAAATGCTTTAGCATAAGGGGCCTTGGTACTTGTTGTCTTTTCATATCCTGATAGGCCTAACAGGAGAATCGAGAGGGGTTTTCATTTTTCTATGATTTTAGATAAGGGTATCTTATTTGTTCTACAAGAGATTAGATTCTTGTCGAACAACTTCATCAAATGATTGAGGCCTAAGTTGCCCAGTAAGAGAAGTCTCATGACTCCCCTTTAGGCTTGATTACCCAGGACGGTTTTTTGAACTGGTAGATGATAAGAGGGACGGCGCTCATGATGACAAGAGTAAAAAATAAGAGGCAAAAGTAAATGATCGCACTTCCTGTTGCAAGGAGGGTTGGAGGGACAAAACCAATAAGAATTGCAAATACAGAAGCTAAAATTCCTAAACAGGAAACAATCCAGATTCCTTTGTGAGGATGGGGAATTTTGTAGACCCTTGTAACATGAGGGTGTGTGTATCTCAGGCGAATCGCTGAAATAAACATGAAAATGTACATGATCAAATAGATCTGTGCGGACATGGCTGTCATAATCCAGTAAGAGGTACTCACTGTAGGCATATACAAAATAATAAAAGAAACAATGGTAACGATAATTGCTTGAAAAAAGAGGAGATGAGTGGGCATTCCATGTTTATTAAGATTTTGGAAGAAAGGGGGCAGATTTCCATGAATCGATGTAGTATAAAGAGCCTTTACAGGTCCTATGATCCAAGAATTGACTTCTGCAATAGCTCCGATAACAAGAAGAATGGCAAGAACAGGGAGGATCCATGAAAGCCCATATTGTTCGAGATAAAGTTGCAAAGCCTCCATTAATCCAGAAACGAGACCAATATTTGCCTCAGGAATAACGACAGCTATTGAAAGGGCTCCAAGTATGAATAGAAAAAATGTAACAATCGCTGCAATGATGATAGCTCTAGGATAATTTTTTTGAGGGTTTTTGACCTCTTCCGCATATCCAGCAGAAACCTCCAGCCCCGAGAAAGCTAGGAATAGGCCGGCGAGAAAAACGATATTTCCCCATTGGCTAAAATCAGGGATTAATGCTTGAGCATGAAAAGTAAGGTAGGTGGGCTTGCCTAATGCAAACCATGCAATCCCGAGTCCAATAATAAAAATTCCAGGGATAATCGTTCCAATGATCACACCAATAGTACTGACAATCGTAGAGGTTTCTATTCCGAAGTAGTTAATCAATGTCATGCCCCAAAAGACAATCAAGACAACACTTTGGATAAAAACTTTATTTTCAGCAAGTTCAGGATTAAAAACGTAAGCGAGGGTAGCGGCGACAAAAGCGAGGATTGCAGGGTACCATGTGACGTTGTGAACCCATTGCATCCATATTGAGAAAAAACCCCAACGATCTCCCAGTGCTTCTCTTACCCATACGTAGATCCCCCCTGATTTTGTCCATCCTGTTGCTAACTCCGCTGAAACAAGGGCGCAAGGAATAAGAAAGGTTAGACCGACAACAGCAAAGAAAAAAAGTGACTTGTAGCCTAGCTCAGCGACTAAGGGAAGATTGCGGAGACTTGCCATAATCGAAACGTTGAGCATAGCTAAGACAAAAACAGAGATAACTCTTTTAGAATTGGAACGAACAATCATAAAACAACTTCACTACTACAAAATTTCTTTTTTTTGATCGAGCCAATCAATAATAGCCGCTGACTCATACAGCGGTTTTCCATCAATAAATAGACAAGGTGTTTGATGCTTTCCTCCGAGATGAAGCAGTTCTTCTTTGGCTTTTGCATCGTTGTTCACATTTTTTAAAGGAATTTCTTTTCCTGTTTTTTTTAGGAAATCTAAGACTTTTTGCGAATAGGGACAGATAGGATTGTAATATAATAGAAGGATAGATTTTTGCTTTTTTTCCATAGAACCTAAAATTTTTGATATCATCTAACAACAGTAAGGCATATAACTTTCTCAGTATTAAGTAAAGGAAATTCGTGGTTTCTGCCCGCAAACTTACAATGATTTACGAGGCTCGCGTCTTTTTCCAAGGTTTGGCTCTACATTTTCATATTGGGAAGCCTTAGAAAAGCAAAAGAAGCGTGAAAAGAGAAATAGGTTAAAACGTGAGATGGAACAAAGCCAAAAGGAAGTCGAGAAGGTCTATTTTATCCCAGCTCCAAATTTTTGTGAAGAAATGCCTCCAGATCGTCTACAAGGGATTTTTAATCAGAAAAATAAACTTGAAAAGCATCAAACCTACTAGGAAAAACCTTTTAATCGACAGATTCAAAAAGAAAATACATTGTTATTTTGCAAATGTGAGATGCCGCGCTTTTTGCCGCCATCCAACACGAACATTTTCTAAAATATCGTAACCTTTTCTGTTTAAGACAATTCTGTTTTATCTTATTCTCTAAATTTTTAATTTATAAGCAATTATGTTTTTGTAATATTTTTTAATAAAAAAACTGATTTTTTTATTTTTTTAATTTTCTAAAATTACTCTCAAAATATTCTCTGAACAATTATTTAATAATATATTTTATTTTATTTTTGTTTAATTAAAAAAATTTTTTCTTTTTTATTATAAAAAATGTATATTAAATTTTGTAGGACATACTAAGGTTTTGAAGCATATTTATGATTTCGAGCTTCTGAACCATGAGTTTTAAAGGAATTCCAACTAAGGAGCACAAAACATGTCTGTTAAAAGACGAACAAGTAAAACCACTCGACGTAGAAAAACTGCTACAAAAACAACTAAGCGCAAAGCAACTAAGAGCAAAACTCGAAGCAGAAAAACTGCTAAAAAAGTAGCGAAGAAGACAACGCGACGCAAAAAAAATAAAACTGTCAAAAAAGCTGCAAAGAAAACGACTAGCCATAGAAAAACAGCTAAAAAAGCAGCGAAGAAAACAACGCGACGCAAAAAGCGCAAAACGACTGCTAAAAAAGCCGCTAAAAAGCCGGCTCGCACAAGAAAGCGTAGAAGAAAAGCTGCTAGTCAATAACTACATTGGTATTTTTTTACAAGCTGGGTAGGGGTCGTTCTTCCCAGCTTTTTCATGAACGAATTTTAGCAAGAAGTCTCAAAAGTATTTTCCTTCCATTATAAGTTCTTTTAAGGGTTTCCGCGTTGACGGAGTCTCTCTTTTTTGAATTTCTGGAGGAAGGTTCTTTTTTTTTCCAGGTTTCCCGATTGCAATCATTGCTTCTACTTGAAATTCATCAGGGACACCACAAACTATTTTAGCTTTTTCATAATCAAATCCTTGCATTCCGTGAATAACGAGTCCTTGAGCAGAACCTTCTAATGCAAGGTTTTCCCAAGCAGCACCTGTATCAAAACTATGAGTATCAAGGGGTTTTCCATTTTGTTCAAAAACCTTACGAGAAATGACCAAGACTAGGACTGCAGCATCTTTTGCCCAAGTTTGATTGAATTCGATCAGAAGCTCAAATAAAGGCTTCCAGTGCTTTGTTTCTCTTTTAGCAAAGATAAAACGCCAGGGCTGCGCGTTATAAGCTGACGGCGCCCATCTAGCGGCTTCAAAAAGAGACATTAGCTGTTCATCTTTTATTTTTTCTCCAGACATGGCTCGTGGAGACCATCGATTCACGATTAGGGACTGTATTGGATGGTCAGGTCGTCTCATATTGGACTCTCCTTGTCAGAATATGAACAAAACTTGCAATGATCACTCCAATTGCTGCCGTAGCGATCACATCACTTAAGTAGTGATTTAATAGGAATAGGCGACTAAGTGACAATAGAGTAGCTAAGAAGTAAAAAAGGATAGGACATCTTGGGAAAATAAAGGATAGAGAGGTTGCAAGAGTAAAGGCTGTTAACGCGTGTCCTGAAGGAAAAGAGTGGTAATAGGGATCGCATTCTAGTCCATAGAACCCATAAATTCCTTTTCTTAGAAAAATATCGGGTCGAGCTCTTCCGATTAAGATCTTAAAAACTCTGGCAAAAGCGACAGATAGGCATTGGCTCACTATTATCTCAAAAAGGGGGAGAGTCCAACGACTCTGCCTGATACGTGTGATGATAAAAGCGCCAGCCCACAAGAGTAGGTGAAGTGGGGGATAGATTAATAAGGAAAATATTTTCCATAGTGGAAACGAGTATCTTCCTGTCAGAAGGAGGAGTTTGCGATCGAGAAAAAGGTATGATAGGCCAGATAGAAAAATTAAAAAGAAGGCTTTTCGAAAAATAGGGCCACTAACGTTATCCATAAATTATTGAAATTTGTATGAACTATGTTTTTGAAATTGAGATTTCTATCGACATAGACAAGATCTAACCTACAAAACACATTGTATATAACAAGATAGATCATTCAACGCAAGCAATCGGAGATGAATAGGATGAGCATTTAGATGTGGTTGCTGAGTTTAGAAGAGCTACTTGAGGCCTCAAATGAAATGAAAAGAGAGTGGTAACACATGCGTTTTTTTGTTTGTAGCAGGGTCATATGCGAAGAAGGAGTTAATTTTTTGCTAAATGTTTTAATTTATGAAGTTGAAATATTTGGATGATGATAACAGAGGTTGTTAAAAGAAGCATAGCTCCTGATGGAAAGAATTTTTGCGTTGTGAGGAAGCGATAAGAAAAAAAAGCGTCTAATGCCAAAAGTAAAATAAATATCATGATGACCCCCCACCGGTGGCATGTCATTGTTTTAACACTTGCAAAAAGAAGGGAAAGGCTAAAAAAAGACCCCGCAACCAAGGAAGGAGTGCTTTGCTTCATTATAAACCCTAGCACTCCTCCAGCAAAAACAAGGAGAGAGTAAATGAAAGTAATGATTCCTACGGTTTTAAGGGTCTTTTTTTCCATGGTTACAGCCTTTTTATTCTACTTCCAAATAGATTAGCAAGAAAAAAAATTTAAATTTTTTCTATTGTTATAACACTATTGAGCATTCTCATATTTTTGACATACTTCCTTACGCAGAATTTTTTCTCTGCATAAAATCGAAAAATGGTAATAATATCCTAGTTATATTGTTATTACACAAGGAAAACATGTACACTAAATACTTTGGTCCTATTAGTAGAGAGGAACTAAAAGGTCTTGAATCTCCTTCTCGAAGTCTCCAGCAGGGCAGACTTATTGCTTTTCCTACAGAAACAGTCTACGGTCTTGGTGCAACAATTCTGAATACTCAAGCTCTTAAACGGCTTTATCAAGTTAAAAATCGTGGAGCAGACCTATCCCTTCCTGTCCAAATTGCAAATATGGACCAACTAAAATTCGTTGCAACAGACATTCCTCACGAAGCTCAAGTTTTAGCAAAGCACTTTTTACCCGGTCCCTTGACGCTTATTCTGAAAAAAAATCCCAATCTTTCGGATCTTGTGACGGGACGAAAACGTACAGTAGCAGTGCGTTTTTGTTCTGATCCTATTGCCAGAAGGCTTGTTGAGTTAACAGGTTGTCCTCTTGCAGTTCCTTCAGCTAACCTTACTGGAAAGCCAAGCCCGACCAAAGCAAATCATGTTTTCGAAGATTTTAATGGGCAGATTGAGGGGATTGTTGATGGGGGTGAGGTAGAATATGGAATGGAATCCACCTTGATTTCTCTAGAAGATCCTTTTTGCCCAACTCTCTTCCGTTTTGGAGTGATTCCCCAGAAAGAAATAGAAGATGTCTTGCATCGAAAATTGATTGTTCACCCTTTAGCTCTAACGATCAATGGAAACTCGACCTTTGATAAACTCCGCACTGCAGTTCGTCTTTTTTTTTCTTGGGATGAGATGAAAATTTACTTAAAACTAAGCTCTACAAGTAAACGAATGATTATGAGCACGGATAATTCTCCGCTTCGGGGTGAGCACTTTCATCTCAATGGTAAAAATTTATATGAAGGTCTACGCATTGCAGATTGTGAAGGATATACAGAGGTTCTTGTTCATTGCTCTTCAGGCATAAAGAAGAATGTTTTCCTTTTTAACAAGCTTAAACAAATAGCAAGGACATAGTCCACTCTGCTCGTTTGAATTACTTTCCTAGAAGTATCCCCCGATTACCATTTTCCAATGCTTCGAAAATTCCGTCAAAAATGTTTTGTCAAAATTTCCCCAATTTTACATCCATTTAGCTAGATCTTGATTCTTCATGCAATTAAAATATCATTCAATGTGTGAAACGTCATTCCAAAGTTTCACAGCTCTTGTGTTTTTTTCGTAGCTTAAGATGGATAATGATGCGGTAAACAAAGCGAAACGTGTTCCATTTTGTAAGGGAATTTCTAACCAGCGCATTGTTAAGGTCCTTAAAAAATGCCCGCTTGAAAAAATAGCAATTTTTCCCTCTAGGCTTTCGACTTTTTTGATAAAGCGATCCGCACGTTTGATGGTGTCATCAATTGATTCTCCTCCAGGGGCTCCATGAGTAAATATTGTCCAATCAGGCATTGTTTTAAGAATTTCTTTTGAAGTCATTCCTTCATAGGCCCCATAATCCCACTCAAGGAGATCTTTATCAATCTTAGGATCAAACCCACAGATTGCGCAAGTTTCTTTAGCTCTTTTAAGTGGACTCGAAAAAATGTGAGAAAACTTGATGCGTTCTATTCGTCTTGCGAGTGCTGCTGCTTGGATCTCACCTGTTTCAGTGAGCGAAATATCTGTGAGCCCGGTGTGTTTTTCATCTCGAGCCCATTCGGTTTCTCCGTGTCGAACGATGTACACTTCTTTCACTGCGCTTCCTCTAATTCCTCATATTCGGGATCATCCCACCCATTATCCAGTAGGATTAAATTAGATAAAAGTCCCTTTAAAGTGTGCCTCACACCTGCACTAGCATCCTGAGGATTCAAAACTCCATCCAATATATTTTGCAGTCCTTCCCTGCTAAAGATATTGCGGAGTATTTCTCGCATGATAATGTTGATGATTTGCGCTGTAAGAATTCCTCCTTTACTGCTTACATCGGTCAGTTCGATCCGATCGATTGGACGAAGCTTCCTGTTAGGTTTTCCTCCCGTTTTATAAGCAAGCTCAATCTGTAGATCGGTCATCACAAGCCGCTTAATCAAAACAGAAGTTGTTCCCCCCTTCTTTTTTCCTTTATTGCTATCATCTTTAGTCGATTGACTCATGTTGTTCATAAGAGTCTTCCAGTTCCCATTTTTACTAGTGGGAGAATCGAACTCAAAGCCAATATAAATAGCGTCTATTGTCATCTCATCTATGACAATTTTTTTATCGAGAAAATGGATTAGAGAAGTATTGATTATTGCATCATCGACAGAAAATGCGTGGGGTGTTTTAGAGTAGCCTGATGGATTTCCAACTCGGATTCCATCCACTTTAATTTTATTTGGGGAAAGACCAATACCAGAAATTGTGACTGAACTACCAACGCGCTTCGATAGTTTGCGAGATAGGATCGTTGGAAACAGCGTCCAAACCATAACTGCTGCTAAACATAAAACAATGAGTAATCCGAATAGGATCATGAGGTTTTTTTTCATTGCAACACCACATAATTAGTTTTTATTAGGACTATTCAAAAAAAATAATTATTTGTCTAGAGTCCATTATCACTTCTACTGACTTCACCAAAAATTAAACAGCCCTCAATTCGTTTGATTTGCTTAAGATCAATTTTGATCCTTTAATTAGCGCGAGGATGGGTAATAAAATCGCGGGCAGGAAGGTCAATAAACCTTCCTGCCTTTAAAGCTTTAGATGATTTCTAAGAAGCTCAAAATCAATTAAGCGTAGAGCCTCAAAATTTGTTTGGTCAAGCCGGCTGATACAATAGGAAAAGTCTTTACAAGGAAGGATCTTGACAGATCGGTGTTACATCTTCTCCTGCCAAAATTGTTTTTCTTGCTTGGAGGCATCTGCTATCCCAATCACAATTGAAATAGTGTCTGGGACAAAAGATTAAACTTCAAAATCTCGATCCATCACGGTCTTTCTTCCATCAGCTTTGGCTGAATTAATGGCTTTTTCACATTCCCGTTCAACAATACGTGTTAGAGATTCCATTGCTGAAGCAGAGGTATTCATGCCCGATATTTCTTTAATTTTTTTCTTAACTTTGCTGACAACAACAAGTGTTTCCATAGAGGCACCTTTAGTTTAGACTACAAAATGACGCCTTATAGCTAAGATAGCATTTATAATCAAATTTCTCATTGTGTTAAGATGGATCTATGAACAGAAAAGATTTGATTGGGAAATGGAAGATTAACCGCATGGTGATCCACCCTGATGGCTTTCCAAAAGGAAGAATGAGGGGCGCAGGGCAATTTGATCCCCAGGAAGGAAATCAACTTCTTTATCAAGAACAGCTATGGCATGAAACTGAAAATAAAGACCTCTTTTTTGCTAGAAAATTTTATCGGTATCATTTTTTGGACACTTCAATTGACATTTACTTTTACCAAGAAGAGAGTAATCGCCTCTTTATGACTCTTAATAAAGCTGAACGTAAAGGATGCGCAACATGCCAATCTGATCGCTACAGCTTACTATGGGACTGGGTCAGTAGGAATCATTTCTTAATGCGCTACCAAACGATTGGCCCAAAGAAAAATTACATGATAAAAAGTGAGTTCTTGCGATGAGATGGATCATGGGAAAGCACGCATTAAAAGAGGTTTTAAAGCAAAATCCTGAGCGGTTTATTGAAGTCCATACCTATAAAAAAGATGATCCTCTTGTTGATCATTTAAAAGAAAAGGGGGTTGGAGTTTTGCTCACTCCCAAGCATAAACTTGCTTCTATTGTTCGGTCTGAATCGCATCAGGGCTTGATTGCTAAAGTTCAGGAAAGAGAATTTTTAACAGCGAAAGAGTTTCTCAAGAACGTTTCTGAAAAAAGGCTTATTTTACTGTGTGATGCAATTCAAGATCCACAGAATTTTGGATCGATTCTTCGTGCTGCAGAATGTTTTGGGGTAGATGCTGTTATTTATTCGACCAATCGGAATGTAGCACTGACTCCTGTTGTTTCTAAAGCGAGCGCGGGAGCTTCTGAAATCGTTCCACTTATGCCCGTTTCTAATCTTGTTGATACCCTCAAAAAGTTTCAGGATGCAGGCTATTTTTCAGTAGCAGCAGAAATTTCAGATCAAGCGCGACCCTTGGACTCTTTTGAATTTCCTGAGAAGACAGTTTTAATAGTGGGCGCTGAAGGCGCTGGAATTCAACCCCTTTTATTGAAAAGGTCACATTTTCACCTTTATATCCCTATGAAGGGGGCTGTAGACTCTCTTAATGTTTCTCAAGCAACTGCGGTCTTATTGTCCCATTGGCGTTGAGATCAACCCTATGAATGTTATAGCTACGCTATTGGTCTATTTAAAACTTGTTGTAGAGCCTATTTTTTGTGAGCGACATTTGCTATGTAATTGCGGATGTTATCCTTTTTTAAGGTGATGAATCTATCCCGAATAAAAATTTTTATTTGAGATAGGTTTATAATGATTAAGATAGGTTTTTTTGAAAAAAAAGCAATTGACAACGGCCACTATTTTTGTCAGAAGGAGATCAGAAAGGTTAAGAAACGCAAGGCTCAGGGATAACGATGGAAGGGGAGAAAACTTCCAAACCATTTTGGCAACGCACATTATTGGTTAACCCTTATTATTTTGGGTTACTTTTACTTGGAATGGGCCTAATGACTATTTACCATGTTGTTTCATTTGAAAAAGCCTGCACTTTAGCTTCGATCTATTTTTTAAGTTATGCTTTGATACAGATTTTCTCGGAAGTTCTACTGCTGGTCTTGGTCGGAAATATCATTAAGGCCTCATTTCATAAGACTATTTATTATGGTTTTATCAGTCTGTGCTTTCTGTTTTTTACTCTTCATTATGCGGACTTTGTCTTAGTTCGCTACATGGGTATTTCGGTCTATTATAGTCTTCATTGGGTCTTTGATGAAAGCCTAGAAAATTTTATTGAGCTTCTTCATCTAACAGGAATTAGCATTGGGACTTGGATTTTTCTTTTAGTTTCTGTGGCTTTGTTCCTCCCTCTCTTTGCAATTATCTTTTACACATTAACAGGGAAACTTGCTGAAAAAAAACCGGTTAAAGTCACTCATCAAAGACTTGTGAAAACACTTTGTTGTTTACCCATTGGGTTACTAGCGATGGATATGACGATGACTTCGCGATTTGAACATCAACAATATTACCGCTACGAAAAAATCCTTCCTTGGAAATCGACGCTTTTGTCACGCAGTGAAGTGATCATTAGTATGGAAAACTTTTTGAAAAAGCTTCCGAACGAAAATGAAACATTAAAAAAAGTCCATTCGATTCCTATGAAAAACCTTAAAAAACCAAATATCTATCTATTTATTGTTGAGAGCTTAAGACAAGATTTTTTAACGGAGAAAATAGCCAAGAATATCAAAGTTTTTAGGGATGAAAACATGACCTTTAAGAAAACATTTTCGAGTGCAAATGCAACTCAGATCTCTTGGTATTCGATTTTTCACTCAAACTATCCTATTCATTGGGCCGAAGCGAAAGAAAAATGGAAGGCAGGAAGTATTCCCCTGCAGCTTTTAAAGAAGATGGGCTATAAAATTCATGTTTATTCTGCTGCCCAGCTTAAATACTATGCGCTATCAGATGTCATCTTTGGAAAAAAGCATTATTTAGCTGATTCCTACCACGTCTATCCCCATTACTATCCAACTCAGGCGTGGGAATCAGATGTAAAGGTTGTGGATGCCTTTATGCACGACCTTGATAAAAAAGGAGCCAAAGAGGGAAATATCTACGTTTTTTTCTTAGAGTCGACCCATTTTAATTATAACTGGCCGGAAAATTATCCCGTTCATTTCAATCCAATTAGCGAAGAAAAAACTCATTTGCGCGTTTCTAATTCCTTAAAAAACATCGAACTCATCAAGAATCGTTATCGAAATGCTATCCACTTCATGGATTCCTTATTTGGAAATGTATTGAGCGCTTTAAAAAATAAAGGGATCTATGATGAATCAATTGTCATTTTCACAGGAGATCATGGAGAGGAGTTCTTTGAAGAGGGACAGCTTTTTCATGCCTCTCATCTAAGCCCTATGCAAACAGAGCCTCCGATTTATATGAAATTAGGGGATAACCAGAGAGCCCACGAAAAGCATGTTGAAGAGCTTGTCATTTCACATATTGATATTTTCCCCACGATCCTAGACTGTTTAATCGGCGAGCAACCTTTTCAAGTCTTTGATGGAGAATCTATTTTTAAAGATGAGAGAGAAGGATATGTTGTATCAGGACGTTTTAATGGTCCTCGAGCTCCCAAGGAAATTTTAATTTCTAATGGGCAGGAAAAGGGGATCTTTAGGTTGGTAGGAAAAAAGACTGTAGAAGTGCGGAGTATTAAAGGAAATCAAAGAAAAATGATCGAGATTCAACCCTCCGTGATTCAAGAGAAGTTCGCTCCAGCATTCAGCAGATTATTCAATCAGTAAAATTTCAATCAGATTTAGGTTGATTTTCCACAGCAAAAATTTACTTGTTGTTGATGTGGAGTCCTAAGCGGGTTAGAAGGAAGCGGCAGACTAAAATGGGGTGATGCAGGAGGTGTTTCAAAAGGTTCAAATAGGTAACGCTATAAATGGGTTTTTGAAGAAGAATGGAAGAACTTTCTAGGCTATCCGAGATCCAGTCGGGATAAGGAGGAGGGGTGGGGGGAAGATGGTCAATACTGAAAAAGCCCAGTCCTTGAGTTTCAGAAGTAAGGATTGGTTTGCCACCGGTAATCGAGCACTCGAAGAGGTGTGTGTAATGGGCCAGACGATTTAGAGGGGTATATTCTGCGACTTTCCGAAGAATCGCAACCTGGTAACCTGTTTCTTCTTTCATTTCACGGATCACAGCTTTTTCTGGCGTTTCATTGGTTTCGATTCCTCCTCCAGGAAGGACCCAGACAGGGATGTCTCGTCTTTTTGTTAGAAGGATCTCTTTCCGGTTTTCTGAAAAGATGATCCCATTGACACTTTCTTTTTGATGGTTCATAGTCTTATTGATAAATTTTACAGGTGATATGCGGCCGAGTCAATCTTTCCTTTTTGTTTTCCTTTTCCTTTTTTGTAGCTGCGGGAAATATTATCTTTCTGTTAAGCGCGAATCTAAAGACCGAAGTAAGCTAGCCAGTACCTATGTGGGCAGTCCTGACCCTCTTCAGAAAAATCCACCAAAAGGGCAAGAACTTATCGTGCAGTGGCGTCTTCCAAGAAATTTTTTCCATAAACAAATGACTTTGGTTTTAGATCTTCTTTATAAAAATTATACTCGAGAAACGCTTTCCTACCCCATTTCTCGTTGCCGAGGCGTTGTCACTTATTCCCTTCTCGGCGATGATTATCGAGAAAAAGAGGGGCTTTTAACCTATAAAGCTGAGATCCGCGATAAAGAGGGGGATGTTATCCAAGAATGGAAACAACAACTCTGGACAGAGCTAATTGTTATTGATTAATCTTGCATGTGTTTCCTCAATGAAACAAGAATATCTTGCCAAAATCACCCCAATTTTACATCAACCTAGCTAATAGGATATTTAAGGAAAACATTAGTATCAGCATCCTATTCTAGTGAGGCGAGAGTTGCGTTGAAGAAAGTGACTGGTAAGCCCGAAGAATAAGTTCCTCGGTTGTTTTCCAGTCTAAACAGGGGTCGGTAATAGAAAGGGTATTTCCTCCTTGAAGGTGACTTTCTAACATCAGTCCCATGATTAAAGCATTTCCCTCGGCAATTTGTTCTAAGACTGTATAAAAAGCAACTTGTTGCTTTTTTAGATCTTTTTGAGAATTGCCGTGCGCGCAATCGACTAAAAGGCGAGAGCTAAGACCGTGAAGGCGTTGTTTTTGAATCGCTTCTTGAATGGATAGATGGTCGTAATTTGAAAAAGTATGGGAACCCCGTAAAATCACATGGGTGTAGGGATTTCCGGAAGTTTTCAGCGAGGAGATTCTTCCTTTTGTATCAATTCCTATGGAAGCTTGTGGATGTCTAGCCGCCAAAGCACCACAGATGGCATGATCAATCGTTCCAGCTATTTCATTTTTAAACCCAACAGGCATCGGAAGATGTGAGGCCATTTGTCTATGGATTTGTGAGGAAGACGTGCGAGCCCCAATGATTCCCCAGGAGACAAGGTCTTGGGTATAAAAAGAAAGGATGGGGTCGAGAAATTCTGTTGCAATGGGTATGTCCATTTGAAGAAGTTTTAAAAGAAGTTCCCTCGAGTCATAAAGACCTTTTTCAATTTCATAACTTCCATCGAGAAGAGGGTCACATAAAAAGCCCTTCCATCCAAACCGAGTTCGAGGCTTTTCTAAAAAGACCCGCATAACGATAAAAATTCTCTCGTCAACTTTTTGTGAAAGTTTTTTTAGAAATAGCGCATATTCTAGGGCAATTTCCGGATCATGAATGGAACAAGGTCCTGCAAAAATAACAATGCGATCTTCCTCTCCACGCATGATATGTTCTCCAGTAAGACGCATGAGAGAAATGCATTTTTTCTCTTGTTTAGAGAGGGGAAACGTCTTGATGAGTTTATCTGGGGCGGGAAGAGGTGTTAGAAAACTCATGAGATGGCATCGATTAACCTAGGTAAAAAAATTTAAACTTAGCATAATCTCTTTTATTATGACTAGTGTAGCCGCTGATTGTGGTCTTTTTTTGCTCACCAGTACTTTTTGCCGATAATGACGCTAGGGGCAAAAAATTG
The DNA here is from genome assembly GCA_030064985.1 of Simkaniaceae bacterium. Classification (GTDB taxonomy): domain Bacteria; phylum Chlamydiota; class Chlamydiia; order Chlamydiales; family Simkaniaceae; genus Neptunichlamydia. The sequence goes on along the minus strand of JASJDV010000010.1, from coordinate 5,932 downwards.
TATTGGAGGGTAAATTTTTTCTGAAATCATTGCTCAGCTCACTTAGCGTGAGATAGAAATTCCTGCATAAAGAAATTTTCCCTCACACTTATGCCTTGATGTGTAAAATAAACTTGCAGAGCTTATTTCATGTGAAGAGCTCCAAAAGATGAATGAGAATGTGGAAAAGAAAGAAGAAACCGTTTATGGTGCGATTTATGCATTTTTGAAACGACATCACTCAATCAATGAACTCACTCACTCAGGTCATTGATGCACTCAATGGTATCATTTGGGGTCCTCCCCTCCTTATTTTGCTTGTCATTGTTGGCCTCTATTTAACAATTAGAATCCGAGGTCTTCAATTTCAACACCTTCTTTATGCGCATAAGCTGGCCTTTAGTCGACGCGATGACAAGGCTCAAGGAGATATTAGTCATTTTCAAGCACTGATGACAGCCTTAGCCGCAACGATTGGTATTGGGAGCATTACAGGTGTTGCAACGGCTATGACCATTGGGGGAATGGGAGCTCTTGTATGGATGTGGGGAGCCGCACTTTTTGGGATGGCAACCAAATATGGAGAGGCGATCTTAGCCATTAAATACCGCGTGACTGACGAGAGTGGACAGATGTGCGGCGGCCCAATGTATTATATTGAGAAAGGGCTGCGTTGGAAGTGGCTTGCTGTGATTTTTGCTATTTTGGGAGCAATCACAGCCCTAGGTACAGGAAATATGGTTCAGGCTAACTCTGTATCTCTTGCTTTTTCTAGTTTTTTTCATGTAGATCCCATCTGGTCAGGTATTGGTCTAATGAGCATTGTTGGGGTTGCTCTACTTGGAGGCATCAAAAGTATTGGAAAAATTGCGGGAGTTCTCGTCCCTGCAATGGCTATTTTTTATATCATTGGAGGACTCACCATCATTGCTCTTAAAATAGAAGATGTTCCTGCTGCCTTTGTCCTTATTTTCCGTTCTGCTTTCAGCGGGCAGGCTGCTGTGGGAGGATTTGCAGGAGCCACGGTTATGATGGCGATACAAATGGGGGTGTCAAGAGGTGTTTTTTCCAGTGAAGCAGGACTTGGGAGTTCGCCTATTGCAGCTGCAGCAGCTAAAACTGATACTCCTGGTCGCCAAGCCCTTGTTTCAATGTGTAGTGTTTTCATCACGACAGGCATTGTTTGCACAATCACAGGACTTGTCATTGCAGTATCAGGAGTCTTAGGAGAAATAGGGGCTGATGGAAAGATGTTAGACGGATCGGCTATGGCTCTTAAAGCCTTTGATACGATTATCCCTTATGGCGGATTCATCGTAGCGATTGCGCTTATTCCTTTTGCCTATTCGACAATTTTAGGATGGGCGTATTATGGAGAAAAGTGTGTCGAATATCTCTTTGGATATCGAGCAACGAAGGGCTATCGTGTGATTTATACACTGGTTGTTTTCCCAGGGGCCATCTTAGGTCTTAAGCTTATCTGGGGTTTCGCAAACATGATGAATGGTTTAATGGCCTTTCCTAACTTGGTTGCTCTTTTTTTGCTTGGAGGAGTCATTTCAAAAGAAACATATTTTTTTAGACATCTTTTAAAGAAAGAAAAGTTGGAGAGAAAACGTGCAAAGTCTTGAAACAAAAAGAATGAGACTCCGCCCTGTGCTAAAGAGCGATAGCGCTAATCTCATGAAAATATTTTCCGATCCTATTGCCATGGAGTTTTATCCTAGAACAAAAGATGAAGTTGAAGCAAATAAATGGATTAAACGTTCCCAAAACCTTTACAAAGAGATGGGGATTGGTCTTCTGGCCTGTGAGCTAAAAAAACAGAGGAATTTCTAGGACTTTGCGGTCTTTTATTTCAACCTAATATCAATGGACAAGATGAAATCGAAGTGGGTTATCTCTTCATTCGAAAATTCTGGGGGCAGGGATTTGCGATCGAGGCAGCTCGGGCTTGCATGGAATATGGTTTTTCTAAAAAAGGGTATAAAAGAATCATCTCTCTTATTGATCCCAATAATCAAAGATCCATTCGCGTAGCGGAGAAAAATGGATTAAAAAAGGAATGTACGACCGTTTATAAGGAAAAAGATTTTGTTGTTTATTCGTTAGAGATCCACTAGTTTTGTCTCAGCTTCTGCAAGCTGAGCTTTTGTTTTTTCTACCAGCTCTTTGGGAGCTCGCCTAACAAAATTAGGATCATTTAGCCGATTTTTGAGAGAGGCAATCTGCTTATCCAGCTTTTCTTTTTCCTTTGCAAGGCGCTCTTTTTCCCTGTCTTGAAATTCTTCGGGAAGAGGGATAGTGATCTTAAGGTCTTTTACTAAAGCAGATGCTGTCAATCCTGTCGGGGATTCTGCAGGATTAAAAATAAGGCTCTTTATCCGGACTAGAGAAAGAATGATTTTTTGGTGTTTTTCTATAAGAGTTGTTTTTCCTTCAATGATGACATCTGTGGGTGTTGATGGAGGAAGTTTCATTTCGGCGCGAATGTTTCGGATGGCATAGACAACTTCATTCACAAATCCAAAAGTTTCTTCAGTCTCAGGCGAAATATCTTTTTTTCGCATAACTTTTGGGTAAGGCGAAATAGCGCAGGCTGGAGAGAGAAGAGCTCCAATTGCTTCTTCGGTGTAAGGGTCAGGGTTGGAGGACTTAAGCTCAGGGAACTTTTTCTTGAGTAACTGGAAAATTTCTTCCGTAATGAATGGAGCAATGGGGTGCATTAGGCGAATGGCAGCTAGAAGGACAATTGTCAGAACCTTTTGCTTGTTCTTACAATCGCCACCTTGACCAAAAAGGGTTGGTTTTGCCATCTCAATATAGTAAGCGCAGAACTCATCCCAAAAAAAGGTATAGCCTCTCATCGCAACGCGATCAAAATGGTAGCCTTTTAAATGACTTCTCATCTCATTAATGGTCCGATTGAGCATCGATAAGATCCACCGATCATCAAGCCCTAATTCACCTAGCCCTTCCGTGAGCTCTTCTGCTGTAATCGTGAGATTCATAAGGACAAAGCGAGAGGCATTCCAAATCTTATTAGTAAAGTTTTTAAACTCTTCAAAACGGCGTCTATCGAGGTCGATTTGAGAGCTATGTGTTGCGCTTGCAGATAAAGTCATGCGCATGGCATCTGCTCCATACGTATTGATGATTTCTAGAGGATCAATGACATTTCCTTTGGATTTCGACATCTTTTCCCATTTTGAGTGAATATCTTTTCCTTCTTCTTCATGAGAAACATAAGTGATGCCTCCATCCTTGTTTTCTCTCCAATAGGATTTTCCAAAAATAAGACCTTGAAGAGAAGTTTCAGGAAAGGGGACCTTTCCGGTTACATATTCTCCCATCATAATCATGCGAGCTACCCAGAAAAATAAAATATCATGACCCGTGACGAGAACAGAGTTAGGATAAAACTTTTTGAGTGCGTTTGTTTTATGGGGCCAGCCCAGAGAGCTAAAGGGCCAGAGTGATGAAGAAAACCAGGTATCTAATACGTCTGGATCTTGTGTCCATCCACTAGGATCTTTTCCAACTTCAGGTGGTTTTCCTTCTCCTTCAAAGCAGAGAACTTTTCCCGATTCGTGGTACCAAATGGGGATACGGTGTCCCCACCACAGTTGTCTAGAAATACACCAATCGCGCAGATTTTCAATCCAATGAAAGTAGGTATTTTCCCAATTCTTAGGAATAATTTTTACTTTGTTTTTTTTCACTGCATCGATGAGCTTTTTCTTAAAGGGTTCCATGCGAATGAACCATTGCTTTGAAAGATAGGGTTCAATGATTGCTTTTGAGCGATAAGAAACGCCAACTCGATGTGTGTAGGGTTGAATTTTATCTAGATGACCGAGCTTTTCCATCCGTTTTAGAATGCGGAGGCGCGCTTCTTCCATTGTGAGCCCTTCAAACTCCAGACCATTTTCATTTAGCGTTCCATCACCATTCAAAATGTTGATCAGAGGAAGGTCATGTCTTTGACCAAGTTCCCAATCCTTGGGGTCATGAGCTGGAGTGATTTTGACGACTCCTGTTCCAAATTCAGGGTCCACATAGGTATCTGCAACAATGGGAAGTTTTCGATTGACAATAGGCAGAATGACATTTTTCCCAATAAAAGCTTGATAACGGGGGTCTTTGGGAGAAACAGCAACAGCAACATCTCCCAGCATGGTTTCTGGTCTTGTCGTTGCTATTGTTAAATGACCTTCTCCCCCTTCCAAAGGATATTGGAAGTGCCAAAGTTTGGTTTCTTTTTCCTCATATTCGACTTCATCATCGGCAAGGGCCGTTTGAGTCACAGGATCCCAATTCACTAAATAGTCACCACGATAGATAAGGCCTTCATCGAACATCTTTTTAAAAAGGGTCCGCACAGCTAAATTAGCATCTTTATCCATTGTGAAGCGCTTACGCAGCCAATCGCAGGAGCAGCCCACTTTCTTTAATTGGTCGATGATCCGATTTTCAGATGTTTCTTTCCATTTCCAAACGCATGCAAGAAACTCTTCTCTTCCATAGTCGGCACGACGCTTTCCCTGTTTTGCGATCAAATCTTTTTCGACGACAGTTTGTGTGGAAATGCCTGCATGATCGAGACCTGGGACCCAGAGAACTTCCTTGCCTTCCATACGTTTCCATCGGATCAAAACATCTTGCAACGTGCTGACAAGAGCATGCCCCATGTGGAGAACACCTGTAACGTTGGGTGGAGGCATAATAATACAATAAGGAGTGCGATCCGATAAGGGATCAGCACGAAAAAAACCTTCGCGTTCCCAGAAAGCATACCACTTCTGTTCAACAAGGTCAGGATTATAGGCTTTTGGTAGCTGTCCTTCAGTCATAAGAGACTAAGTTTACTCCAATTTCTTTGAAAAATCTACTCATTTTTATGCTGTTTTTTGACGCATAATAGTTTTAGCGAATTTCTCCCAAAATTCCCATTCAGTATGAAATTTATTGTCTTTTTTGCCTGTATTTTGTATAGCTAGGAATCTATACCCGATTAAAGGTTTTTGTGACTATAGTTATGATTTGATGACATGTTGAAATTATTACCCATAATCAAAAAGTTTTCGAAAGAGGTATCTAGGGCAACGAAGCATTTTCACTGCGCACTTTGGGCGGTTCTTTTTTGCTCGATACCTTTGATTGCATTGAGCTTTTCAACGGATTATCCAAGATCAACGATCTATCGATTAACAGTAGGGGGATCGATTGGGTTGGGCGTGTTAGGTGTTTTGTCGTTCCTGTTTTGGTTTAGCTACAAAAAAATAATAGAGCGCAACAAGAAAAAGGGGAAAAGTTGGAGGAACTTAGCGAAGGCTGCTAACTTAACGCTTGTCAAATATGCGATTCTACCCACTTGTGCGGTTTTCATGGTAAAAGCTGATTTGTTAAGTGCTAATCAGGATGATCCAATGGTGCAAACTAGTTTGGGAGATTATTATTGGAGTGCAAAAAAATATAAGAAGGCTATCGAGCATTACACCCTAGCTGCTAATCAGGGTTATACAAACGCGCAGCTCAGATTGGGATATTGCTACGAACATGGCAACAAAGATACCCCGCAAGACTATAACAAAGCTGCCCATTACTATAAACTGGCCGCTGATCAGGATTGTGCAGATGCGCGGTTTAACTTGGGAGTTTGCTACGAGGATGGACTAGGTGTCCTACAAGATTACGAGAAAGTTATCGAGCATCTCGCACTGGCTGCTGATCAAGGTTACGCAAAGGCGCAGATTAAATTGGGACATTACTACTTTTTTGGAAAAATAGTCTCACAAGACTATAAGGAAGCTGTCCATTATTATACCCTCGCTGCTAATCAGGGCGATGCAGCAGCGCAGTCTAATTTGGGAATGTGCTATGAGCATGAGAAAGGAGTCCCACAAGACTACAAGGAAGCTGTCCATTATTATACCCTCGCTGCTAATCAGGG